>DASVSV010000027.1:0-20271 GCA_036387915.1 Thermoanaerobaculia bacterium
CCGCCGCTGACGTGCAGATGATGCTCGTTCACTATCTTCCGCGCCGCGACCGCACGCCCGAGGACCTGATCGACCTCCTCCGCAGACGCTTCAAACGGCGAGGACAACACTTTCCCGATGACCTAATGGAAAAGTGACAAGGTAGAACTAAGTTAAGGCCATTGGGGTTAGGGTGAGGGACGGCGCTCGCGATAGTTTGCCGTCGACACCGCCGTCGCCTACGCCGCTCGAAGCTGGCCACTCGTTCATCCGCGAGTGCATCGTGGGTTCGCCCCTCACCCTAGCGCTCTCCCCGCTCGTCGCGGGGAGAGGGGACAACTTGTCCCGAGACGCCTCGCGCGCGCTCTGTCGCCGAAGTTTGCGAATGACGCAATCACTCCCGCGCCATCAGGATCTCGCGCCAGCGGGCCTGGCCGGCCTCGAACTCGATGATGGCGCGCAGCTGCAGCGGCTCGCTCGGGCGGCGGGTCGTCTGCGCGTACGCAGTGGCGAAGACTCCCACGACCTTCGTCTCACCCGGCCCGATGGTCTCGCGGAAATCGCGGACGGTGCGGCCGATGACGTACTGCCCCATGCCCGGCGAGTCGATCTCGACGCGGCGCAACACGATGGGGACGTTGGCGCGGTTCGTCACGCGGACGTCGATGTTCGCCGGCGCCTGCGTGCCCGAGCCGAAGAACAGCTCGGTTGCCAGGCCGGCGTCGAGGTCCGGCTGCGCGATGGTCGCGGGACGTGTGGATTTGGCCGAGCCGCAGGCCGTGACGAGCGCCGTGCTGAGCGCGACGACGAGAAGTAACAGAAAAGACAACCCTCTACGCATGGAGATCCTCCCGTTCCGTGTTATGCAGCGACGCCATGAAAAAGCTGATCACGATCCTGATGCTCGCCGCAACCACGGCCAGCGTATCCGCACAGGAGCGCTTAACGCGACTCTTGCGCCAACCCGACATCCACGGCGACACCGTCGCCTTCGTTTACGCCGGCGACCTCTGGCTCGCCTCGGCCCGCGGCGGCGACGCGCGGCGCCTCACCTCCGACGACGGGATGGAGTACTTCCCGAAGTTCTCCCCCGACGGACGCTGGATCGCCTTCACCGGCGACTACAGCGGCAGCCGCCAGGTCTTCGTCATCAGCACCGACGGAGGCGCGCCGCGCCAGCTCACGTTCTACAACGACGTCGGCCCGCTGCCGCCGCGCGGCGGCATCGACAACCGCATCCTCGACTGGACGCCGGACGGCAAGCACATCCTCTTCCTCCCGCACCGCGTTCCCTGGAGCGACCGCATGGCCCGGCCGTACGTCGTGCCGTTCGCGGGCGGCATGGAGACGCCGCTGGCGATCCCCGAGGCTGGGGGCGGCATGTACTCGCCGGACGGGACGAAGCTCGTCTACACGCCGATCGAGCGCGAGTTCCGCACCTGGAAGCGCTATCGCGGCGGCCGCGCGCAGGACGTCTGGACCTACGACCTCGTTACCAACAAGGCCGAGCAGCTCACCAACAACCAGTACACCGACAACCAGCCAGTCTGGATCGGCGACACCATCTACTTCACCTCCGATCGTGAAGATGGCCGCCTGAACCTCTGGTCGTACGACACGAAATCGAAGCAGACCCGCAAGGTCACGAACCACGGCGACTACGACGTGCTCTGGCCGAGCGCCGACCGCGCTTCGGTCGTCTACGAGTCGGGCGGCTACATCCACCGCTTCGACCCGGCCTCGCAGAAGAGCGAGCGCATCCCCATCCGCGTCTACGGCGACTTCCGCAACACCCTGCCGTACCACAAGAACGTGCGCGAGAACATCGACTGGTACACCATCTCGCCGACCGGCGCGCGTGCGCTCTTCGTCGCGCGCGGCGACATCTTCAGCGCCCCCGCCAAGGAAGGGGAGGTGCGCAACATGTCCCAGTCCTCCGGCATCCGCGAGCGCGGCGCGCAGTGGTCGCCGGACGGACGCTGGCTGGCCTACCTCAGCGACAAGGGGGGCGAGTACGAGATCTACGTCCGGCCCGCCGACGGCTCCGGCGAAGAGCGTCAGGTGACCTCGAACGGCAAGGCCTGGCGCTTCGCGCCGCAGTGGTCGCCCGACTCGAAACTGCTCGCGTACGCCGACAAGGATCACGCGCTGCACTACGTCGACGTGGCCAACGGCCGCGTCACCACCGTCGACACCGACGAGTACGGCGACATCACCGACTACCGCTGGTCGCCCGACTCGAAGTGGCTCACGTACACCAAGGACAACGAGGCCCAGTTCTCGTCGATCTACGTCTACAACCTGCCGGACCGGAAGGCCTACCGCCTCACCAGCGGCATGACCAACGACTCCGACCCGGTCTTCGACCCGAAGGGCCGCTACCTCTACTTCACCTCCAACCGCGACTTCAACCTCACGTTCAGCGCGTGGGAGTTCAACTACGTCTACACCGACCCGACCCGCGTCTACGTCGGCGTGCTGGCCGAAGACGGGCCGGCGCTGTTCCTCCCGCAGTCGGATGAAGAAAAGGCCAGCGCCCCTCCGGCCGATGCCGCCGGCGGCACGTCCGCCGCAGCGGCCGGCGACAAGGCGGGCGACAAGCCTGCCGACAAGAAGCCCGCGTCCGTGGTCGTGAAGATCGACCCGGCCACGTTCGAGAACCGCGTCCGCGCCATCCCCGGCGCCGCCGGCGCGTACAGCAACCTGAGCGCCCTGCCGAACGGCATCCTCTACATGAAGGGCGGCGACGCGCAGTCGCTCCGCTTCTACAACATCGAGGACCGCAAGGAAGAGACGATCGTCGAGACGCTGCAGGGCTACGAGCTCTCCGCGAACGGCGAGAAGCTCCTGATCTCGCTGCCGCGCAATACCTACGCGATCGTCAACCCGAAGCCGGCCCAGAAGCCCGCCGACTCGCTGCTCAAGCTCGAGAACATGCAGATGCGCATCGACCCGAAGGCGGAGTGGTCGCAGGAGTTCACCGACGCCTGGCGCATCCTCCGCGACTGGTTCTACGACCCGGGCATGCACGGTCTCGACTGGAACGCGACCCGCGAAAAGTACGGCCAGCTCGTGCCTTTCGTCGCCCACCGCGCCGACCTCGACTACATCCTCGGCGAAGTGGCCGGTGAGCTGAACGCGGGCCACGTCTACGTCGGCTCGCCCTCTGACGTGAACAGCGTCCAGCGCGTCGACAACGGTCTCCTCGGCGCCGAGATCGCCGCCGCCGACGGCTACTTCCGCATCACCAACATCTTCCCCGGCGAGAACTGGCACGAGTCGTTCCGCTCGCCGCTCACCGAGCCGGGCGTGAAGGTCCGCGAAGGCGATTACATCCTGGCCGTCGACGGCGTCACGACGAAGGGCGTCGACAACTTCTATCGCCTGCTCGAGAACAAGGCCGACCGCGTCGTCACCCTGACGGTCAACTCGACGCCGTCGACGACCGGCTCGCGCACGGAGCGCGTCCGCCCGGTCAAGCGCGAGACCAACCTGCGCTACCTCGAGTGGGTGCAGCAGCGCCGCGATTACGTGCAGAAGGCGTCCGGCGGCCGCATCGGCTACATCCACCTGCCGAACACCGGCGCCGAAGGCAATCGCGAGCTCGTGAAGGGCTTCTATCCGCAGGTCTCCAAGGACGCGCTGATCATCGACGACCGCTACAACGGCGGCGGCTTCATCCCCGACCGCATGATCGAGCTGCTCGACCGTCCGGTGCTCAACTACTGGGCGCGCCGCAACGTGAAGCCGCAGGCCACGCCCGCGTTCGCGCACGTCGGCCCCAAGGCGATGCTGATCAACGGCTACTCCGCCTCCGGCGGTGACGCGCTTCCGTACTACTTCCGCAAGCGCGGCCTCGGCACCATCATCGGCACGCGCACCTGGGGAGGCCTGATCGGCATCTCCGGCAATCCGAACCTCATGGACGGCGGCTCGATCTCCGCGCCGCAGTTCCGCTTCTTCGACACCGAAGGGATGTGGGCCGTCGAAGGCGTCGGCGTCGCCCCCGACATCGAAGTGGTCGACCGCCCCGACCTCGTCGCCGCCGGCCAGGACCCGTCCCTCGAAACCGCGGTCAAGTTGCTCCTCGCCGAACTGGAAAAGAACCCCCGCAAACCGGTCGCCGTCCCGCCGGTGACCGTGGAGCGGTAAGGTGATCTCTCGGAGCGCCGGCGCGAGCCGGCGCTCCGTTATGGAGTGCGGCGGCCTGGCCGCCGCTTTCCTATTCGGGTGCACTAGTAGTTGCGCGTGCTACTCGCCTTGCACGCGAATACGAAAGCGGCGGCTAAGGCCGCACGCACTCCATAAAAGTCAGCGCGCCGTGGACGCTTTGCGCCTCCACCCGAACACCTTCAGATCAATCCGCCCGCGCAGATCCAGCTCTACTCCCTCGCCGCGCAACAGCATGGCCTGCAACTCGTGCGAGTCCCCCGCGCTGCGCGGACTGATCTCGCCTTTGGCGTTGACGACGCGGTGCCACGGCACGTTGTTCCGCTCGGGGAGGTTGTGCAGCGCATAGCCGACCTGGCGGGCGTGTCCGTCCAGCCCGGCCAGCTCCGCGATCTGGCCGTACGTCGCGACCTTGCCGCGAGGGATTTTTCGCACTTCGCGCCAGATGAGCTCGTAGCGTTTCAACGCCGCGCATTGTAAGATGCACAGGTTTCGGTGCACTACTGCCGCGCTCGGATTAAACGTTTCGACGGCATCGTTGAATAGTCACTTAGGAGTCGTCCCATGCCTCGTGCCATTGCCACTGGACAGATTGCGTTTGGACTGGTCTCGATCCCGGTGAAGCTGTTCTCCGCCGCCGAGACCTCCGAGAAGATCTCCTTCAACATGCTGCACAAGGATTGCGGAAGCCGCATCCAGCAGCAGCTCTTCTGCCCCAAGGACGAGCGCACCATCGACCGCACCGAGACCGTGAAGGGTTACGAGTTCTCGCGCGGCCAGTACGTGCTCTTCAACGAGGAGGAGCTGAAGGCGCTCGAGGAGAAGTCGACCCAGCAGATCGACATCACCGAGTTCGTAAAGTCGGATCAGATCGACCCGATCTTCTTCGCCAAGCCCTACTACCTCGGCCCCGACAAAGGCGGCTCGCGCGCCTACACGCTCCTCGCGCGCGCGCTCCAGGAGACCGGCCGCTGGGCCGTGGCCAAGTACGCGGCGCGCGGCAAGGGCTACCTCGTCGTGATCCGCCCGCTCGGCAACGGGCTGGTGATGCAGCAGCTCTATTACCCGAACGAGATCCGCTCGATCGAGGAGCTCGACCTGGGCGATGCCGAGATCAAAGAGAACGAGCTGCGCATGGCCGTGCAGCTCGCCGAAATGAGCGCCAGCGACGCCTTCCACCCCGAGCTCTACCGCGATGAAGTGGCCGAGCGCGTGCGCGGTCTCATCCAGATGAAGATCGAAGGGGAGGAGATCACCAACGCCGCCGCCGAAGAGCCGCGCGCGCAGGTCATCGATCTCATGGACGCCCTCCGCCGCAGCCTCGGCGAATCGAAGCCGGCCTCGAAGCCGACGCCCGTCAAGGCCGCGGCCCCCGCGGCGAAAGTGCCGATCAAGGTCAAGGCTGAGCGCAAGGCCCCCAAGCGCGCCCCGCGCGCGAAGGTCGCCGCGGCGACGAAGCGGATGCGGTGAGGCAGGCTGCAAGTCTCACAGGGGCATAGGCTCATAGTTTCGAAGGTCATAGGCTCTCGGTCTCCTCTGAGACTATGAGCCTCTGAGACTATGAGCCTCCGGGGTTGTGAGAATATGAGACCGGTATGTCCTACTCCCTTCGCGACGTGTCCGCGATGCTCGGCCTCACGGCAGCGCAGATCCGCGGCTACGCCACGAAGGGTTTCCTCGAGCCGGAGCGCGGGCCGAAGGGCGAGCTGCGATTCGGCTTCCACGACCTGATCATCCTCCGCACCGCCGGCGAGCTCACCGCCGCGCGCATCCCGCAGCGTAAAGTGAAGCGCGTCCTGCAGCGGCTGCGCGAGCAACTCCCCGAAGGTCAGGGCCTCACCGGCGTGCGCATCACCGCGGAAGGGGAGACCGTCGTCGTCCGCGACGGCGAGGCGGTCTGGAATCCGGAGTCGGGACAGTCGCTGTTCGACTTCTCCGTCGCCGACCTCGCCGAAAAAGCGACGCCGCTGCTGATGCGCGCCGCCGCCGACGCGCGCAAACGCGCCGACCTCACCGCGGACGACTGGTACGACCTGGCCTGCGAGCTTGAAGTGACTTCTCCGGACGAGGCGAAAGACGCCTACGAACGCGCCCTCCGCGAAGACGAAGAGCACTCCGACGCGCACGTGAACCTCGGCCGCATGCTGCACGAGGAAGGCGCCCCGGCGCTGGCCGAGCAGCACTACCGCGCCGCCATGGAAGCCGATCCCGACCATCCCACCGCCGCCTTCAATCTCGGCGTCGCCCTCGAAGACCTCGGCCGCGTCGACGACGCCGTCAAAGCCTACAAACGCGCCCTCGTCCTCGACCCCGAAAACGCCGACGCCCACTACAACCTCGCCGGCATCTACGAGAGGCGAGGCGAGAAGCAGGCCGCGTTGAGGCATTTGAAGTCGTACCGGACTCTGACTGCGTAACAGCAGTTGCTACTTGCTGGTTGCTAGGGCAGCATCGCGCTTGCGAAGCGTCCTCGCCAGCACATGACGGCACCAGCAACCAGCAACCAGCAACCGTCCCGACGCCTCCCCGCGCTGGACGCTTTCCGCGGCTTCACCGTCGCCGCGATGCTCCTCGTCAACAATCCCGGCACGTGGTCGGCGATCTACTGGCCGTTCGCGCACGCGCAGTGGCACGGCTGGACGCCGACCGACCTCATCTTCCCTTTCTTTCTCTTCGTGGTCGGCATCACCACCGAGCTGTCGAAGAAAGACCCGAAGGGGATCCTCAAGCGCGGCGCGCTGATCATCCTCTGCGGCCTGCTGCTGCATCTCTTTCCGTACTTTCGCTTCGAGACCCTGCGCTGGATGGGCGTGCTGCAGCGGATCGGGATCGTCTACATCATCGTCGCGCTCCTTGCCTGGAAAGTAACGACATGGAAAGCCTCGCGCCGCACGATGGCGATCGTCATCGCGGCGATCCTCCTCGGCTACTGGCTCGTGCTGATGCAGGGACCTCTCGAGCCGCCGGAGGCGACCATCGCCGCGCAGGTCGATCGCGCGCTGATCCCCGAGGCGCATTTGTGGAAGCAGAGCAAAACGTGGGATCCGGAGGGGCCGCTCTCCACCATCCCCGCGATCGCCACCGCGTTGCTGGGCGTTCTGGCCGCGGAGTGGGTGCGCGCGAGGAACGTCAAGACGTTGACCATCGCCGGCGCGATCGGCATCGCCGCGGGACTGGCGTGGGGCGTGGCGTTCCCGATCAACAAAGCCCTCTGGACCAGCAGCTACGTCGTGCTCAGCGCCGGCTTCGCCTGCGTCATCCTGGCGATCTGGATCCGCTTTCTCCCGGCGAAACCGTTCGACGTCTTCGGACTCAATCCGCTGCTCGCCTTCGTCGGCTCCGGCGTGATGGCCCGTCTGCTCGGGCTGATCAAGATCGACGGCGTCTCGCTGCAGGCCCTCAGTTACCGCACGCTGTACAAGCCGTACTTTCCGCCGAAGCTGGCGTCGCTGCTCTGGGCGCTGACGTTCGTCGTGACCTGGTACGTCATCCTGCTGATCCTCCATCGCCGCCGCGTCTATCTGCGCGTATGATCCACCGCCGATGACTGCCGTGCCGACGACGAACGCCTGTACGAATTGCGGCCACGAGCGCGCCGAGGTCTTCTGCGCGCGGTGCGGGGAAAAGCAGCCGTCGCATCACGACCTCACGCTCCGTCATTTCCTGCACGACGTCGTGCACGAGCTGGTGCATCTCGATTCGAAGCTGTTCCGCACCATGCGCGAGCTGGTGGCGAAGCCGGGGCTGCTCACCGCCGAGTATTTCGCCGGACGCAAGAAGCGCTACATCGCGCCGCTGCGCCTCTTCCTGACGCTGTTCGCCATCACCTTCCTCGCCTACAGCGCGTTCAAGCCGGTGGCCATCTACAGCATCGAAGGGCTGCTGAGCGTCGATCCCAAAGGGCAGTTGAAGGCGAAGCTGGAGCGGGCCGCGCAGAAGCGCAACATGACGTACGAGGCGCTCACCACCCGCCTCGAGCACCGCTGGCAGAAGAACATGTCCATCGCCAGCATGCTCAGTATCGTTTCCATCGCCCTGGTGATGAAGCTCCTCTACCTGCGCCGCTATCTCACCGAGCATCTCGTGTTCGCCACGCACTACATGTGCTTCGCCTACGTGATGTCGCTGGCAGTCTGGCCGTTCCATTTCTGGCTCGGCATCCGGCAATCGACGGCCAATCTGGTCATGATGGCCATCACCTTCGTCGTCGCGTGCGTCTACATCTACCTGGCCCTGCAGCGCGTCTACGGACAGCGCGGCGCGGTCACGTTCGTGAAGAGCATCGTGGTCTGGGCGGCCACGTTCGTGACCAACCTGGCGCTCATGGTCGGCTCGCTGGTCGCGGCGATCCTGACGGTGCTGCGCGCCTGAGCACGCGGCCCGGCAGCTCGCCGGTCATCTTGGCGTCGCGCAGCACCGGCACGCCGTTCACGATCACGTGCGCCACACCCTCGGAAAAATGATGCGGGTCTTCATACGTCGAGCGGTCGCGGACCGTCTTCGGATCGAACACCACCACGTCCGCCTTCATCCCCACCCGCAACACGCCGCGGTCCTTCAGGCCCGCGCGTGACGCCGCGAGCGACGTCATCTTCCGCACCGCTTCCTCCAGCGTGAGCAGCTTCTCCTCGCGCACGTACTGCGACAGCACGCGCGAGAACGTCGCATATGCCCGTGGATGCGCGCCGTACTCCTTCATCGCCTCGACCACCGCGCCGGAGTCGGAGCCGAACGCCACCCACGGCTGCACCAGCGCCGTCTTCATGTCCTCTTCGCTGAAGGTCGTGAAGATCGCCAGCGGCGATTTCTCCGCCGCCTCGAAGAGCCGCAGCACGGCCTCCGCCGGATCGACGTTCTGCGACCTGGCGATGTCCGTCAGCTTGCGCGACGGATTGCCGCGCACGATCAGCGACGCCGCGCCTCCTTCGCGCAGACGCCCTTCGCGCAGCTCGTTCGCGATGCGCGTCCGCTGCGCCGGATCGCGCAGCCGCTCGCGGAACGCGGGATAGCCGCCCTCCAGCGCCCACGCCGGCACGATCGAGGTGAGGTCGGTCGACGAAGCCATGAACGGATAGACGTTCGCCGCGACGTCGACGCCGCTCTTCCGCGCCGCCTCGATCTTCTTCACGATGGACGGCATCCGTCCCCAGTTCGCCGCGCCGCCGATCTTGAGGTGAAAGATGTTCACCGGCACGTTCGCCTCGCGCCCGATGCGGATCGCTTCGTCGATGGCCGCGTCGATGTTCGTCGACTCGTTGCGCAGGTGGGTCCAGTACGAGCCGCCCACGCGCGCCAGCGCGATCAATTCTTCCGTGGTGGCGAAGCGTCCCGGCGGATAGATGAGTGCACTCGACACGCCGACCGCGCCCTCGTCGACCGCCTGCTTCGTGATCGCTTCCATGCGGCGCAGCTCGTCCGCGGTCGGTGCACGATTGGCGTGTCCGAGGACCATTTCGCGCGAGTTCGCGGCGCCGACGTAAAACGCAAAGTTCAGCGCCGACCCCTTCTTCTCAACCTCGGACATGAAGCCGCCGAGCGTCGTCCAGGTGACTTTCGGCCAGCCTTTCGGCTTCGTCCGCTCCATCTCCGCGAGCATGGTCTCGTTCTGCGGGCCGGGGGAGTGCCCTTCGCCCGTGACCTCCGTCGTCACGCCCTGCCGGATCTTCCCCTCCAGCTTCGGATCGAGCAGCACCGCCGCCTGCGAGTTGCCGAGCAGGTCGATGAATCCCGGCGCCACGACCTGCCCTTTCGCGTCGAGCGTCGTCGTCGCGGTGGCGTTCGCGAGATCGCCGATCTCGACGATCGTGTCGCCGCGAATGCCCACGTCAGCGCGTTTCCGCGCCGCACCGGTACCATCGAGAACCTCACCACCAACGATGACGATGTCAAACGCAGGGCGCGGCTTCAGCCCGCCCTCCCCGGGGGCGGCCGGGCTGAAGCCACGCCCTACGTCGCCACATCCGGCGAGCACGATCCACAGCGTCGCAAGCAATCTCACGCGCCGATCCCATGCGTCAGGCGTACCATTTCCCCCGCAACAGACGTTCATGCACGAACTCGATCGCATCCTCGAAGCCATCCGCGCCACGCCGCGCGGCATCGTCGTGACCGTCGTCCGCACGCACGGCTCGACCTACCGTCGCGCCGGCGCACGCGCCGTCATCGCGGAGAGCGGACGCGCCACCGGCGCGATCAGCGGCGGCTGTCTCGAGCGCGATCTGGCCGAGCGCATTCGCCCCTGGCTGGCCGACATGCAGCCGCGCGTCATCACCTACGACTCCACCCGTGAGGACGATCTCGTCTTCGGCATGGGCCTCGGCTGCCGCGGCGTGCTCGACCTCCTCGTCGAGCCGTTCGACGCCACACATCCGCCGGCGCTCCTCGGCTTCCGCTGGAACGGCCGCGAGCCGGTCGAGTGGACCACCACACTCCCCGACGGCGAGACGCTGATCGAAGTCATCGCACCGGTGCGCTCGCTGGTCGTCTTCGGCGGCGGCGCGGACGTCGAGCCGGTGATCGCGCTCGCGCGGCAGACCGGCTGGCGCGCCGACGCCATCACGAAACGCGATCCCATCGACCTCTCCGAATACGACGCCGCCGTGGTGATGACGCACAACTTTGACCGCGACGTGCACATCCTCCGCGCCCTGCTCCGCTCGCACATCGCCTACATCGGCCTCCTCGGCCCGCGCTCCCGCGGCGACGAGCTCCTGACCGAAGTCGGCGCCCCGCGCGACTCCCGAATCTTCAGCCCCGTCGGCCTCGACCTCGGCGCGGAGACGCCTGAAGAGATCGCGTTGTCGATCGTCGCCGAAGTGCAGGCGGTGCTCAGCGCGCGCTCCGCCCGCGCCCTGCGCGAGCTCGACGTCCCCATCCACGAGCCGCGGACCACGCCCACGTGCGCCTGACGCACCCTCACAGCCGCGTGGTGGCGCTCGTGCTGGCCGCCGGCTTTTCCCGCCGCCTCGGACGCCCAAAGCAGGAAGTCATCTTCGACGGCGAAACGCTGCTCGCGCGCGCCCGGCGCATTGCGTCCGAGGTCGCGGATGAGGTGATCGTCGTAACGCAGGAAAACAATCCCGAGGCGGAAGAGGGGATGGCCTCCTCGATCCGCGCCGGCGTCTCTGCCGCTCCGCCCAACTCCCGCATCCTCATCACCCTCTGCGACCAACCGCTCGTCACCGCCGAGCATCTTCGCGCCCTGATCGCCGTCGACGCCCCAATCGTCGCCACCGGCTACAGCGGCATCGCCGGCGTCCCCGCCGTCTTCGCCCCCCACCTCGTCCCCGAGCTCCTCGCCCTCCGCGGCGACGTCGGCGCCCGCGCCATCATCGAGCGACACGGCGCCCACGTCATCCCGTTCGAGGATGCGGCGAAGGATGTAGACACCCCACTGTCATCCCGAGCGTGAGTCGAGGGACCTGGGGGGCAGGGGCGCGCAGCGTGTTCCCGAAGCTCGTGCAGCGCTCGTGCAGCGCGCCCCCGCCCGCCAGGTCCCTCGACTCACGCTCGGGATGACAGCCGAGGGTAGGGAAGTGCGTCTCTCCGTCACACCTCAAGTGCAGGAGAGACGATGAGCTATCTCGATCCCATCCGTCTGCACTTCACCGGCCGCTTTCAGGCCGATCCGTCGACGGTCAACAACACCCCCGAAAACTTCGACAATGCCACCTTCGACCCCGCCAACGGCTCGTGGAATGCGACCGGCAGCGGCGCGTGGCGCCTGGTCAACTGCAGCGTCACCCGCGTCTGCTACGCCGACGGCACGAGTACCGTTTCGTCGTCCGACGACTCCGCGGTCGGCCTGCGCGTGATCGGTGCGAACGAGCGGGTGGCCGGCAAGCTGGTCGACCTCGATTCGCAGCAGCAGATGGTCTCGCAGATCTGGGGACTCATCGTGCGGCTGACGAACGGCACCGTCGATCTCGCCGAGGGTCCGTTTAAGGTCGCGGCGTTCTCCGACCTCTGGGTCCGCGCGACCCAGGGGGACGCGGACCAGAAGATGCCGCTCGGCGCGTTCTATCAGTCCGTGATCGGGCCCGTGGAGTGGGGCGACACGAAGGGCTCCCGCTTCCTCGAAGAACTGCGCGCCGCGACGAAGGACGGGATGCTCTCGATCAAGTTCAACGTCGACGGCTATCAGCCGAACCAGACGCCCGACTTCACCTACGGGCGCATCTGCGGCACGATCGGGCCCGCGTACGCCGACGAGCCGAACCATTTCGTCCTCGGCCGCCACCTCGGCGGCGCGGCGGTGCCGTTCATGCGCTTCATGCCATGCGTCGTCGACCAGAAACGCAAGCGGGTGCTGGCCGACTTCGGCAACGCGCTCTTCACGACCTTGCCCGGTGGTCCGCTCAAGGATGTCGGCGATGTCTCCCTCGGCTACGTCGACACCGCCGGCACCTTCCAGTCGCTCGGCGCACTCGCGTACCGCGATCCGAACTTCTACGAGACCACCGCCGGCGTCCAGGTCTTTCCTCCCGATCGCGACCTGACGAAGGATGAGCTGAAGGCGCTCGCGTCGTCCGCGATGGCCGTCGCCAACGGCAGCAGCATCGTGATGCGCGAGAACCTCGACGGGCTCCACGTGCGCGCCGATGCGTTCGTCTTCCGGCTCTATCCCGGCGACAGCGCGGAGGTCGAGTTGTATGCGACGCAGTACGGCGAGCTGCTGTCGAACGCGGAGATCTCCGTCTTCCTCGACCCCAGCGGATTGCAGGGCAGCGACACCCCGCCGCTGATCGTCGGAGTGCCGGCGAAAGCCATCGGCGGCTTCGATCCGAACAAACGGGTCATCGCGAAGAAAGGGCGCGCGACGCTGACCATCACCGCGTCCGATCCCGGCACACCGCGCCAGTTCATCGACGGGCAGGTCTATGGCGTGCGCTATCTGCCGGCGGCGATCGCCAATGCCGCCAGCGGCGCGTTCGTCAATCGCTGGGACTTCATCAGCCTGCTGGTCTGGAGCCAGTACGAGCTCGATCACCCGCCGGCGTGGCACGACGACATGCAGCCGATCTTCACCCAGTACGCGAACCTCTATCCGGTCATGGACACCATCATCGACCTCTCCGATTACGAAGATGTCGCGAAGCACGCGGGGCTGCTCTCCTTCGCGTTCGGCCTGCCCGACGCCGATCCGAATCAGATGCCGGTTACGCGCGATCTCTCGCCCGGCAAACGCAAAGCAATCCTGCAATGGCTGAACACGAAGGGTCCGGACGGCAAGCCGCTGCTGGGCACTCCGGCCGGTGCCCTGGAATCGGTCCAGCGCGCCGCGGCTGGCAAAGACGACGAACTGTTCCACATCAAGAGCGGCCGCGTGCTGCCGAAAGGCTGAACCATGCTCTACGTCCAACGCCAGCAGCTCGACACTCTCGACGACCTCAGGGAAGCGCTGAAGAACGCGATCCAGCTCGAGTTCAGCACCATTCCGCCGTACCTCACCGCGCTCTACTCGATCGTGCCGGGGAAGAACGACGCCATCGCCGGAATCCTGCGCGGCATCGTCTTCCAGGAGATGCTGCACTTCGGCCTGGTCTGCAACATCCTCAACGCCGTCGATGGCCGTCCCGACCTCCCGTCGCTCGTGCCGACGTATCCCGGTCCGCTGCCGATGGGCATCGGCGACAAGCCCGGCCACGAGTTCATCGTGCCGCTGAAAAAGCTCTCCGTCGACACGGTGCAGAACGTCTTCATGGTCATCGAGGCGCCGGAGAAGCCGATTCCGTTTCCGGTCGACAAAGGACTCGAGGCGGTGCCGGATTACCACACCATCGGCGAGTTCTACGAGGCCGTCTCTCGCCTCATCGCCGACCTCGGCGAGAAAGTCTTCACCGGCAGGAAGGACCGCCAGGTGACGGGCTACGTCGGTCCCGACGAGCTGTTCGCCGTCACGGACGTCGCCTCCGCGCAGCGCGCCATCGAGATCATCGTCCGCCAGGGCGAAGGCACGCCGACCAGTCCCGTCGGCGGCCCGGACGGCATCGCGCACTATTACCGCTTTGAGGAGATCGCGAAGGGAAAGACGCTGCATCCGAATCCCGCCGTGCCGGAAAAGTACTCCTTCGGCGATCCGCCGATTCCGCTCGACGAAGCGACCGACGTCTACCCGATGGCCGACAATCCGGCCACGGTGCTGATCGACCCGCAGTCGCAGCTCGGACGGATGTCCCAGCGCTGCGACGACACGTTCAGTGCGCTCGTCGACGGGCTGCAGGTGACGTTCGACGGAGATCCCGACCATCTCGGCGCGGCCGTCGGCCTGATGTTCACGCTGCGCATCCAGGCGCAGGAGCTGATGGCGGAGCCGCTTCCGACGGGCGGCGGAAACGCCGGGCCGCGTTTCCTCTACAACAAAGCTACGAGCGCGGGGTGAGCGGAATCCGTGGATCACGCCACAATCCGACGACCTTGCGTCCGTAGTCGATGGTCACCAGGAAGCGCGAGAGCAGGCGGTTGCCGACGCGGGCGTGCCTAACGTTCGCGTACTGCACGTCGATCGCACCAAAGTCCGTGTCGGCGATGCGCACGTTCGCGGTGCCGCGCGAGTCGGGGCCGGGGAGGGTGAGCGTGTCGGGCGACGTCGTGTCGACGATCGCCGCGACTTCGCGTCCGTTCACGAACACATTGATCATCGGCTCGGCCGGGAACTGGTAGATGGTCATCAGTCCCGGCTTGATGCCTTCCTTCTGATACGACACCAGGCCGCTGCGGTAGTCGATGCTGATGGCGTGATTGCGCCAGGCCTCGGTGCCGATGATCGCGTCCGCGACGCCGCGCAGGTCCATCGGCGACGGCTGGATGCGGATCGTTTCCTTTTCACTCATCTGCAACGCGTGCTCGCCGGTCGGGCTCGCCGTGAAGCGCGGGTCGAGGATCGTGCGTGGCGCGGCGGTGCCGAGGATGAAGCGGCCGGGGCGGTTGTCGATGCGGACCGACTCGAGCTGGATGAGATTGCGCTCCATCGTGAAGGCGAGATTGACCTCGCTCCCGACCGGCTCGCGGCTCCACGGCAGCGTACGCGCGCACGACACCTGCAGGAGCAAGGTTGCCACGAAAAGCGATTTCGATAAGATTCGCATCCCTTGCGCGACGCAGGTTCCACGCGCCGCCGCTCCCAACCGTAGCAACTTGGACGCCTGAAAGGAATCACATGTCCGCTTTACCGGAATTTCGCAACGAACCTCTGACCGACTTCTCCCAGCCGGAGCACGCGGCAGCGATGGAGCTCGCCCTCGCCAAGGTCCTCGGCGAGATCGGCCGCGAGCACCCGCTGGTCATCGGCGGCGAGCGCATCGACGGCCTCAAGACCTTCACCTCCACCAACCCCGCCAACAAAGAACAGGTCGTCGGCAAGTTTCAGAAGGGATCGAAGGAACACGTCGAGCGGGCCATCGAAGCCGGCTGGGCCGCGTTCGAGACGTGGAAGCGCCAGCCGGTCGACGTCCGCGCCGGCCTGCTGCTCCGCGCCGCACAGCTGATGCGCGAGCGCAAGCACGAGTTCTCCGCGGTGATGATCCTCGAGGTCGGCAAGTCGTGGCCGGAAGCCGACGCCGATACGGCCGAGGCCATCGACTTCATGGAGTTCTACGCGCGCGAGGCGTATCGCTACGCCGGCGAACAGCCGATCGTGAAGATCGAGTCCGAGGACAACGACCTGGTCTACCTCCCCCTCGGCGTCGGCGCGGTCATCCCGCCGTGGAACTTCCCGCTGGCCATCATGGCCGGCATGACCACCGCGGCCGTCGCGGCGGGCAACTGCGTCGTGCTCAAGCCTTCGTCCGACTCGCCGTGGATCGCCTATCGTTTCTTCGAGCTGCTCGAAGAAGCCGGCATGCCCGCGGGCGTCGTGAACTTCGTCAGCGGCGGCGGCGGGGAAGTGGGCGATCCGCTGATCCAGCATCCGCGCATCCGCTTCATCTCCTTCACCGGCTCGCGTGAAGTCGGCCTGCACATCAACGAACAGGCGGCCAAACATCGCGAGGGACAGCTCTGGATCAAGCGCGTCATCGCCGAGATGGGCGGCAAGGACGCCATCATCGTCGACCGCGAATGGACGAACCTCGACGAGGCTGCATCCGCCGTCGTGGCCTCGGCCTTCGGCTTCCAGGGACAGAAGTGCTCCGCCTGCTCGCGCGCCATCATCGACGAGGCCATCTACGACCAGCTCGTGCCGATGATCGTCGAGAAGACCAAAGCCCTGCGCATCGGCGATCCCACCACCGCCGACGCGCAATTCGGCCCCGTCGTCAACGAGAAGGCCATGAAAGCAATCCACTCCTACATCGAGCGCGGCACCAAAGAGGGCGGACGCCTCCTCGCCGGCGGCAACGTCGACCCGTCGAAAGGCTACTTCGTCGAGCCGACCGTCATCGCCGACGTCGATCCCCACGGCACCATCGCGCAGGAAGAAATCTTTGGCCCGGTCCTGGCCATCATCAAAGCCAAAGACTTCGACCACGCCCTCCACATCGCCAACGACACCCAGTTCGGCCTCACCGGCGCCGTCTTCACGGAGAACGAAGAAAAACTCGACCGCGCCCGCAACGAATTCTTCGTCGGCAACCTCTACCTGAATCGCAAATGCACCGGCGCCCTCGTCGGCGTCCACCCCTTCGGCGGCTTCAACATGTCCGGCACCGATTCCAAAGCCGGAGGCCGCGACTACCTCGGCCTGTTCCTGCAGGCCAAGGCCATCTCGCGGAAGGTGAGCGCGCAGCCGAAAACCGTACGGGACGCGAAAGGGTTCTAACAAATCCGGTGGCTGTCGCCCGCGCGGCAGCCACCGATCTCACACCTGCAACTGCGGGCCTCATTTCCTCGTGGCGTGCGGCTCGTCTCACACGCAGCGCGGGTACGTCTCGGTCCGCTATCGCAGGCTGACCGTCCAAGGATCCGTCGCGTCGTAGGCCGTCTTCTCTTCGCGAACGGAGATGTGGACGTGGTGTGTGTGAGGATTCGATCCGCCATACGGACGCCACTGGAACGGCGCTGCCGCGCCTTTCTGCAGATGACTGGCGATGCGGCGATTGAAGATCACGTACTTGATCCGCGGATCGCGGCTGGCGAGCAGCGCATCCGCGAGCACACCCGCGTCGCAGCCGCCCGGCGCGTCGTGCGTGATGTCCATGGCCGTAACGACGCCGACGCCGCCGTCCCGCACCCATGGGTTGTGATCCGAACTGCGGCTCGCATGCGCCGCGTCCCCGATCGTCCCGTCACTCTTCTTCCGCCGATTCGGCGCCATCGCGTTCACCTGTTCGCGCAGCGCCAGCAGGGCCTTTGCGATACGCCACGGAGCAGGCGCCTCGGCAGCTTCCACTGACTCGGCTCCCGGCGATAAGGCCTCTTCTTCAACGACCACGTCCGCCGCGACATCATCCGCGGTCTGCGTTGCCTGCTCTTCCTCGGGAACGTCAGTCGGCGCATAAGTGGTGGCGGGAGTCTCGAGTTCTCGATCGCTCATCAACGATGAGAGTGCCACAGATCGACGAATTCTCCACGCGGCAGGGAGCATCAATCGCCGGCTATCTCCATAAACGCTGCACCGCGGGCGGCCCTTGCGCGCGCCCTCAACCTTCACCTCCACCAAACCGGTCAACAAATCACACGTGAATCGCGTAACGCTTTTTCGAACTGCTCGAAGGGGCCGGCATGCCCACGGGCGTCGTGAGCTTCGTCAACGGCAATGGGGACGTGGGCGATCCGCTGATCCAGCATCCGCGCATCCGCTTCATCTCCTTCACCGACTCGCGCGAAGGCGGTCTGCACATCAACGAACAGGCGGCCAAACATCACGAAGGGCAGCTCTGGATCAAGCGCGTCGTCGCCGAGATGGGCGGCAAGGACGCGATCATCGTCGACCGCGAATGGACGAACCTCGACGAAGCCGCATCCGCCGTCGTCGCCTCGGCATTCGGCTTCCAGGGACAGAAGTCGACCGGCTCGTGCCGATGATCGTCGAGAAGACCAAGGCCCTGCGCATCGGCGATCCCACCACCGCCGACGCGCAGTTCGGCCCCGTCGTCAACAAGAAAGCCATGCGCACGATCCACTCCTACATCGAGCGCGGCACGAAGGAGGGCGGACGCCTGCTCGCGGGCGGCAACGTCGACGAGTCGAAAGGCTACTTCGTCGAGCCCACCGTCATCGGCGACGTCGACCCGCACGCCACCATCGCCCAGGAAGAAATCTTCGGCCCCGTCCTGGCCATCATCAAAGCCAAAGACTTCGACGACGCCCTGCACATCGCCAACGACACCCAGTTCGGCCTCACCGGCGCGGTCTTCACCGAAAACGAAGAAAAACTCGAGCGCGCCCGCAACGAATTCTTCGTCGGCAACCTCTACCTGAATCGCAAATGCACCGGCGGCCTCGTCGGCGTCCACCCCTTCGGCGGCTTCAACATGTCCGGAACGGATTCAAAGCCGGCGGCGGCGACTACCTCGGCCTGTTTTTGCAGGCGAAGGCGATCTCAAGGAAGGTACAGCGCAACCGAAGACGGTGGGGACGCGAAGGGGTTTTAGGGCAGACTGCGGACCGGCGCAGGCGTGGCGGCGGTCCGCAGGCGTTGCGCCTGTACCTCACGAGTGGTCCGCGGCACGCCGCCTCGACATCTGGCGTACGCCGACGTATGGCGGCGACGCAGTCGCGCGTTCAGACGCTGACGACCGAAGGCTCGCATTCACGGAGATGAGACTGGATGTCTGACTGAATCGACGTTCTGGTTATCCCAGCGGTCGGCGCGGATGTCGCTGCCGAAGCGGTCGAAGCGATCGCGATGGGAAAAACTGGTTGCCCGTCCCTCCTACCTCAGAACACTCGGACGGAGAGACACGTGGCGGACCAAGCAGCTAAAAGCGTCGTTCTTATGCCGGTCGACGCGCGAACCCGCCGCACCTGCCCGGATACACCGTGCAAACGATCGCATCAGAGAGGTCAGAGAAGAGTCGGGATTCGGCCGTGTCGGAGGCTGCCATCAAGGCAAGATCGTGCTCGCGTTTCGTTGGAGGGATCCGAGGCCCTCGAAAACGTCAGCGCCCGGTATCTCCATGCGCGCTGTCGAGTTGCGCGCGACTGTCCATGCGCGTACTGGAGACCGGAACGTCAGTCGCGTTGCGTGATCTCGCGCGCGGGTCATGTCACTGAGCCGCGAACCGTCGTCAGCCACCTCAAAGCGCCCACGAGATGGTCGCTGCCGGAACTTCCGGCCCTCATCGCCGGTACGACCACGTCCACGGCCGGCGCACCGCCTGTCGTGGGTTACAGACAACCATCTCCACGTGAAGAGCCAAGCGTGAAAGAGAGGATCATCGAATGAACGAGACGACCCCGAACCGCAAGATCACCGATCTGCTCAGCGAACGTGATCCGTGGGTGGAGAGGATGTCCGCGGAGCCGGCCGAGGAGTTGACGGTCGAGACGATTCGCGAACTCCGCAGCCAGTTGTACGCGAAGCCGCAGGAGACGCTGCTCGATGCGCCCGCGTTTCTCGGCTCCGATCCAACGATGGCAGATGCGGAGCGCCTCCTCGACCAGGCCGAAGCCGCGCTGCGCGAGCCTGAGAAAACAGCGATCGCTCTCGAGTCTACGTCGAACGAATTCGAAGAAAGAGATCTGCCGCCGACTCATCGATTCGAGGGCTACGACCCGCAGCAGATCCCGATCACCCCGTTCGCGCGGAAATTTGAAACGATCGCCGATGCGCCGGCTTGGGGACTCACCGCGGCACGCGCGTGGATCTGGCGCCGCACACACGCGAAGCCGCCGTTCCCGCGGCATTCCGATGCGCGTCCGTTCGTCTACCCTCTGACGCAGCGCAACGGCCGTCTCACGGTGGCCCTCTTTTCCGATGCGGCGAACGGCTATTACCACGCCCGCTACATCATGAAGCACGTTGCCGCCGTCGAGGCATCCGCCGCCATCCACCTCGGCGACGTGTACTACACGGGCCGTGAGTTCGAAGTCTCGCGCTACCTCGAAGCACCGTTGAAGGACGTCATCGCCACGACGCCGTTCTTCGCCATGAACGCGAATCACGAGATGGATTCGCACGGCATCCCTTACTTCGACTTTCTCCGCCGCAAACGCGAACAGTCCGTGTCTGGGCCCGTACCG
>DASVSV010000028.1:0-28656 GCA_036387915.1 Thermoanaerobaculia bacterium
GCGACGTCGCCACCACGCGGCGCGCTTTCTCCGGCGACTCGAGCTTCTTCACCCGGATGAGCACGTCCTCGGTAAGCCTGCGATTCACGGCGATGAGGTCGGCCAGCAGCGCGATGAGCCAGGTCTGGAAGCCGGTCACGAGGAACACGGCCGCGAGGATGAGCGACTGCACGTGCCCGTCGCGATCGCCCTGCGCGAAGTACCAGAGGAAGCGCGCGCCGAGGGCGAAGCCGAGGAACATCAGCAGCGAGCCGATGGCGAAGAACGTCTTCAGCGGACGGTAGAGCGTGTAGATCCGGAAGATGGTGGCCATCGACTTCCGGAGGTACGTGCCCATGCCGCGGTAGAGCCGCGACGGCCGCGTCGGCGCGTTGGTGCGCACGGTCACGCTCTGCACGCCGAGGTTGCGGTTGCCGGCCTGGATGACCGTTTCGAGCGTGTACGTGAACGGGTTGAAGACGTTGATCTGCATCGCCGCGTCGCGTGAGAAGGCGCGGAAGCCGCTGGTCACGTCGGAGACGCGGAGTCCCGAGGCGCGGCCGACGGTCCACGAGCCGATGCGCTGCAGCAGGCGCTTCATCGCCGACATGTGCGGCGACTTGGCGACCTCGCGGTCGCCGATCACGACTTCGGCCGTGCCGCGCACGATCGGCGCGACCAGGCGGGCGATGTCGGAGGCGGCGTACTGATTGTCGGCGTCGGTGTTGACGATGACGTCCGCGCCGAGGCGCAGGGCCGCGTCGATGCCGGCCACGAACGCGGCGGAGAGGCCGCGATGCGTCTTGAGCTGCAGGACGTGGGTCGCCCCGCTCTTGCGGGCGATCTCGGCCGTCTTGTCGGACGACCCGTCGTCGATGACCACGGTTTCGATCGACGTGAAGCCGTCGATCTTCTTCGGAAGATCGCGCAAGGCTTGCGCGATCGTGGCCTCCTCGTTGAAGGCGGGGATTTGAATGATGAGCTTCATATCTCTTTCGTTGGGCGTGAGCGGGAATTGAGGATTGAGGATTGAGGATTGAGGATGCCGTTGTCGCAATCCTCAATCCTCAATCCTGAATCCTCAATCCCGACGCCGAAGGTGTCGGTGATCATGCCGGTCGAGCGGCTGGGCGGCGACGCCGAGCGCGCCATCGCCTCGGTGTTACAACAGGATGCGCCGTTCGGCTTCGAGCTGATTGTCGTCTCGGCTCAGCCGGTCGAGCTGGCCGGAGAGATCCGGGTACGGAACGTCGTCGAGCCGAATCGTAATCCCGCAACTCGAAGAAATCGAGCGGTTTCCGTGGCGGCGGGGGAGGTGCTCGCGTTCATCGACGACGATGCCATGGCCGATCCGCGCTGGCTGGCCACCGCCTGCGCCTACCTCGACGCGCATCCGGAAGTGCTGGCGCTGGGCGGCCCCGACCCCGCGCCGCCGGACTCGCCGGTCAATGAATTGATCTCCGACACGCTGCTGGCCACGCGCTGGATCGGCAGCGGCGTGGCCGCGCACGAGAATCGCCGCGGCATTTTCGACGTGGCCCGCGCCAGCGACGTCGCGCTGGTCAATCTCTTCGTGCGGCGCAGCGCGTTCACCGGATTCGACGAAGGCATCGGCTACATCGGCGAGGACACGGCGCTGCTCGCGGAGCTCATGCAGCGCGGCCGCGTCGTCTATCACGACGGCGTCCGCGTCTTTCATCGCCGCCGCGCGTTCCCCGGCCCGTACCTGCGCCAGCGCTGGCGCTACCGCGTCAAGACGGGACGCCTGCAACACACCCGGCGCGATCCGAAAGTATCGGCGTTCCTCTTCGCCGGCTTCTTCGGGATCCTGTTCGCACCGCTGGTGGCCGTTCCGTACGCGCTGCTGACGCTCATCCTCGGCGCGGGCGCCACGCGCCTCCCGCTGCGGTGGTGGCTGGTCATCCCGTTCGCGTTCGCGATGCACCACCTCACGTACTGGCTGGCAATCGTGATCGGGATTTTAGAAGTGCGGCAGCGGTGAGCTGCCGCTTGGGAAGCGCGCGGCGGCTCGTTCGCCGCCGCACTCCTGAAAACTGCCGGTACACTGCCGTGATGCGATTCGCCGAATTCGAAGTGACGCCTGCCGGCGATCTGCTGCGTGATGGAGCGCCGATCCACCTGCAACCGCAGCCGCTGAAAGTGCTCGCGTATCTTGTGTCGCACGCGGGCGAGCTGGTCACGCGCGACGAGTTGCGCCGCCATATCTGGGGCGAGGAGACGTTCGTCGATTTCGACCAGAGTCTGAACTGGTGCATCCGCCGGATCCGCGAAGTCCTCGGCGACGATGCCAGTGCGCCGCGTTTCATCCAGACCGTGCCGCGTCGCGGCTATCGCTTCATCGCGGTCGCGGCACCCGCAGCGACCGTGGCTGCCGTGACGCCGGTGCGGCGGCGCTCCCTCCGGCCGCTCCTGGCCACGATCCTCCTGGCCCTCCTCACCGGTTCTTTCGCCCTCACCACCACCCGTCCCGCCACCGTCCTCGTGCTCCCATTCGACGACCTCGGCGGTGCGGCGCAGGCCGGCACGGTCGCGACGCACGAGCTCATTCACGCGCTGGCGAAGACGAGAGTCGGCGTGATCGACCCGCTCACCGCGCAGAAGTTCAAGAACAGTGGCGAGTGCATCCTGGAGCTGGGACGCCAGCTCGACGCCCAATACGTGCTCCTCGGCGCGGTTCGCCGGGCCGGTGCGGGCGTCCGCGTGACCGCGCAGCTCTTCCGCGTCGCCGACAACACGCAGGCCTGGGTGGGGGAGCAGGACCTCGACGCCAACGCCGACCTGGCCGGCGTCTACGCGCGCATGGCCGGCGAGATCTCATCGAAAACTCAGCGTTCGTCCATCGACTGAGTGCCGTTGCGCGCCGCACAGTGCGCGCATGATCCTCTCGCTCTTCCTCGCCGCAGCCATCAGCGTCCCCGCCGACGTCTACGAGAACATGCTCTTCGTGGATGTGCGCGTGAACGGCAGTCCGCCGCGCTCCTTCCTCCTCGACACCGCCGTCCCGAAGACGATGCTCGACCGCCGCATTCACCGCAAATCGGCGCGTCTCGACATTGGCGGACTCGAGCTCCGCGTCGATGACCCCGGCACCATCGACCTGTCGTTCTTCGAGTCCGCGGAAGGCCGTCGCCTCGACGGCATCCTCGGGATGGACCTCTTCACCAGATACGCGGTGGAGATGGACTACGACGCCGGTCTGGTGCGCTTCCACGAGGCGGCCACGTTCGAGTACGGCGGTACGGGTGCGGTCGTGCCGCTGGTCATCGCGGACGGCAAGCCGTTCCTCGACGCGAAGCTGAAGATGCCGGGGCAGCCGGAGCGCGTCCGCCGATACCTCGTCGACTCCGGCTCCGGCGGCGCGCTGGCCGACGACCTCTTCATGCCCGAGGGGGAGCCCGTCGGTCCGAACCTTGGGCGCGCGGAGTACGTCGAGCTGGGCCCGTTCCGGTTCGAGGGCGCCAACGGCATTACCGGCGCGATGAAGATCGGCGGCGAGCTGCTGAAGCGCTTCACCGTCATCGCCGACTTTTCGCGCAGCCGGATGATGCTCGAGCCGAACCGCCACTTCCGCGACGCGATGCTGTTCGACACGAGCGGCCTCGAGCTCGAGCAGGTCAAAGCAGGACTGCGCGTCGTGCAGGTCTATCCGCGCACACCCGCCGCCGACGCCGGACTGCGCAAGGGGGACGTGATCCTCCGCATCGACAGGCAGCCCGCGCTGACCCTCGGCATCGAGCGCGTCCGGCGCATGTTCCACCAGGTGCGCACGCACCAGCTCACGATCCTGCGCGGCGGCAAGGAGTCGCAGGTCACACTCGCTCTGCGTCTGCTGATCCCGACGACGCTTGCCGCCGGCATGCCGGTGTTCGAAGTGCGGGTGGCGGGAAAGCCGCTGACGTTCCTCATCGACACCGGCTCGCCGTACACCTTTCTCGACACCGCGGCGGCGGCGCGTCTCGGCGTGAAGCCGGAGCGTCACGGCACGATTCGCGGTGCGGGCGGCGGCGAGGTGCAGGTGGCGATCGTCAACGAGTTGACTTTCGACATCGGCGGCCTGGTGTCGCGGCACGAGGTGCGGCTGACGGACCTGAGCGGACTGACGCCGCACTTCGGGCAGCGCCTCGACGGCTTCTTCGGCTACGACCTGCTGGCGCGGCACGTGATCACGTTCGAGCCGGGACGGATCGTCTTCGGCGCATACGACAATCGCGGCACGGTGCTGCCGATCGCATTCGGCGGTCGGACCAATCGCTGGATCTACGTCCCGGCGACGATCAAAGTGGCAGGACAGCCGCCGGTCCAGGCGCAGTTCTTCGTCGACTCCGGTTCGATGGACGGCGCCAATCATCCGGTGATCCGCAACGCCACCTCGCCCCTGCGTCCGATCAATACGGGTCAGGGTCTCGGCAGCGGCGGCGGGGGAGGCGTGGCCGGCCGCGCGGAGTGGGTGCAGCTCGGTCCGCACCGCGTCGTCGACGTGCCGTCGATCTGCTGTCCGTCGCTGGCCGGCACCGAGGCGCAGCTTGGGCAGGCGGTGCTGGGGAAGTTCATCGTCACCTACGATTACGGGCGAAAACAGATGACTGTGACGCCCGTCACGCAGGGGTGGAACTAAGGCATGTCGCCTGCAGTCGGGCAGCGCGCATGGGCACCGATTTCGACTCGACCCTCATCCGCCGCGGCGTCAACGCCGCGACGCTCACCGACATGGCCGACTTCGTGGACACGATCCGCGACCGGCCCCTCGACAAGCTCCTCGGCGAGCTCCCGGCGCTGGCCACACTGTCGCAGACGAAGTTCAGTCTGGCCCGTCAGGTCATCCGCCGCCGCGCCCGCTCCCTCGACCGCCCCGATTACGAACAGTTGCGGGTGATGGCGTACGAAGTCGCAGACGATGCCGGTGCCGAGGTGGGGGAGCGCATCCGCTCGCTGTTCTCGTTCGCGTAAGGAGGCCTCCTGGTCGTCCCTTGCGCCGCGCGCAACGTCGCGGAAATGCTTACACTTGCGCAGCGGTTCCGGACCGCGACGCATGAAGTTCACCGACAAGCTCCAGTATCTGAAGTACCTGGTCGACAAGCGCGGCATGCGCCCGGTCTATCTGATCCTCGGCCTGACGTACGACTGCAACTCCTTCTGCCGCACCTGCTTCAACTGGGAGCAGCTGCGGAAGAACAAGGAGCACGAGCTGTCGCTGGACGAGATCAAGAAGACCCTCTCGTCGATGGGCGACCTGCTCTTCATCGTCATGAGCGGCGGCGAGCCGTTCCTGCGCCGCGACCTGCCGGAGATCTGCGAATTCCTGGCGACGAACAACAACGTCAAGCAGATCACCATCCCCACCGGCGCCATCACCAGCGATCTGATCGCGCGGCAGGTCGAGTCGACGCTGCAGCGCTGCCCGAACACGCAGATCGTCGTCAACCTCTCGATCGACCACATCGGCGAGAAGCACGACTGGATCCGCGGCGTCCCGAACAACTACGAAAAGTCGAAGAAGACGTACGCGCTGCTGATGCCGCTCAAGGAGCGCTACGACAACCTGACCGTGAACGTGCACACCTGCCTGTGCACCTACAACGCGGACGACCTCGACGTCATGTTCGAAGGCATCCGCCGCGATTTCCCGAAAGTCTCGTTCCACTCCTTCGAGATGCTGCGCGGCGATCAGCCGGACAAGAACATCCAGCCGATCACCACCGACAAGTACCGCGCGCTGCTGCCGAAGCTCGAGGATTACTGGAACGGCTACCGCAACTACGACGGCTTCCTGAAGTTCGTGAAGATCTATTCGCGGCAGATGGAACTGGCCGTGCTGGAGCAGGAGACGCAGGTGCGTCCGTGCCACGCCGGCCGCGTCTCGGGCGTGCTCGACGCGCGCGGCGAAGTGCGGATGTGCGAGCTGCGCGATCCGGTGGGCAATGTACGCGACACCGGCTACGACTGGGACAAGCTGTGGTTCTCCGAAGCAGCGGACGAGCAGCGCCGCTCGATCCGGGCCAAGGAGTGCCACTGCACGCACTCCTGCTTCATGTCCTCGTCACTCGTGTTCGACTGGCGGACCTGGGGCGCGTATCTGCAGTCCACGGTCGTCAACTTTCTCAGCGCCGCTTGAGAGGCATGAGGTACGAGGCATGAGGGACGAGGCATGAGGCATGAGGTACGAGGCATGAGGCATGAGTGACGCTTCGCGCTTCGGTAGGATCCTCGCGTAGCGACTCATCCCTCATACCTCATACCTCATACCTCATACCTCATACCTCATGCCTGATCGTTGCATCATCATCGGTCCCGTCTTTCCCTATCGCGCCGGGATCGCCTACTGCACCGTCAAGCTCGCCGAGGAACTGGGCGCGGACGTGATCTCGTTCAAGCGGCAGTTCCCGAAGTTTCTCTATCCCGGCGGCGATGACGTCGATCTGACGCTGCCGCGTTTCGACGCGCGGTTCCTCCTCGACATCGTCAATCCGCTGACGTGGATTCGCACCGCGCTCACGCTGCGGCGCGAGCGGCCCCACGCGGTGATCTTCGTCTGGTGGGTCTGGGTCTGGGCGCTGCCGTATCTGACGCTGATCGCCCTGCTGCCGAAGAAGACGCGCGTGATCCTGCAGTGCCACAACATCGGCGACAAGGAGCCGGCGGCGTGGAAGCGCTGGCTCACCGATCGCGTGCTGCGCCGCGGCGACGTGCTGGTCGTGCACGCGCAGACGGAAGCCGACGACGCCGCGCGACGCACGCCCCGCCCCATCGTCAAAACCTTCCTCCCGGTGCACGCCCTCGGCGGCGCGATTCCGACTCGCACCGAGGCGCGGCGCAGGCTGGGATTGCGCGGCAATGTGGCGCTTTTCTTCGGGCACGTGCGTCCGTTCAAGGGACTGGACGTCGCACTCCGCGCGTGGCGCCTGCTGCAGACTGATGTCACGCTGGTCGTGGCAGGGGAGGCGTGGTGGAAGTCGGAGAGTGAGTATCGCGAGCTGGCCAGGGGACTGGACAACGTCCGCTTCGACTTTCGCTTCATCCCCGACGCGGAGATCGCGACGTATTTCGCCGCGAGCGACGTCGTCCTGGCGCCGTACCGCATCGAGGCGCAGAGCGGCGTGGCGCTGACGGCGTTCCATTTCGCGCGGCCGGTGATCGCGTCGCACGTCGGCGGCCTGCCGGAGATCGTCGACGCGGAGATGCTCTTCCCCAGCGAGGATCATCCCGCGCTGGCCGCGCGGATCGACGCGTTCTTCGCCCGCACCGATCGCGCGGAGCTGGAGCGCCGCGCGGCCGGAGCGGCCCGAAAATATTCGTGGGAAGAATACGGTGCACTGTTTGCCGCGCTCGCCGGCGATCAGCCGGAGATCAATTCGCGATGGGCGCAGAAGGGATAGGGTCCCTGGGCGACCGCGGGCACGCCGTCCGACCGCAGCGTCCACGACCCGCTGCCTACGATTCTCGGCTCGCTGGTGAGGACCCGCAGAGTGCCGGCGTAAGTCCTGGTCGTGGTCGTCACGACGCGATTCCTGACCGTGGTCGTGATGACGATGCGGAAACCGAAGATCCTCGCGCCGGCGTTGAGGATGGAGAAGCTTCCAGTGACGTTCTCCGAGGGGCGCCCGCGACGGCTGAGACGCGCGCGAAACGCGCCGCTGTTGCGGTCGATCGAGAACGTGTCCAGAGTCTCGTCGTTGTCGCTGCGGCGATCCTCATCGAGGACGAGTGCCGCGTCTGCCGTGAACTGGTTGGCGATGGTGTCGTAAGGTGCCGCCGCGGCGACGATGGGGACGAGCAGCATGGCGGCGAGGAAAAGCACGATTCGAGTGGTCATTTGGGTGTTGCCTCCGTTACGTAGTGATTCCACTCGTCCCTCCGTTTCAGGAATACGGTGCGTGCCTCACGCGCTTGGTTGCTGGCGAATGAAGTTCTCTCCTTCGAGAATCAAGGTCGGCCTCGAGCTCACCTCCAAGTGCAATCTCCGCTGCGGGATGTGCCCGCTGCCGGTGCTGCGGCGCCCGTACGAGGACATGCCTTGGGAGCTGGTGGAGAAGGCCGAGCGCGAGATTCACGGCAACGGGCTGAAGCTGAAGTGGCTGCACGAGATGGGGGAGCCGCTGCTCTACGCCCGCATCGACGACGCCATCCGCCTCTTCCCCGAGGCCAGTCTGTCGACGAACGGGCTCGTGCTGACGCCGGAGATCGGCGCGAAGCTGCTGGCTTCGCCGCTCAAGCGCATCCGCATCTGCGTCGACTCGATCCAGCCGGACGTCTATCCGCAGCTCCGCACCGGCGGCGATTTCGACAAGCTGGTCGAGCTGACCCGCAAGTTCCTCGCCCAGGCCAAGGGACATCCGCTGCGCATCGAGATCCAGAAGATGCGCTCGCGCCTGACGCTCGACGAGACCGTCGACGATTTCAGGAAGGTCTTCGACCTCAGGCAGTACCGCAACGCGCGCGTGATCGAGAAGACGTGCGAGGCCCTCGACGTCAACGAGGAGACCGATCTCCACGGCAAGTTCTACGGCTGCGTGCAGGGGGCGTTTTTCACCTGGGTGGTGATCTTCGCCGACGGCCGGGTCACGCACTGCTGCTACGACGCCCACGGCGACCAGGTCCTCGGCGATCTGAAGACGCACTCGCTGCAGGAGATCCTCGCCGGCCCGCGCTTCGCCGAGATGCAGTCCGCCTTCAGCCGCCGCGATTTCACGAACCTCCCGCGCTGCGGCGAGTGCTTCAAGCACGGCGGCGAGTCGCACGCCTTCAACGACGTGCTGTCCCGCGTGCAAAACCTCCCCGGCGCCGCGAAGGACGCCGTGCGGAAGGTGATCGACCTGCGGTACCGGTAGTCTTCGAGTCTCATAGGCGCATAGGCTCACAGTCTCATAGAGCCCCTCTTCGAGTTTCGTAGGCGGATAGGCTCACAGTCTCATCGAGCCCCTGTGAGACTATGCGACTGTGAGCCTATGAGCCTTCCCTCGCCTTCCCTCGAAGCTTTCGCCTAGAAAACCCGCTTGACGATCCTCCTCAACCTCCTCCTCGGCTTCATCCCGACCCTGATCCTCGGCGCGAGCATCGCCGCCGGTGTGGAGGACGACGCGCGCCATCGCCGGGTCTTTCTGCTCGTCTACGCGCTCTGGGCGTTCACGCTCGCGGGATGGAACTGGCTCGAGTCCGCGCACGTCGCCTGGATCGTGCTCTGGGTCCTGTTCGGGTTGGTGGCCGTCGTTCTCTGGCGCTATCATCGCCGGTCATGAAACGACTGCTGGCAGTGCTGCTTTTCCTCGGGATCTGTCTGTCCGGCGAAGCGCGCGAAGGCTTCGGCTTCAAGAAGAAGGCCGTCGACTTCGACCGCACCATTCCGCCGGCGACGAACGCCGGCGCGCGGCGCGTGGCCATCAAGGTGGAGAGCGAGCGGGGCGCCGACCAGGACGACGCGCGCCTGCTGGAGCGCTACATCAGCGAGCACATTCTGGCCGGCGGCGGCACGGTCGCCGACAGCAAGCCGGAAGTGACGGTCGAGGTGGCCATCGACCGGCTCGAATCTCACGAGACGTGGGAGACGTACACCGAATACGAGCAGCGCCAGACCGGCACGAAGCAGGAGTGGAACGAGAGCAAGAAAAAGTACGAGTCCAAGCCGGTCTACAGCAGCGTGAGCGTGCAGAAGCAGCGCAAGGTCATCGACGCGAAACTGGCCGGCACGTTCGACATCAGCGCGAAGAACAAGGACGTGGTGGCCGGCTCGCTCGACGAGTCGTTCCGCGAAAAGTACGGCGAGTACGCCAGCGCGCCGGCGCCGTCGACCGTCGAGGACGACATGCTGAAGGGTGCGGCGCGGAAGATCGCGGCGCAGCTCGTTCCCACCACCGAGCGAGTGACGGTGCTGGTCCCGCGCGCGAGCTTCGAGCCGCTGATCCCGCTCGCGGAAGCGGGGCAGTGGGACCGCTATCTGGCCGCGGTCGAGGCGATGCCGCCGAAGAAGAATCCGAAGGAAGAGGCGTTCCGCCATTACGCGCAGGCCATCGCCAAGGAGGCGCTGGCGTACAAGCGCGAGCGCGCCGAGGCGCTCGACCTGCTGCGGGCGGCGCAGAGTCACTACGACACCGCGGCCGCGCTGAACACGGACGAGGAGCTGTTCCGCAAGGGCTACGTGAGCCTGCTCTCCTCGGGCAACATCGGCTCGCCGACGTCACGCGCGGCCGACTCGGTGACGCGTTACGAGCAGTGGAGCGGCGCCTCGGGCGGCGGCGCGGTGCGCGTCGCCAGCACGACGCCGGTCGTCGCGCAGACGGCGTCGCCGCAGAAGAAAAGCGGCGCGATGAAGAATCAGACTGTGATCGATCTCGCCAAAGCCGGCCTCTCCGACGAGAACATCATCCTGGCCATCGACGGCGCCTCGCAGCTCGACTTCGACGTGACGCCGGACGGCCTGATCGCGCTCTCGAAGAGCGGCGTCAGCAAGGGCGTCATCGCTCACATGCAGAAGAAGGCGCGGCGGTGACGGGATTGAGGATTGAACGCACCCAACGGGGGGCGGGCTGAAGCCACGCCCTACGTTGGGCACCGGCAGCGCGGAGGTCGACACCCGCGCGAATCGCCGGCTCTCGCGGTGCACTCCGCCGCGCGAGTGCGTGTGGAAACGTAGGGCGCGGCTTCAGCTCGCCCCTCGGACGGGGCGGGGGGAGCGGCCCTCTACGTCGCCTGCCAGCGACCGATGGGCCGCCATCCCAGCGCGAGAGCGCGCGGAGCGCGCACGTTCTGGTCGAGCGCGAGCGCGTCGGCGAAGCCGCCCAGCTCTTTCCGCGCTTCTTCGAGAGGCGTGCCGCTGATTTGCGGGAACACCTCGCGCGCCGGTCGCACTTCGGCCACCGCGTGGAAGATCCCGCGCGCGCCGCTTTCGGCGACGAGGCGATAGAGCTCGGCGACGTCGTCGCGATGGACGAGCGGCCAGCGATTGCGGCCTTCGTCGATGTAGATCGGATTGGCGAAGAGCCAGGCCTCGTCGCCGTGGATCATGCCCGGACGGATCACCGCGCCGCCGGCGTCGAGGACGATGCGCTCGTGCTCCGCGCGCGGACCGGCGGCGGGCGCGCTCTCGTCGGCGTCGTCGACGTTGCCGAGGACGAAGAGCACCGAGGTGTAGATCAGGTTCGGACCGGCCACGGCGTCGACGAAGATGCGATCGACGTCCATCCGGTCGCTGCCGCCTTCGACGCCGGCGTGCACGATCGCATCGGCGGCCAGCGCCGCGTCGCGATAGGTCGACGGCTCGCGCAGGTCGCCGTCGTGCGGATGGATGCCGTAGCTCAGCACGCGTGCGGCGCTGGTCGTGGAGCGGACGAGCGCCGTTACGTCGTGACGTGCGCGGATGAGCACCGCGGCGATGGCGGAGCCGACGTAGCCGGTCGCGCCGGTGAGGAAGATCTTCATCGGAAGGAGATTCCGATGTCGTCCATCGTCAGGACGCCGCAGCGGGCCTGCATTATGCGCGGGATCGCGTTCACCACCATGGCCGCGGTGGCGCGGTCGCCGTGCACGCCGCCTTTGATTTCCAGCTCGATGTCGGGGACGCCGCGCACGATCACGCGATCGGCCGCCACGTCTTCCGCGCCGACGTACATGCGCAGCTCGAGACTGACGTCGATGCGTCCCTTGCCGTAGATGGTCTGGTGCACGCCGGCCACCTGGCCGGGCGCGACGCGGAGATACTGCGTCACCACTTCGCGGGCGGCGACGATCGGCTCGATCTTCTCTTCGCTGACGGAGTCGAACTCGACGCCGAGGCCGTTGCCGACCAGCATCAGCGACTCTTTCAGTCCCATGTGTTTGATCTTGCCGGCGTCGACCGCGGCGCGGAACTCTTCGACGCTCATGCCCGCGCCCACCTTGCGCTGCAGCGGCTCGCGGCGCGTGGAGGCGTTCTGGATGCGGATGATGTCGACCGACGTCACTTCCTGGCAGACGGAGGTGATGGTCAGCGGCAGCTTGTCCATGACGAAGCCGGGGTTGACGCCGGTGCCGAGGAGGGCGACGTTGGCCGCGCGGGCGACGTGCTGGAGGCGCTCGCGGATGTCGAGGTCGAGCGGAAACGACAGCTCTTCGCACGTGGAGACGACGTGGCTGCCGCGCTCGAGGAGCGACTCGAGCTGCCCGGCCACGTCGCACAGACGGGAGCCGGTGGAGTGGCACACCACGTCCGGCTTGCCCTGCACCTCGGCCGTGACGAGCACGCCGACTTTGCGATCGAGCCCGATCACCTCGCCGAGGTCTTTGCCGATCTTCTCCGGGTCGATGTCCACCGCGCCGGTGATCTTCACCCACGGCTTGGTGAGCAGCAGACGCGCGATCTCGGCCCCGATCGGACCGATCCCGTATTGAACGACGCTGATGGGTTGCAGTTGATTCATCGCGGCGCGCATTGTAGACGCGTTGTTCGTTACTCGTTGCTCGTTGTGGGGGAGTCGGAGGAAAGAGGAAGGAGGAAAGAGGAAAGAGGAAAGGCGGCGAGGGTGGTGCTGAACTGGCAGGAAGATGTGCGGGTTAGAATCAGGCGGTGCCGACGAAGATTCGCGAGGCCATCAGAATGATCGAGGCCGATGGCTGGGTTCAGGTGAAAGCGTCGAGCGGGACGAGTCACCGCCAGTACAAGCATCCGGCAAAGCCGGGACGTGTGACCATCTCCGGTAGGCGAGCGATGACCTCGCGCCCGGTACCTTCAACAGCATCCTCAAACAGGCAGGCCTGAAATGAACGTGCACAGATTCCTGATCGTGATCGAAAACGCCGGAGCGAATTTTTCTGCGTATTCACCCGATCTTCCCGGGTGCGTTGCTACCGGCGCTACGCGTGAGGAAACCGAGCACAACATGTATGAAGCCATTCAGATGCATGTTGAAGGTCTGATCGAAGATGGTCTGCCCATTCCGCAGTCGACCGCGTTCGCTGAATATGTAGTCGTCGGCGCCTGACGTTCCCTGCCGCGGGGCGGGGGCCTCTTTCCTCTTTCCTCTTTCCTCTAAGTCGCGAACAGTGAGGGCTCCGTCGCCGTCGCCGGCTCCTCATCCTCTTCGTCCAGAAAATTCGATACGCCGACGCCAACGAGGCGGAAGCGGGCGTCTTCGGGGAAGGGGAAGCGGTCGAGGAGGAGGACGGCCACGCGGGCGACGTCGTCGCCGCTGGTGGGGAGGTCGGGGGGGCTGAGCTGGCGGGTGGCGGTCTGAAAGTCGGGGGTGCGCAGTTTGACGGTCACGGTGCGGCCGCGCATGGAGCGTTCCTCGAGCGACTTCCAGATCTTCTGCGCTTCTTCGCGGATCCACGCCGCCGCTTCTTCGCGGGTCACGTCTTTGGCGAACGTGTTCTCGCTCGACCAGGACTTCCGTTTGCGCGACGGCTCGACCGGGCTTTCGTCGATGCCGCGGGCCAGTTCCCAGAGGCGCGTGCCCCATTTGCCGAAGCGTGCCGTCAATGCATTGACGTCGAACTGATGGAGGTCGCCCACGGTGGCGATGCCCATCTCCGTCAGCACCGCCTCGGTGGCCTTGCCGACGCCGGGGATCTTCCGCACCGGCAGGCCGACCAGGAAGCGCTCCACCTGGTGCGGCTTGATGACGAAGATGCCGTCGGGCTTGCGCCAGTCGGAGGCGATCTTGGCCAGGAACTTGTTCGGCGCGACGCCGGCCGACGCGGTCAGGCGGGTCTCTTCGCGGATCTCGCGGCGAATGGCCTCCGCGGTCTCGGTGGCGGTGGGGATGCCGGTCAGCTCCTGCGTGACGTCGAGGTAGGCCTCGTCGAGCGACAGCGGCTCGACGAGCGGCGTGTGGCGCTCGAAGATGCGGCGGATGTCGGTGGAGACGGCGCGATAACGCTCAAAGTCCGGCGGCAGCCAGACGCCGCTCGGGCAGAGACGCTTCGCGCGCGAGGCCGGCATCGCGGAGTGCACGCCGAACTTGCGGGCCTCGTACGACGCGGCGCAGACCACGCTCCGTTCGCCGGCCCAGCCGACGATGACCGGCTTTCCTTTCAGTGAAGGATCGTCGCGCTGTTCGACGGACGCGTAGAACGCGTCCATGTCGACGTGGAGTATCTTCCGCATCCGTGACTCCGATGCTAACCGAGATCGCGACCCCTGCTTTCCTCGTCGACCGCACGATCGTGCAACGGAATTGCGCGCGGATGCGCGATAAGGCACGCGCGTCCGGTGTGGTATTTCGCCCACACGTCAAAACGCACAAAGCGGTGGAGATCGGACGCCTGCAGCACGGCGGCGCGACGGGGCCGATCACGGTCTCGACGCTGGCCGAGGGGGAGGTGTTCGCGGACGGCGGATTCCGCGACATCACGTATGCCGTGCCGATCGCGCCGACGCCGCAGAAGCTGGCCCGCGCGGCCGCGCTGGCATCGCGCATCGAGCGGCTGAGCGTGCTCGTCGACTCCGAGCTGGCCCTGCGCGCACTCGAAGAGTTCGATTACACCTTCGACGTTTTCCTGAAAGTCGACTGCGGCTATCACCGGGCCGGCATCGATCCGGCCAGTCCGGACAGCGTGCGCCTGGCGCGCGCGATGGCAACCTCGGAGCGCGTGCGGTTTCAGGGACTGCTCACGCACGCGGGACATTCGTACAACGCGCGCGACGTCGAGGAGATCCGGCGCATCGCGGCCGAGGAGTCGGGATCGCTGACGCGGTTCCGGGCCCTGCTCGCGGCGGAAGGGTTGGGGGAGGCGCGGCGGAGCATCGGCTCGACGCCGACGCTGGCCGTCGTGGACCGCTTCAGCGACTGTGACGAAGTGCGTCCCGGCAACTACGTCTTCTTCGACGCGTTCCAGTCGACGATCGGCTCGTGCACGCTCGACGACGTGGCGGTCTCCGTGCTGACGACGGTGGTCGGCTCGTATCCCGACCGCGACGCGCTCATCATCGACGCCGGCGCCCTGGCCCTCTCCAAAGACCTCGGCCCCAGCCACATCAACCCGCAATTCGGCTACGGCCTTGTCTGCGACCTCGACCTGAAGCCGCTGCCGATGCAGATCACCGCCCTCTCGCAGGAGCACGGCAAGGTCGCCACGAAGTCGGTCGTGCCGGTGGGGACGCGCCTGCGCATCCTCCCCAACCATTCCTGTCTGACGGCGGCGATGTACGACGCGTATCACGTGCTCGACGGCGGAAAAGTGGTGGATCAGTGGAAGCCGGTGCGGGGGTGGTGATTGGTTGATGGTTGCTCGTTGCTGGTTGCTGGTTGCCAGGGCATTCGCGTGCTTTGAGACAGTTCCGGCAAGGCGCTGCAGCACTAACGAGGAGCTGGTAACCACGAACCTTGAGGTACCGGACGTAGGGCGCGGCTTCAGCCCGCCCACCCCCGGGTGGGGCGGGCTGAAGCCACGCCCTACGTTGAGCGCGTGCCGGGGCCTTGGAGACCTTTCGGCAAGACGCTGCAGCACTAGCAACCAAGAACCAGCAACCATCTGAACGACATGGACTACCTCTACGACGGTCCCGCAAAATCCAAACACGTTTTCCTCTTTGCGCATGGCGCAGGGGCGCCGATGACGCACGCGTTCATGAATACCGTCGCGGGGGGGATGGGGGAGCGGGGGATTCGGGTGGTGCGGTTCAACTTTCCCTACATGAACGTGGGACGGAAGGTGCCGGACAAGCAGGAGGTCCTGCTCGACGCGTGGCGTCAGGCGATCGCGGATCATGGCGGCGGGAAGAAGGTGCACATCGGCGGGAAGTCGATGGGCGGGCGGATGGCGAGCATGGTCGCGGACGAGCTGAAGGTGCGCGGGCTGATCTGCTTCGGCTATCCCTTTCACCCGCCGGGGAAGCCGGAGAAGACGCGCACCGCGCATCTGGAAAAGCTGCGCACCCCGGCGCTGATCATCCAGGGCACACGCGACACCTTCGGCACTCCGGACGACGTGGCAGGGTACACGCTGTCGGAGTCGATCCGGATCGAATGGATCGAGAACGGCGACCACTCCCTCAAGGGCGGCGTGCCTCGCGCGATCGAGCTCGCGGCGATGTTCAATATTGGACATTAGTGCACTTCCCTCCTTCCCGTCACTGCACTCTTGCTGTTAGAGTTACTTCCGGAAATGCGGCCCCGGATCCTCGTCGTCGAAGACGACACTGCCACGCGCGAGGCGCTGCAGCGCATCCTCGAGCACGAGGGATGTGAGGTCGAGGCCGTGCCGGACGGGGAGAGGGCGGTCGGCGCGCTGGCGAACCGCAAGTTCGCCGCGATCGTGCTCGACATCGCCCTGCCGAAAATGAGCGGGACGGACGTGATGGAGTACATCGCCAGCACGTCCCCCGAGGCGCTGACGTCCATCATCGTGGTGACGGGGCTGGAGGCGCGCGAGATCCGCAAGCTCTTCCCGGAGATCTGCGAGACGCTGTCGAAGCCGGTCATTCCGGCGCGGCTGCTCGGCTCCGTGCGGCGCTGTCTGGCCATCCCGAACCGCGGTTCGGGGCGGTCAGGCATTTCTGTCGCATGAGCGTCGCTTCGTGCGACCGCTGACCCGATCCCTTTCGCCCGCTGAAATCGCCGAACAGCTCGACCTTTCGCCGGACGTCGTGACGGCGCTGATCGAGAGCGGGTACGTGCTCTGCCACTCGCGGGCAGGGGAGTCGCGCGTGCCGCTGGCGCAGCTGGAGGCGTTCTTTCGCGATCGGCTGATGCTGGTCTACGCGGCCGAGCATGCCAGCGCGGTCGAAGCGACGGCAACCGAAGCGCCCGCGCCGGCCGAGGAGCCGAAGGTGGCGATGGCCGAGGTGCGGGAGCCGGAGCCGCAGGCCGAGGATAAGGTCGCCGCGCAGGAGCCGCAGATTGCGGCCGAGGCGCCGCCGGCGCCGCGCGAGCTGCCGGAGCAGCGCCGCCTGCCGCGCTACATCCCGCGGCGGCAGATCGACGGGATGTTCGGCGACACGAAGTTCACGATCATCCAGCTCTCCGCGAACGGGCTGCGCATCCGTCACAAGGACCCGCTCGTGCCTGGCACCGAGGCCAAGCTGACGTTTGCGCTGCTGCGTCCGGCGCGCTCGGTCGTGCTACGCACGCGCGTGGTCTGGACGAGCCTCGCGCGCTCCGGAGACGAGCGTTTCTCGATCAGCGGCCTGCGCGTCCTCGAGCATCAGGAGCGTCTCGTCCACGCGGTGAACACGCTTCGCGCCGCACACGAGCTGCAGCCCGAGCGCCGCGTGCGCGACCGCCGCTCCGAAGACCAGATCACCAACGTCCTCTCCGGCGCCTCGGACGAGGAGATCGCGCTCGTCACGTCGGCCATGCAGAAGTTCGCCGAGGATCCGGTCGAGGCCAGCCGCTGGTACGGGCGCGGACGCTTCGCGCTCGCCGAGGAGCACGTGCGCCGGCATGCGCCGGAGAAGCCGCGCGATCGCGAGGAAGTGCTCGGGATCTGGGAGTACCTCGAGCGCCAGGTCGAGCTGGAGAAAGTAGCCGGCGTCGTCGCCTGGACCCGCGGCGCGGCGAACTGACGACGGAGTGCGGTGGCCTTCCTTCGCCGCCGCTTTCGGAGTCGCGACCAGCACTGCCGCGACGCACCCACATGGCAGGTTGCTCCCGAATATGAAAGCGGCGGCTGGGCCGCCGCACTCCATAAGCTCCGCGTCATCGGGTACAGGTCCATTAGTGACGTCCTGTCGCGGGGCCTTTCCTGAAACTTTTGCGGTGGCGGGCATGATCCTGTGCGCGCTGCGACCCATGATCCGGGCACGCCCGGGGCCCCTCGTGCGAATCCTGAAGAAGTGCGAGGTTCCTCCATGCCCACAGGTCGTGCGGTCCTGCTGCTCGTCATTGCCACCCTGCTCCTGGCGCTTCCGGCTTCCGCGGCGCTGACCATCGAGCCGATCACCTGGAACGTGATCGGCCTGGACAGCAACGACCCGGCCACCGGGCCGAATCGTTTTCCGGTCGGCGCGCGAGTGTGCAGCGACGTGGCCACGACGAACGTCGACGTCGACTTCGTCTGGGACTCGGCCAATCCGTTCATCAACCTGCGGACCGGCTCACTCAGCTCGCTGGTGATCCCGTCGATCGGCGCCGGCGGCTGCGAAGACGCATACTTTGAGGTCGAGGTGACGCGCACCGCGGCGGCGTTCGACACGACGCGGCGCTACCACATCACCGCGGCCGACGGCTCCGGCACCGTCTCCACGCCGACGCCGCGCCAGCTCTACGTCGAGCACCTCATCTCGCAGAGCCGCAACTCCATCACCGAAGTCAAATACGGCACCGACCCGTCGAACCTGACCACGGTGCCGGCGGGCGGCAGCATGGCCCTGGTGGTCGGCAACACGTACACGATCCAGCTCACCGGCGGCACGGCCACGCAGGGCTACAACCAGTTCGAGGCGTTCATCAACTTCTCGAACACCGTCTTCCAGATTCTCGAGGTCGAGACGACGTACTCCGCGAACAACTCGCCGTACGTGAGCGGGCCCGCGCCGGCGATTCACGACCAGCTCTACGCCGACGCCTGTCTCTGGGAGAACGACCCGAACAGCCCGAACTACCGCGTCTGCGTCGGCGGCGACTTCAAGTCCGGCGGCAGCAACGTCGTCACGACGTACACGATCCAGGTGATCAGCGGCGGCGGCACGTCCGAGACGCTGACTTCGCTGCTGTACGACTTCTCCGGCAGCAGCTACCACTACAACGCCGACTACGAGACCGGCGCGCGCATCGCGGCGATCATCGACCCGGCCACGGCCACGATCGACAAGAGCTTCGCGCCGAATCCGGCCGGCGTGGACGGCATCACCGTCCTCACCTTCACGCTCTCCAACCCGAACGGCGCGCCGCTCGGCGGCTACAACTTCGTCGACAACCTCCCGGCGAACCTCGAGGTCGCGGCCACGCCCGGCGTCACGACGAACGGCTGCGGCACGCCCAGCGTCACCGCGGTGGCTGGATCGAGCTCGATCAGTTTCTCGGACGGCACGGTGGCGGCGAACGGCACCTGCACCATCACCGTCAACATCACCCCGGCCGCCGTCGGCTCGTACACGAACACGACGAACAACCTCTTCGTCGGCACGGTCGACACCGGCGACAACGCCTCGGCGCCGCTGACCGTCAACACCGACACGCCGGGCACGGGCTTCTGCGGACAGACGCTCGCCAGCTGGACCGTCCCGAACGGCACGACCGCGAATCCGCCCGATCTCGCCGGCGGCATCCCGACCGTGAAGGCGGCCAACGTGGCCACGGCCACCGCGTCGGCGTTGTTGCCGGCGCAGACTTCGATCTTCACGAGCAGCGGCCATATCGACACCACTTCGTGGCGTACGTGGGGCTTCAAGGACGACGGTCAATACGTTGACTTCACTGTCGACACGCAGAACTACACCTCGATCCAGATGAGCTTCTGGGTGGCCAATCCGAGTCCGGCCAACGGACCGACGTCGCTCACCGTGCAGGTCAACAACGGAGGCGGCTTCGGATTGCCGGTGCTGACGGTCGCCAATCCGCCCATCGGCTTCACGCAGCACACGATCAACCTGACCGGTCTCACCAGCACCACCGGCACGACCGTGTTCCGCATCGCCGCGACCGGCGCGAATGCCGACACCAGCGGCGCCGCGCTGAACTTCGACGACATCGCTTTCACCGGCTGCATCGCGGCGGTCGACCCGACCCTGGCCAAGTCGTTCTCGCCCGACCCGATCGCGGTGAACGGCGTCTCGACGCTGACCTTCACGCTCACCAATCCGAACGCGGTCGCGCTCACCGGAGCCGCGTTCAGCGACTCGCTGCCGAGCGGCGTGCAGGTGGCGGCGACGCCATCTGCCAGCACGACCTGCGCGGGCGCGACCTGGGCGCCGACGGCTGGCGCGACGACGCTGACGTTCAGCACCGGCACGATTCCGGCCTCCGGCTCCTGCACCGCCAGCGTGAACGTCACGGCCACCACCGGCGGACCGCACACGAACGTGAGCGGCTTCCTCTCCACGACCGAGGGGGGCACGGCGAGCGGCAGCGTGGCCACGGCGACACTGACCGCCGTGCTGCCTCCGGTCATCGACAAGACGTTCATCACGTCGCCGATCATCCCCGGCGGCACGTCGACGATCGTCTTCAGCATCACCAATCCGAATCAGGACGACGCGCTGAGCGGCGTCGCCTTCAGCGACACCTTCCCCGGAGTGCCGGGGGCGATGGTCGTAGCGGCGGTGCCGAATGCCTCGACCTCCGGCTGCGGCGCGCCGGCGTTCGCTCCCGGCCCGGGCGCCGGCTCGATCTCGTTCTCCGGCGGCACCATCGCCGCCGGCGGTACGTGCATCGTCGAAGTCGACGTCACGGCCCCGACCCTCGGCACGTACACGAACACCACCGGCAACGTCTCGCACATCATCAACGGCGTGCCGGTGAACGGCAACACCGGCAGCGACACGCTCGAAGTGGTCGCGCCGAGCCCGTCGATCTCGCTGCTCAAGCAGGTCGGCGCCAGCGCCACGGGACCGTGGTCGTCGTTCCTCGCCACTCCCACGGGCGGGCAGGTCTACTACCGCTTCACGATCGAGAACACCGGCGACGTGCCGCTGACCGACGTCGAACTGGACGACGACACGCTGAACGTCACGGCCTGCAACGCCACGGTGGCCGGCACGACTTTGCCCGCGCCCGTCGCGGCGAACGAGAACCACATCGTGCAGTGCGTGGTCGGTCCCATCACGGCCGTCACGGGCCTGCACACGAACGAAGCCGACGTCGACGCGATGTATGGCGCGACGGAGGTCGAGTCGGAGGAGTCGATTGCCACGTACGCGACGACCGGACTGACGCTGGCCAAGAGCGTGACGCAGACGTCGTTCACGAATGCCGGCGACCCGCTCAACTACAGCTACCTCGTCACGAACAGCGGCGCCGCCACGCTCTCCGGACCGGTGACGGTCGCGGACGACAAGGCCACGGTGACCTGTCCCGCGCTGACGACCGTCGGCGATCTGGACAACTTCTTCGACCCGGGTGAGGCGGTGACGTGCACCGCGCAGTACTTCGTCACCGCCGGCGACGTCACGGCCGGATTCGTGACCAACACCGCCACCGCCTCGGCCCAGGGCGTGAACTCGAACAGCGACAGCGAGACGGTCGTCAGCAGCGCGTCGGCCGATATCTCCGTCACCAAGAATCTCGACACGCTCGGGCCGTACGCGCAGGGACAGTCGATCACGTACACGATCGTCGTTTCCAACGCCGGTCCGTCCATCGCCACCGGGATCCTGGTGACCGACACGCCGTCGAACCTGGCCATCACCGGGGTCTCCGGCGCATGCACGGCGCTGCCGTGCACGATCACCAGCCTCGCCGTCAGCGCGAGCGCGAACATCACCGTCACGGCCACGATCATCGCCACCGGCGCGTTCGACAACGCGGTCACGGTTGACGGCAACGAGCCCGATCCCGATCCCACCGACAACTTCGACAACACCGGCAACAACGGCACCGCCGGCTCGTCGGCCGACGTCTCGATCGACAAGACGCTGGTCACCGCCGGCCCGTTCAGCCAGGGCGATTCGATCCAGTACACGCTGACCATCGCCAACGCCGGCCCGTCGCCCGCGACGAGCATCGACGTCACCGACACGCCAACGAACCTGAGCATCACCGGCGTCTCCGGCGCCTGCGCGGCGCTGCCGTGCACGATCGCCAGCCTCGCCGCGGGGAGCAACACGAGCATCACCGTCACGGCGACGATCACCGCCACCGGCACCTTCGACAACGTCGCCACCGCGATCGGCGACGAGCCGGATCCGACCCTGGAGAACAACACCGACAGCGCCGGGAACAGCGGCGTCGCACTCGCGTCGGCGAACGTGTCGATCGAGAAGACGCTGGTCACGGCCGGGCCGTACACGGCCGGCCAGTCCATTACCTACACCCTCTTCGTCGAGAACGCCGGACCGTCGACGGCCACGAGCATCGACGTCACCGACACGCCGACGAATCTCACCATCACCGGCGTCTCCGGCGCGTGCGTGGCGCTGCCGTGCGACATCGCCAGCCTCACGCCCGGCGCGAACGCGACCATCACCGTGACGGCGACGATCGTCGCGTCGGGCGCGTTCGACAACGTCGCCACCGCGAACGCCGACGAGCCCGATCCCGACCCGACGGACAACATCGACAACACCGGCAACGGCTCCGCGACCGGCGTCTCCGCCAACATCTCGGTGATCAAGACGTTGACGACCGCCGGGCCGTTCTCGGCGGGGCAGTCCGTCACGTACACGCTCTTCGTCGAGAACAAAGGCCCGTCGACGGCGACCAGCATCGACGTGACGGACACGCCGTCCAACCTCACCATCACCGGCGTGAGCGGCGCCTGCGTGGCGCTGCCGTGCACCATCGCCAGCCTCGCCGTCGGCGCGAACACGACCATCACCGTCACCGCGGCCATCAACGCCGCGGGCGCCTTCGACAACGTCGTCACGGTGGATGCCTTCGAGCCCGACACCGACACGACCGACAACACCGACAACACCGGCAACAACGGCATCGCCAGCCCGTCGGCGGACGTGTCGATCGTCAAGACGTTGATCACCGCCGGTCCGTACACCGCCGGCCAGTCGATCAGCTACTCGCTGACCGTGGCCAACGCCGGCCCGTCGCCGGCGACGAACATCGACGTCACCGACACGCCGGCGAACCTCAGCATCACCGCGGTCAGCGGCGCCTGCGTGGCGCTGCCGTGCACCATCGCCAGCCTCGGCGCCGGCGCGAACACCGTCATCAACGTCACCGCGACCATCGTCGCCGCCGGTGCGTTCGACAACGTGGCCACGGCCAACGGCGACGAGCCGGATCCCGATCCGACGGACAACACCGACAACACGGGCAACAACGGCGTCGCCGTGGCGTCGGCGAACGTCTCGATCGAGAAGACGCTCGTCACGGCCGGCCCGTACACCGCCGGCCAGTCCGTCACGTACTCGCTGGTCGTCGGCAACGCCGGCCCGTCCGTGGCGACGAACGTCGACGTCACCGACGCCCCGACGAACCTGACCATCACCGCCGTCAGCGGCGCCTGCGCCGCGCTGCCTTGCACCATCGCCAGCCTCGGCGTCGGCGCGAATACGACCATCACCGTGACCGCGACGATCGTCGCGGCCGGTGCGTTCGACAACGTGGCCACGGCGAACGGCGACGAGCCGGACCCCGATCCGACGGACAACATCGACAGCACGGGTAACAACGGCCTGACCGGCGTCTCCGCCGACGTCGTCATAGTCAAGACGTTGACGACGGCCGCGCCGTTCACGGTTGGGCAGTCGGTGACGTACACGCTGCAGATCACCAACGAGGGGCCGTCGGTGGCCACGAACGTCGACGTGACCGACACGCCGACCAATCTCACCATCACCAGCGTCAGCGGCGCCTGCGTGGCCCTGCCGTGCACGATCGCCAGCCTGGCTGTCGACGCGAACGCCAACATCACCGTGGTCGCCACCATCAACGCCGCGGGCGCGTTCGACAACGCCGCCACGGCCAACGGCGACGAGCCCGATCCGACGCCGGTGAACAACGACGACGACGACGGCAACGGCGGCGTGGCCACGGTGGTCGCCACCAGCGTCGATGTCTCGATCGTGAAGACAGCCAGCCAGGCCAGCGTGGTCATCGGGCAGCCGTTCGACTACACGCTGGTCGTGCGGAACAACGGCGCCGGCACCGCGACCGGCGTCGTCGTCACCGACATTCTGCCGGCCGGCTTCCAGCTGATCTCGGTCACGACGACCGAGGGAACCTGCAGCGGGACGACGACCGTCACATGCACCATCGGCACGATGCTCAACGCCGAGACCAACACCATCACCATCCGCGGTCAGGCCACCACGGCCGGAGGCATGGCGAACACCGCCACCGTCACCGGCAACGAGCCCGACCCCGTCCCGGCGAACAACGTCTCGACGTCCACGGTCACGGCATCACCAACGCCGGCCGGCATCCCCACGGCAAGCGAGCTCGGACTGGTGATGCTGGTGCTCATGCTCGCGCTCGCGGGCGCGTTCGTGATGAAGACGAATTGAGCGAAGGGACCGCCGGCGACCACGCCGGCGGTCTTCTATGGAGTGCGGCGGCCTTAGCCGCCGCTTTGATATTCGGGCGCAACTGCCGAGACGGGTGCGTCTCGCAGTGCCGGTCGCGAATACAAAAGCGGCGGCCAGGCCGCCGCACTCCATAACGCTCCGCGTACGGTGCTACAGCCGTTCGACCGTGGCGCCGATGATGAAGCCGCTGAAGTTGGTGTTGTGGCGGATGGCGTCGACGCTGAAGCTGGGGAGCGTTTCGATGCGGCTCAGTTTCCGGTAGAGGCTCTGATACGCGACCGTCTGCAGCTCGACCGCTTCGGCGGTGAGGGGGATGGCCAGGCCGTAGCGTTCGGCGTCGGTGCCGTCGAGGCGGATGGGGCGGCGCACTTCCGCCGACACCGGGTCCCATTCGCCGACCAGGATCACCGACGAGCTGTCGTTCTGCGACTCGCACACCACCAGGTCCGCGCTGGTGGCGTTGTCGCTCTCGACGCTCATCCCGGCAGTCTCGCGCGCCGACGAGCGATGGCGCTCCTGCCGCAGCAGTTGCAGCAGCGGCTTGGTCTCGTCGACGAGTGAGACCTCGGCCTGCTCGTGCGTCAGCCAGACCACCTCGCCGATCTCCTGCGCGCCGATGCCCTTCAGCGACACCGAGCCGAGGATGCGGATGCCGATGTAGCCGCCGCCGTCAGAGCTGGCGGGGAAGCCGAGGTAGACACTCCACGGCGTGCGCAGGCGATAGAGTCTCTGCCCGTCCTCGATGATCTCCGTCGACAACTGCTGCACGAACGGGATCGAGCAGACGATGCCTTCGTTGATGAGGTGCCCGTTCTCGTTCACGTACGCGTAGAACTCGCGGGCCTGCTGCGCGCTGTCGAGATGGTCGGAGCTGCGCGAGAGCGGCGCGAAGAAACGGTAGACCTCTTTCTGGTCGTAACCGTGGGTGAGGAGGAGCTGCTGGATGTCCTCCAGCTCCTTGGTGGTCTTGCCGGTGGTGAGGCGCGACAGCTCGACGATGCCCGGTCCGTAGAACTCCATCAGCTGCGTGCCGTCGGACGAGACCTGCATCGGCAGCAGGCGGTAATACCCGTAGTTGAGGGCGATGCGCATGCCGCGGTTGAAGGCGAAGCCGCGGGCGCGCTGCTCGGCGTAGAACTGCTGGATGGCGATCGCGGCGTGGATGCTGCGCGTGGCGCGGCGTGAGGTGTAGAACGCGCCGTCGCCGAGGAACTTCTCGAACTGCAGGCCGTAGCGGCGGACCAGCTCGACCAGCTCGCGCTGGAACTCCAGCATCTGCCGGTACGAGCTCTGTTCTTCCCCTTTGCCGCCGCGCGCGATCTCGCCGAGAGTCTCGGTGAAGGAGGTGATGTCGTAGACCAGGCCGTAGCGGTAGACGATCGGCTCGACGACGCCTCGGCGCCCGAAGTTCATCGGACGGATGGCGCGCGAGTACTGCGTCGCCGCTGCGTCGTCGGACACGTTCTCTCCCTCGGCCGTGGTGTTCATCCAGAGGATGCCGCGGCGGAGGCTCTGCACGATGAACAGCTCGAGCAGGCGCTTGGAGACGATGTCGACGGAGGACGCGCCGGGCGGGGCCTCGTACGACGGATGTTCCTCGAGCAGCGAGCGCACGCGCGGGTCGAGGACGGCCACGACGTGCGGGATGTTCGAGTCCGGATAGCCGAGCAGCGTCATGGCGCGGCGCAGGACCTTGTCGCGCCCGAGGAGGTCGGCCAGCGTCGCGCGGATCGTGTCGAAGCCTTTGCGGAAGGCGTTGTAGTCGCGGCGGAGGTGGGCCAGGAAGTAGCCGCGCAGCTCGCGCAGGTCGGGGCTGACGAACTCCTCGACCGAGATCAGCGGATTCTCGAGGGCCAGCTCGAGGAAGCCGCGGATGTCGGCGGTGCTCTCGCGCATGACCGAGGTCCATTTGGCGTGCAGCGCGTAGCGGACGCGCTCGGCCTCGTCGCGGCCAATGCCGCCGTCGATCAGCTTCCGCGTGAAGGCGGTGAAGACGCGCGCGGTCTGCTGGGTGTGCAGAAGCCAGAAGACGGAGTGGTAGTCGGCCAGCACGCTGGAGTCGAAGGCGTTCCGGGCCAGGCGCAGGACCTGGTCGCGGTAGGAGACGAGGAGGTCGTTGGCGCGGACGCTGGCCACCCCGCGGGCGGCGTGCTCCTCGTCCAGCCAGCGCTGGAGGCGGGCCTCGAGGTCGTCGACGGCGGGAGACCTGGTCAGGGGGAAGCCGAACCCCTTCGGTTCCATCTCGTCGAGCAGAAAAATTTTCGCCGGGACGGGGAACATGCCGGCAGTCCGGCCGAGGGTGTCGGCCACGAAATGCCGGAGGTCGAGCTCGCGCCGGAAGGGGAAAGTGTCCGACCGTTGCCGGAGGTAGCGGACTAGATTTTCATGCACCTGCCGCGCACCGTGCAAACCTAAAGCCCGCCTCGGCAGCAAAATTGAATGTGCGCTCCTACCGGCCGGCTCGCTTGCCGGTCTCAGCAAACGGGGATTTCGCCAACAATTCGATCGGGAGGGTTCAGCGTGCGTAAGCTTTTTGCCGTGCTCCTGCTTCTTTCTGCCGTCTGGGCGTACGGGCAGAGCGCCGTCACGCCAGAGTCGCGGCTTCGCCTGGGCGTCACCGCGTACAAGGCGGGCGACTACACGTCGGCCGTCGTCGACCTGCAGGCCGCGGCGCAGGGATTCCTCTCGCCGGAGCAGATGCAGTCGTACGTGAACACCGGTAAATTCGACCAGCTGGTCTCCTTCGAGACGACCCTCGTTTACCTGGCCCTGGCTCAGTTCCGCCTAGGACGGGAGGACGACGCGCGCGAGACGCTGCTCCGTCTCCAATCCGCCGAGCGCATCAGCCCGACTTACGCGACGCTGAACCTCGGGGCCGATGCCGCGGAGGTCGAGTCGCTGGCCGCGGCCCTCGTTCCCTCGAATCCGCTCCCGCGCAACGTGCAGCTCGCGCAGGACGATCCGGGCGGTGCGCTCCCCCCGATCACCCCGAAACCGCCAGAGCGCGTCGCGGTCAAGAAGACCATCGCCGAGGAGAAGGCCGACCGGCAGCAGCTCATCGAGGAGATCGTGGCCCGCGAGCGCGAGCGCATCCAGCGCGAGGCCGACGCCCGCATCGCCTCGGAGCGCCAGGCCATCGAGAAGGAGTCGGCGCAGAAGATCGCCGAGACGCAGCGCCAGGCGGACCTCCGCGTGACCGCGGCCTCGTCCGACGCGCAGAAGGAAATCGCGAAGCTGCGCGACGACGCGGCGAAGCGCGTGTCGGTGGCGGAAGCGGAAGCGCGCCAGCGCGTGACCGCCGCGGAAGCGGAGTCGGCGGACCAGGTCGCGGCGGCACGCCGTGCGGCCGAGGAGCGCGTCGCGCAGGCCGAAGCCGAGGCGAAGAAGAACGCCGACGCGCGCATCGCGGAGATCCAGCGCCTGACCGAGCAGCGCATCACCGAAGAGCGCGCGGCGGCCGAACGGTCGGCCACGGCCCGCGTCACGGCGGCCGAGGCGGAGTCGCGCAAGGAGTACCTGATGGCGCTGCGCACCGCGGAAGCGGCGGCGGGCAACGGCAACATCAACGAGGCCGTGCGCATCTACTCCGGTCTCATCAACGCGATGGGGGTCCCGCGCGAAGTGCTGGCCGAGGCGGCGGTGGGGCTGTATCGCACCGGCGCGTTCCGCGAAGCGGTGCAGGGCTTCCAGAAGTTCGGCACGTTCGCGAAAGGGGAGGAAGACCTCCGCTATTACCACGCCGTCGCGCTGTACGAGACGGGGGAGTACGTGGCGGCGCAGAAGGAACTGGCCTGCGCGCTGCCGTTCATCCAGGTCACGGACGACGTATCGCGCTACCGCGTGAAAATCGAGAGCACCATAGCCCGGACGGCGAGGAAGTAAGACACAGCGAGCCCCGCGGAACATGACCCCAGAGACCCGACGCAACGTACTTCGATACGGGATCGCCATCGATCTCGTGATCCTCGCCACAGGCGCGGGGATGCTGCTCCCGGCCTCGCCGGCGGTGCTGCTGTTCGTGTTCGCCGCGGCCGTACTGGCCTCCGTCTGGAAGGGCGGATGGCAGGGAGGCCTGACCGCGCTGCTGCTGTCCCTCCTCGTGCTGGCGACGATGTTCGAGTTCGCCCCGGCGTCCCTGGCGCTGTTCGCCGCCGCGACGGCGCTGGCTGGCGCGGCGACCGCGGTCGCGCTGCGCTCGCGTGCCCCGCAACTGCAGCCGGCGGTCGTGGACATGCCGGCCGCGCTCCCGCTCGCGCCGCAGCCCGCCGTCGACCCCGGAGAGGCCGAACGCGCAGCACGCGAGGAAAAGCGCGCGGCGAAGAAGCGCGCTCAGGCGGACCGCGAGCGCGCACGGATGGAAGAGGAGCGCGCCGCCGCCGAGCGGAAGCGCGAGGAAGCAGAGGCGCGAGCGGCGAAGCAACGCGAGGAAGCGGACCGCGAGCGTGCGCGTCTGGAAGCGGAGCGCGAAGCGGCGGAGCGTGCGCGCGCCGAGGCGGAAGCGCTCGCGGCAAAAGAACGCGAGGAGAACGAGCGTCTGGCGCGGGAGCGCGAGGCGGCGGACCGCGAGCGTGCGCGTCTCGAAGCGGAGCGCGAAGCGGCGGAGCGTGCCC
>DASVSV010000029.1:0-11492 GCA_036387915.1 Thermoanaerobaculia bacterium
GGGTGCTGGAGCATCGCCCCGACGTGCGCCGGCTCATGCTGGAGTCACTCCGCGAGACCCGCCCGCGCGAGACGCGCGAGATCGACGAGCTCGCGGCCAGCTATTACGCGGAGCAGCCGGGCAACGCTCCGCGCGCCGAGGAGATCTATCACCGGCTGATGCTCGGCGAGCCGCATGAGGAGATCGCCGCACTTTTCCTCGGAGGTGTCGAGGACTACCTCGGCGGCGCGATCGAGGAACTGCCCGCGCCGGAAAAAGCCTTCCTCGCGGAGAAGCTCGGCGTCGAGCTGCCGCCGGATGCCAAGGCGGGTGCCACGCAGCAGGTCTGGGAGCGCACCGCCATTCGCAGGATCGAAGAGGCGCTCGAGGCCGAGGAGCCGGAGGCGGCGCTGAAAGTCCTCGCGGAACGGAAGGAGCGCACCGCGCAGACGATGCTGCGCGCGCACGAAGTGATCGCGCTCACCGCGGCGGAGAAGTTCGATGAGGCAGCGCGCGCGGCCACGGCCGCGCTCGAGGCTTATGGCAGTGAAGGGAACCTGCTCGGCGTATTCGAGACGCTGCTCGCGAGCGCGGAGGCGTCGCGGCGCCGTGACGCTGATCTCGACTCGCTTGGGAAGCTGGCTGGCATCCAGGACTCGCTTGCCAAGCTGGCTGGCGCCGAGGACATCGCGCGCGCGACGCGAGATCCCATGCACATGCTGCGCGTGGTCATCGCGCAGGCACTGTCGCGCGCGACGGACGACAAGAAGGCAGCGCTCGTCCGGACCGCCGCGAAGATCGACGACGACGTCTTTCGCGAGTCTCCGGTGCTCCTCCGACTGGCCGGTGCTTTGTCGCTCGACCGGCAGCTCATGGCCCGGGCGATCCGAGTGACCGGCTTGCCGCGGCTGCGCTACCGACAGCAGGAGACGCTTCGCCACTATCTCGATCTGCCGCTCGACGAGGAGCGCATCGCCGGTTTGGTCGAAAAGCCGCCGGCAAATTCCGCGCAGTACGTGCTGAGCTTCGTCGCCGACATTCTTCGTAACGACACGTACGCGGAGCCGCCGCGCGAAGAGGAAGCCGGGCGCGGAGCCACCGTCGAGGTCCAGGATCACGAGCTGACGGAGCAGATGCTGAAGCTCGACCTCCATCCGGACAAGCTGCGACGCATCTTCGCGAGTATCGGTTACTCGATCGACTCGCTGGCGTTTGAGACGACGTCAGAGGGTGTGACGCGCGCAATCGTCACCCGGATGCGCGAAGACCGACAGCTGGCGACGCTGATCGATCTGTTGCGGAAGAATGCGCGCAGGCACCCGGACTTTCTCCGCTTCGCCGATCGCCTTGGCCTGGGAATCAGTGTCGAAGAACTGCGCGGCGACTCGCTCTCTCGCAAATTCGTCGAGACGCTCATGGACGAGCGGCGGAGCGAGCTCGCGACGATCGAGTCCCGCATCTGCCGGCTCGAGCGCGACGACCATGTCGTCGGCACCGGCTTCCTGGTCGGTCCCGAGCTGGTCCTCGCCTGCGTCGAGACGGCTCCCGCGACGGTCCGCTTCGATTCCGGAGAGAAGGACCGCAGTCTCTACGGATCGGGCACTCTCGCGGGCGTAATCGGAATGACGCTGCTCGGCCATAATGCGGATTCCCGTCCGTCATTGCTGCGCCTCGATCGCCCGGTCGCGCTGGAGCCTGTACGTGGCGACGCTGACGGACAGCCGCGCGGCCACTTCGACTTGAACGGACCGGCCGTCAAAGAAGGCCAGCCGCTGATCTGGCTCTGGTACGAGCACGGGCTGCGCATCGGCGGCACCGCGCAGGTCATCCGTCCTGATGATCGCCAGATGGGCTTCCCGGTCCGGCCACGGGACACGTTCGCGGGCGCGCCGGTCTTCAACCTCGACCTCGAGCTGGTCGGCCTGCACTGCGGCGAGCACCGCCGCCTCAAGCGCGAATGCATCGCCCGTCCCATGGCCATGATCGCGGAGATCCTCGACCAGCAGCGCGCGAGGTAAGGACGCCATACGCCAGGGTTCGGCGGGAGGTCGCGTAAAGCAGTCCCCTCTCCCCGCGCACGGGGAGAGGGTCAGGGCATACGCGCTAACTTTAGGCGAGCGCCGGCCCCTCATCCGCCTTCGGCACCTTCTCCCCGCCTCGCGGGGCGAAGGGCAACAAACTTCATCTCTCGCGAGATTGTCTGTTTGTTGCCCTTCTCCCCTCGTGAGGGGAGAAGGTGCCCGAAGGGCGGATGAGGGGTTGTTCTCGCCTGAAGTTAGCGCGTATGGACGGTCAGGGTGAGGGGCTCCCTTTTCCCGAGCGCCACAACCCCTCACCCTCTCCCTGCCCTTCGCGGGGGTGGGGACAAGTTGTCCCGAGACGCCTGTTCCCCACCCACAGGGGGGCGGGCTGAAGCCACGCCCTACGTTTCCACGCTCGGCGCGAGAGTGGCAACGTAGGGGTTCCGGCGCCTCAGCACTCACGGCGTGAGATGCGGGGAGCCTGCTTACCGCTGCTCCCGCTTCATCCCCTTCCTCGCCCTGATCACGAAGTGCAGCGGGCATCCAACCAGGCCCAGCGCGTCGCGGAACTGGTTCTCCAGGTAGCGGCGATACGAAAAGTGCAGCGGCTCGTCCACATTGGAGAAGAGGGCGAAGGTGGGCGGGCCCGACTTGAGCTGGGTCACGTAGTAGAAGCGGCGCGGTTTGCCTCGCACCGTGGGCGGGTTGTGCGCGGTGACGGCGCGCTCGAGGATCGTGTTCAGCTCCGATGTGCGGAACTTGCTGCGATAGCCTTCGACGATCTTGTCGATCTGCGGAAAGATCTTCTCCACGTTGCGCCCCGTCTTCGCGGAGATGAAAAGCAACGGCGCGTACGAAAGGAACTTGAGGCGGAACCGGAGCTGCTCCTCGAACCTCTTGTAGTCGTCGGGACCGTGCTGCTCCGCGTCCCACTTGTTGACCAGGATCAGCGCGGCCTTGCCGGCGTCCTCGGCGTAGCCGGCTACGGTGGCGTCCTGCCCCGTCACGCCGTCCACCGCGTCGAAGATGCAGAGCGCGATCTCGCAGCGCTCGATGGCCCGGCGCGCGGACATCACGGCCAGCTTCTCCGCCTCGTCGGTCGTCTTTCCTTTGCGGCGGATGCCGGCCGTGTCGATGATCAGGTACGGCTTGCCGTTGCGCGCGATCTCCATGTCGATGGCGTCGCGCGTCGTGCCGGAGATCGGCGAGACCACCGCCCGCTCTTCCTGCGTGAGGCGGTTCAGCAGCGAGGACTTGCCGACGTTCGGACGGCCGATGATGGCCACGCGAATCGGGCCGCCTTCTTCCTCGTCTTCATCCGCGGCCGATTCCGGCGGGACGATCTCCGCGATGGCCTCGAGGACTTCTTCCAGGCCGGCGCCGTGCTCGGCCGACATCGGGAAGATGCGGTCGAACCCCAGCTCCCAGAAATCGTTCACCGCTTCTTCGGCGTCCTTGCGGTCGGTCTTGTTGACGATGAGGATCGTCTTCGACGACTCCGAACGCAGGTCCTGCGCGATATCCCGATCCTCGGAGAGCAATCCCGCCGCGCCGTCGACGACGAAGAGAATGAAGTCGGCGTCGCTGAGCGCGCGCTGGGCCTGATCGCGAATCTCTCCGGCGAACGCGGACATTGGCGACTCGCCGTATTCGAGTCCGCCCGTGTCGGTGAGCTCGTAGCGGCGGCCGTCGTCGAGCGTGAGCACGTCCGTCAGGCGGTCGCGGGTCATGCCCGGCAGATCGTGGATCAGCGCGCGCCGCTTGCCGGAGAGGCGGTTGAAGAGTGTGGACTTGCCGACGTTCGGCCGTCCGACGATGACGACTTTTTTCAGGTTTCGATTTGCCATGCGATGTACATCAGGACTGCGCCCGCTGCCGTGTTGAAGAAATTGAGCACGCCGTTCGGGATCGGAGTGATGCGCTTCCGGTTCCAACTCCCGGCGATGCTTTCGAGCCATGAGCCGAGAAAGGCGCAGGCGGTGATGAAGAAGATTGCCGCGAGATTCACGCGCATCAATCCGTAGTGCAGTGCCAGAACACCCGCGGCCGCCACAATAAATCCGCCGATCAGTCCCGCCAGCGTCCCTTCGATCGAAATGGCGCCTTCGGTACCAACTGGTACGCGGCGCAGCGTGAGCGGCAGAAAGGCGCGGCGGCCGATGAGCTGGCCGATCTCGGACGCGGTCGTGTCCGCGGCCGCGGTGGCCAGCGCGGCGATGCCCATGAAGTACGCCAGCGACATCCACTCCATCGGCGCTTCGTCGACGCGGCTCAGGCGCGAGACGGCGATCGCGCAGATCGCGGCCACGCCGACGTTCGAGAACGCGTGGCTGAAACCGCGCTGCCCGCCTCCCTCCTGCGCCAGCCCGAGCTTCGCCTTGCGCGAGTAGCCGAGCTTCGTAGAGCCGGTGCCGAGGATGAAGAACGCCAGCAGAGCCACGTACATCGGCCAGCCGGCGCCGAGGATCAGGATCGCTCCGAGAAACCAGCCGCCGAGGGCTCCGGAGAAGTTGACGCTGCGGGTGTAGAAGCCGATCAGGGCGAGGACGGCGTTGACGATCAGCCAGGGCGGCGTGCGCGGCCAGACGCTGTATGCCGAAACGGGCTCGATGCTCGCCACGATCAGCGCGACCGAGACGGCGAACGGCAGCGTCACGTTGTCGTCGATGCCGGCGGGCAGCGACTCCGCGATGGCGGCGGCCATCGCGGCGATCAGGACGATGACCGGCTCGCGGAAATCCATCCAGTACGCGACCGCCAGACCTGCCGCGGCCGCGGCGACGAAGCAGGCGATGAATCCGCCCCAGCTCTTGTCCGCGTTCCACGGCAGTGTCGCGATGCGCATCGACTTGCCGGCGAGTGTGGCCACGCCGTCGCCGAAGGCGAGCATCGCCCATGCGATGGCGGCGAAGTGCAGCCGGTCGCGGAACACGAGCACGAGCAGCAGCACCATGACCGGATAGAGCACGATGCCGGCGTCGAATCCGCGCTCGTGCCGCGCCACTCCCCGCCCGACCAGGCGATGCAGCAGCAGCCAGTTGCCGAGGATGGCCACGACGCAAACGCCCGCGGCCACGTACCACGGCAGCCATTTGAGAGTGAATGCACCGAAGCCGAAGGCGATGTGCAGACCCTTTCTCAGCGTTTCGTTGGTTGCGTGTTCCGGCATCGGGCGATGAACGATGAACGATGAGCGATGAACGCGCAAGCCCGGAAACGGCGAGCGACGAAACGATGAGAGATGAGAGATGAGCGCGCGAGCGGAACCGCCAGTTCATCTCTCATCGTTCATCGTTCATCGCTCGTCGATACAATGCGCGCGCTCGATGACCGAGACCCGTCCCCCACTGCTCAGCGTAATCGTTCCCTGCTACAACGAGCGGGCGACGGTGGCGGAGCTGTTGCGGCGCGTGCGCGAGCAGCCCATCGACAAGGAGATCGTCGTCGTCGACGACCAGTCCACCGACGGCTCGCGCGACATCGTGGCGCAGCTGGCGGCGGAGTGGCCGGAGATCCGCCACGTCATCCAGCCCGTCAACCAGGGCAAGGGCGCGGCCATCCGCCGCGGCATCGAGGAAGCGCGGGGCGAGATCGTGCTGATCCAGGACGCCGATCTCGAATACGACCCGGACGACTATCGGAAGCTCATCCAGCCGATCGTCGACGGCCACGCCGACGCCGTCTTCGGCTCGCGCTTCGAGGGCTATCCGCGCCGGGTGATGCTGTTCTGGCACCGCATGGGGAACACGTTCCTGACGTTCCTCTCCAACGCCACCACCAACCTCGACCTCACCGACATGGAGACCTGCTACAAGGTCTTCCGCCGCGACGTCATCCAGTCGATCAGGCTGAAGTCGAACCGCTTCGGCATCGAGCCGGAGATCACCGCCAAGCTGGCCAAGCGCGGCTACCGCATCTTCGAAGTGCCCATCGCCTACTACGGCCGCGATTACTGGGAAGGGAAGAAGATCAACTGGAAGGACGGCTTCTCCGCCCTCTGGACGATCCTCCGCTACGGCCTGCTGCACGACCGCGACAGCGAGCCGCGCACGTTCACGCAGGTGCGGCGCCGCTCGCGCCTGCAGCGCTACAACCGCTGGGTTTGGGATCGCATCGCACCGTACGTGGGGCAGCGCGTGCTGGAGATCGGCGCCGGCAGCGGCGCCATGACCCGCTTTCTCTACGGACGCGAGCTGATCCTGGCCACCGATCGCGAGACGCCGTACGTCGATCGTCTCCGCAACGCCTTCCGCCGCCGGCCCGGCATCTTCGTCGACCGCGTCGACCTCGAGTCGGACAGCGCGCTCTCCGTCGCCCATCACCGCTTCGACACGGTGACGTGCATCAACGTCCTCGAGCACGCGGTCGACGACGTCGGTGCATTGCGCCGCGCGCACCAGCTCCTCGAGCCGGGCGGACGGGTGATCGTGTTCGTGCCCGCGGGACGCGCCCTCTTCGGCTCGATGGACCGCGGCATCGGTCACCAGCGCCGCTATGAGAAAGAGGAGCTGGTCGAAAAGCTGCAGCAGGCGGGCTTCGAGGTGGAGCACGTGAGCTTTCAGAATCGCATCGCCAAGTTCGCCTGGTGGCTGAACGCAAAAGTCCTCGGCAACAAGGCCCTGCCGAGCGGCCAGTCGCGCCTGTACGACCGTCTCGTCCCGCTGTTCCGCGCCATCGAAGGGGACAATCCTTCGACGGGACTGAGCCTGATCGCCGTCGGAAGGAAGAGCGCATGAGCACGCGCGCTGCCGTCATCCTCGCCGGAGGCGCGGGCACGCGTCTCCGTCCGCTCAGCTCCGACGAAAACCCGAAGCAGTTCCTGAAGCTGTTCGACGGAAAGTCGCTGATCCAACTCACGTTCGACCGCCTCACGCGGATGCTGCCGCCGGCGTCGATTTTCGTCTCGACGAACGTGCAGTACGCGGACAAGTCACGCGAGCACCTGCCGCTGATGCCGCCCGACAATGTCCTCACCGAGCCAGCCCGCCGCAACACCGCGCCGGCCATCGCGCTCTGCACGTTCGCCATCGAGGAGCGTCTCGGCCCCTGCACGGTGTCGTTCCTCGCCTCCGACCACTACATCGGCAACGAGCCCGAGTTCGTCCGCATCCTCGGCCGCGCCTACGACTACGCCGAGTCGCACGACACGCTGATGACGGTCGGCATCCACCCCGACGAGCCGAACACCGGCTACGGCTACCTCCGCCTCGGCGAACAACTCGCGGACGAAGTGCAACGCGTCGACGCCTTCGTCGAGAAGCCGGACCTCGCTCGCGCCGAGGAGTACCTGCGCGCCGGCAACTACGCCTGGAACGGCGGCATGTTCGTCTGGCGCACGGAAGTCTTCCGCCGCGAGCTCGAAGCCGTCGCCCCGGAGATCGCACGCGTCACCAACGCGAACTACGAGGAGATGCCCTCGATCTCGATCGACTACGCGCTGATGGAGAAATCCCCCCGCGTGGCCACGATTCGCGGCGACTTTGACTGGTCGGACGTGGGGACCTTCGAAGCGCTGCGCAAAGTCGGCGTCGACGTTTAGGTGCGCGGATGGAAAAGAAGACGACCGGGAGGCCTCTCGTCGTTCCCTTTCCCTCAGCGCCCGAAAAGCTTCGCCGCGTTGTCCCACAAAATCTTCTGCTGCACCGTCTCGTTGAAGCCGAGGGCCCGGAACGCCTCCACGTTCTTCTTCATCGACACCACGCCCGGCGAGGGCCAGTCGGTGCCCCACAGCACCTTGTCGGCGATGTCGGCGACGCGGGGGAGGAAGCGCAGCAGCGCCTTGGGCGGGATGCCGGAGAGATCGAGGTTCACGTTCGGGTGGCGGCGTGCGAGGAAGAACGCCGTCTCGCCGTACAACGGCCGGCCGGCGTGCGCGAGGATGATGTTCAGCTTCGGGAAGTCGATGGCCACGTCGTCGATGGGCATGGGGTCGGCGAAGACGTTGCGCGCTTTCGGGAAGATCGACGTCCCCGTGTGGAACATCACCGGCACGCCGCGGGCCTCACATTCGCGATAGATCTCCGCGAGCTGCCACAGCTCGCCGCGGTACGCGTTCGGCGTGAAGAGCTGGTGCGGCGGGTGGATCTTGATCATCCCGATGCCGAGGTCGAGGACGCGGCGGATTTCGTCGCGGACGTTCATCTCGTGCAGCGGGTTCACCGAGCCGACCGGGATCAGGCGGTCGCGATGGTCCTTCGTAAAGTTCGCGATCCAGTCGTTGACCTCGCGGCGGAAGCCCATCACGTCCGGCGACACGTAGTTGATGCAGCACGCGACGTCCACGCCCTCGGCGTCGAGATAGCGCAGCACGTTCTCCGGCGAGGCCAGGATCTCCTTCGCGTTCGCGTGCGCCGGGTCGTCGATCAGCGCCAGCGCTTCCGGCTTGACCATGTGCCACGGCTGGATGTGGATGTGGACGTCGAAGATGCGCGTCACGCCAGCATCACCAACCGCATGCAGACCGCGCTGGCCGGGCAGGCGTCCTGGAACTCGCGCGACGACAGGAGCTGCGGATGCACTTCGTCGCGGTCGATGACCTTGAACCCGCGCTTCCTGAAGTAAGCCTCGGCGGTGGTGGTCAGCAGATAGAACTCGCGCAGTCCGCGCGAGGCCAGACGGTCAAGGAGTTGACGAACGAGCTTCCGTCCGACGCCGTGACTGCGGTACTCCGGCACGACAGCCACGGAGCGGATGAGCGCCGCGAATTGATACGCCTCCGCCCCGCCGCAGCCGACCATCGTGTCACCGTCGCGCGCGACCAGGAACGTCTTCCAGTGATCGTCGACGCCGGCGACGGGGAGCTCGTTTGCGGCCAGCAGCGACTTGATCGCCGCGAGGTCCTCGAGGCGGGCGGGCGCGATGGAGATTTCGTCGGACACCGCGCGGATGATACAAAAAAGCCGGTACGGGGGGGACTCTCGCGCCTGTTGCACGCCCCCTCACCCGCCCTTCGGGCACCCTCTCCCCGCTCTTCGCGGGGCGAGGGGCAACCAAACAAGGCTCTCGCGAGACTCTCCATTTGTTGCCCTTCTCCCCTCGTGAGGGGAGAAGGTGCCGAAGGCGGATGAGGGGTTGTCGTAAAACAAAAGGGCGGGCTCGACGCCCGCCCTCACTTCATTGCCGTTGGTGCTGCTGCTTAGTGCCGGCCTTCGCTGCTGCCGGTGCCGGTGCTGCCGAGCTCACCGGTGCTGCGGTCCGAGCTCTTGTTGCCGGAGATGTTCGAGCTGTCCTCATTGCTGCCGCTGTTGCGGCCGCTCGAGGAGCCCATGCTGCCGGAGCCTGAATTACGGCCCGACTCATTGCCCATGTTCTCGTTGCTCATGTGGTCCTGATTCCGGTTGCGCATTTCGCCTCCTTCGCTGAGATTTTCCGAGCGCCCGATCGTCTGACCGAACTCGGCGCTGGTACCGCTGTTCACTTCACGGCCTTTCTCCTCCTCCACGTGACGGTTGATCTGCCCCGCGTCAGTGGGAGTGGTCCGCTGGCTCACGCGATCTCTTTCGCGATTCTCCATCAGTCCTCCTTTCGCACCTCTGAGAAGTGCAACCAGAGTGCCTGATCGGCGCCCCTAACTCATTGGAAATAATGGGAATACGTCAGCGCAACTCGAAGGTGGCGGTGACCAGGTAGCCGACCTCCTGCGTTCCCGATTCGACCGGCACGTCCGCCGAGGCCACCCGTCCTTCCGCCGTGGCCATCGTGCGCATCATCGCCTCGGGACGCGGCTGCTCGTGGCGCACGCCTTCGCTGATCGTGACGGCGCGGCCGAGGGTGCGGCCGGCGGCCTGTGCGAGGAGTGCGGCTTTGGCGCGGGCGTCGTCGTACGCGGCCCGCAGACCCTGGTCGCGGCCGCGCGAGGGGTCCGAGACCTCGAAGTTGATGCCGGAGGAGTGGTTCACGCCCGCGGCCACGGCGACGCCGAGGAGGCGGCCGGCGTCGCCGACCTTCTCACTGCGAACGTTGATGTTGTTCGAGACCTGATAGCCGAGGATGCGCGGGAGCTTCCCCTGCTGATAGTCCTGCTGCGGATAGATGGCGAACTGCGACGTCTGGATATCCTTGTCCTGCGCGCCGGCCTTCTTCAGCGCGGCGATGACCGCGGCGACTTTGCGGTTGTTCTCCGAGACCGCGTCGTCGACGGTTGCGGCGACGGTCTGCACGCCCACGGAGAACGTGAAGCGGTCCGGCGTGACGGTGGCGCGGCCGATGCCGCTGACGGTCACGGTCTCCATCGGACCCGGTGGCAGTGGTTGCACCGGTTGTGCGAATCCGGCGGTGGCGGCGAGAAGCATTGTGGCGAAGAGAAATCTTTTCATACGACCTCCAGTTGAGTGCGGCGGACATGGCCGACCCGAATGACAAGGTGCCGGGCCAGGCACCTGGGCGTTACTACGTGGACTCGCAGTGCATCGACTGCGATCTGTGCCGCGAGACGTCTCCAGCAAATTTCACGCGCAACGACAACGAGTCGTTCTCGTACGTCTACAAGCAGCCCGAGACTCCCGAGGAGGAGATGCTCTCGAAGGACGCCATGGACAACTGCCCCGTCGAGGCCATCGGCCACGACGGTTAGCTGTCGCGTCGCTAGTGGAGTTTCTTGTCCACGCTGACCTGGTCGTGCCAGTCGTCGGCGAGCAGCACCTCGATCAGCTCCTGCAGTTCTTCCATGTGGAAGGGCTTGGTCAGCGCGGCGGTCATGCTGTTGCCCTTGGTGATGGTGAGGATGTCACCCTTCCCTGACGCGACCACGACCGGCGTCTGCTTCCCCTGCTGCTGATACCACTCGATCCATTCTTCGCCGCTCATGCCGGGGAGGTTGAGGTCGAGGAGGATCAGCTTCGTGTCGGGATTGGCGGCGAGCAGGTTCATCCCTTCGACCGCACCGGTCGCGGAGAGCACGTCGTAACCGCGCTTGGCGAGGTAGGACTTGTAGAGCGCCAGCACCTCGGGGTCGTCTTCGATCGCCAGGATCTTGTTGTTCGGGTCGTTTCTGGTGCTCGTGGTGCGGGTTTCCTGCATGAGTATCTCCTCAGGCCGGTTCCTCTTGCGAGTTCCGTGCAAACTGTTGAGGCGGGTCCCGCCCGGGCGATAATCGGGCTGATGGGCATCGTCCTCTGGGTCGTTTCCGGGTGCGCCGCTTTCCTCATTGCGAGGATCGTTCCGCTCGCGCGCCGTGCGGGGTGGGCGTGGGAGCTCCTCCCCGCAATCGTCACCGCTCTGTTGGCAGGCCTCGTCGCCACCGCCCTCGATTTCGGCGGCTGGGCGGAGCCGGACTGGCGCGCGGGCGTCTTCACGCTCTTCGTGGCGTTCGCCGCGATCGGCGTGACGCGCGCGATCAGACGGTGATGTCCCACCCCCGCTGCATTTGCCAAACGTAGGGCGTGGCTTCAGCCCGCCCCCCCCGGCGCGCGATCAACTCACACGCGCCGGTCCACCCACGGTGACGGCGGGCGATCAACGTCACACGTGCCCGCCCACCCACGGGGGGGGGGG
>DASVSV010000030.1:0-12600 GCA_036387915.1 Thermoanaerobaculia bacterium
TGTTCCGTCGACAGGCGTGCGTTCAGGCTTGGCCAACAAGCGCCGCCGGTCGCACCGGCCCGCCGGAGGCCTCCCGTCGTCCCCTGTTCCACTAGAGTGTCAACATGTCGATCGCAAACGTCGCCACCACCGTCCACGGCCGCTATCTGTACGAAGACCGTGGTGCGGAGCGGTTGCTGGTCGGGTTTCATGGATATGCCGAGACGGCCGAGGTCAATTTTGCGGAGCTGGGGAAAATCGCGGGTGTGGAGCGATGGTCGGTCGCGTCGATCCAGGCGCTGCATCCTTTCTATACGCGCAGCGGCGACGTGGTGGCGAGCTGGATGACGAAGCTCGATCGCGAGCTGGCCGTCGAGGACAACCTCTCTTATGTGCGCAACGTGCTGGCGTCGCTCGCGACGCCGGAGCGACTCGTCTTCTCCGGCTTCTCGCAGGGCGCTTCGATGGCCGCGCGGGCCGCGGCGCACGTCGACTGCGCGGGACTGATCATGCTCGGCGGCGACGTCCCTCCCGACGTGAAGAGCGACGGCGCGCAACTCCCGCCCGTGCTGCTCGCCCGCGGCACAGGCGACGAGTGGTACTCCGCGGAGAAATTCGAGGCCGACCTGGCGTTCCTCCGCACGAAAACGCACGTGACGCCATGCGTCTTCGACGGCGGCCACGAATGGAGCGACGCGTTCCGCGCGGCGGCGGCGGAGTTTCTGACGAGCATCGCGCCGTAGCCGCACGAACCGCGGTTCGCCCCCACCACCGCTTCCGGTCACGACACGAACCAGCGTTCACCTCAATCCTATAAGACTCAACAACTTACGCTGGCGAAGGCCTTGCGCATGGAGGAGCTCCGTTCGACAAACGAAAGGAGACTCACATGAACGACGAAGCATTCGAATCCGATTACGAATACGAGGGAATCTTCGAGACGGAAAGCAGCGACCACGAACAGGGGGAAGACGTGGAGATCGAGCTCGCGGCCGAGCTGCTCAGCGTCAGCGGCGAAGAGGAGCTCGATCAGTTCCTGGGCAAGCTGATGCGCCGTGCGGCCGGCGCGGCACGCGGCATCCTCGGCACGCAGGCCGGCCAGCAGCTCAAGGGGCTGCTGCGCAAGACAGCGTCGCGCGCGCTGCCGCTCGCCGGACGCGCCATCGGCGGCTACTTCGGCGGCTCCAAGGGCGGCGATTTCGGCGCGACGATCGCCACGCAGGCAGGACAGATGTTCGGCCTCGAGCTCGAAGGGATGAGCGGCGAGGACCAGGAACTCGAAGTCGCACGCCGCATCGTGCGGCTTGCCAGCGACGCCACCCAGCGCATTGCCGCGGCGCCGTCCTCCGCGAACCCGCGCCAGGCCGCGGTCTCGGCGCTCAGTGCCGCCGCCACACGCCACGCGCCCGGACTCGTTCGCCCCGGCGGTCGCCGGCGTGCGGGTCCCGTCACCGTCATCGCCGCGGGCGCCACGACCGGAACGTGGATCCGCCGCGGCACGAAGATCGTCCTGCTCGGCGTCTGACATCCCGACAACCACACGACAAACCAAGGAGAGAAAACCATGCACGACCTCGATCGCACCCTCAGAAGCTACGAGCCCGAAACGCAGGAGCCGGAGGCATTCGAGCCCGGCGAGCTGTATCAGGAGATCTACGGTGAAGACGGCTCGCAGGGCGAAACGTCGGACGCGGAGCTGAACGACCTCGCCGCCGAGTTGCTTACCGTCTCCGACGAAGCGGAGCTCGACCAGTTCCTCGGCGGGCTGCTGAAGAAAGCGGGCCGCTTCGCGAAACGTCTCGCACCGATTCTCAAACCGATCGCAAAGAAGCTGCTGCCGATCGCCGGACGGGCCGTCGGCACGTTCTTCGGCGGCCCGGTGGGCGGCGCGGTGGGCGGCAAGCTCGGCTCGTTCGCCACGCGCCTCTTCGAAGTAGACATGGAGAGCCTCGAACCGCAGGAGCAGGAGATGGAAGTGGCGCGGAACTTCGTCCGCCTGGCCACGGCCGCGGCGAATCACGCCGCCGGCGCTCCCGCCTCCGCCGATCCGAGCCAGGTGATTCGCACTGCCATGACCGCCGCGGCGCGCGCCCATGCACCGGGCCTGCTGCGTGGTGCCGGCGCCGGAATCGCTGCCGCCGGAGGCGTTGCTTCCGCCGCGCAGACCGGACGCTGGATTCGCCGCAACGGCCGCATCGTCGTGCTGGGGATCTGACGATGGCACTCGATCCCTTCGCCGCCGCCACCCTGGCCGTCGAGGCGCGTGCGTTGCTGACGCGCGTGTCGCGGCTGCAGCCGTTCGCGTTAGTGATGCCGATGGTCGCCGCCGCACGCGTCTCGGATGAGGCGGCGCTCGCGGTCGAGCATTACCTGCGCGATGCGCGCAGTGAATTGCGGCAGCGCATCCGCGAGTTTCTGCGCTGGCTGGAGACGCCTGCCGGCCGCGGTTCCACCGCCGCGGACGCGCAGCGCCGCTTCGCGTTTCTCAAGCTGCGCTTCAACGCCGCCATTACGCAGTTCGACATCTTCGCCGACGCGCTCAGCATGCGCGGCGAAGTGGGGAGTGGCGTCTGGCTGGGCGGTCTCGACGTGGTCGCGGCGGATGCGCTCTCGCTCGAGGCAACGTTTTTCGACGCACCTCCGCTGATCACGTATCTCGATCGTGGCCACGGTGCCGCCATCCGGCGTGCGCGCACACGCCTGCCCGGTGGTGGCGACAACCCCGTGGCCGTGATTCGGATGCCTCGCGAAAGGATGGTGGGAAGCGGCATCGCCTCGTCACTCGTGCACGAGGTCGGACATCAGGGCGCGGCGCTGCTCGACCTCGTCGCTTCGCTTCGCCGCGACATTCACGCGCGCCAACGCTGGACCTCCGACGCCGAGCGCATGGCCTGGCAACTGTGGGAGCGCTGGATCTCTGAGATCGTCGCCGACTTCTGGTCGATGGCCAAGCTCGGGATTGCGGCGACGCAGGGGCTGATGAACGTCGTCAGCCTGCCGCGCGCTTTCGTGTTCCGCATCGCCACGGACGACCCGCATCCGTTTCCGTGGATCCGCGTGAAGCTGTCCATCGCAACGGGACGCTTCCTCTATCCCGATCCGCAGTGGACGCTGCTCGACCGGATGTGGGAGTCGTTCTATCCGACCACGGATCTCGACCCGCGGCGACTCGAGGTCGTCGAGGCGCTGATCGCGACGATGCCGGATTTCGTCCGCGTCCTCGCCAGCCATCGCTCCGCCGCCCTCGGCGCACTCCCGCTCGCGCGCGCGTTCGACATTCACGGACGCAGACCGGCGGCCCTGCGCCGGATCTTCCGCGATACGGGGGGACGCATCCCCGCACTGCAGTCACTCGCACCGACGCTCGCCCTCGCGGTACTCGGACAGGCCAAGCAGGACCGCCTGCTGGCCCCCGAGCGCGAGAGCCCGCTCGTCGCCGAGCTCCTCACGCGATGGAGCGTGAGCCGCGTCCTCGGCAACCCCCGCACCGCACGCCCACAACCGAAAGCGCTCGTCGCCTGACGACGCCGAACCCGAAGGAGAATCACATGGAAGACGAACGCAAAAGAACGAGGAAGGAAGCGCCGCCGCTCGCGACCGCGGAGCACGCGCACACACCCACCAGCGCTGCCGCCGACGACGACTGCCAGAAGGTGTGCATCGACAAGTGGCCGGAAGGCACGGCCTCGGTCAGTCTCAAACCATCCGCCGCCGAGGAGCGTCCCGTTGCAGTGCTCTGGAAGCTGCTGCAGCGCCGTGCACGCGGCAACGCGTTTACCGAATACAAGGCGTTCATCGACGAAGTTCTCTGCACACCGACGGCTACTCATCTGCCGCTGAAGGTAGCAATGGCCACCGCGGTACCTTCGCCGGTCGGCACCGACGGATACCAGCTACTGCGCACGGCGACGGAGGCGTATCTGCTGGCTCGTACGCCCACACTCGGTGACCTGGCGAAACCGACCGACAACGATAACAAGGATCTCGGCGCAGCGCTGACGACGTATCTCGGTGCTTCGGCCCCGATGTTGCCGTTCATCGACCGAATTACCCGCACACTCGGCGATGAGGTCCACGAGGAGAACAAGCCGAAACCGTTCTTCTGCCAGGACCGCCTCACTGCCGCCGTCCTCGAACCGCAGTTCCTCGAGCTGATCTGGTCGTACTGGATCGAGGAAGGGATGGTCGTGCAGTCCATCAACGCGCTGAGCCTGCGCTTCCAGAACAAGCGCGGTCCCGGCGAGCGCGATCCGCTGGCGAACCTGGAGATTCATTACCTCCGTCCGCTGGCCAACCTGCTCTGGGGTTACGTGCAGGACGAGGATCATCGCCTCACCATCGCCCGCCGCGCGTACGAGTACGAGCACGAGTACGGACTGACGCTCGTCGGCAAAGCCGTGCCGCAGCTGCGGCCCGCGGACCGGCGCTCGAAGTTCCTCGAAGCCTTCCACTCGCTGTTGCACGAGGCCGCGGTGTTCTACGAGAAAGCCTCGAACCTCACCGTGCGTGCCGACGGCTTCCCGCTGCTCAACGCGCTGCGCGAAGTTCATCTCATCCTGGCCGAGGGAGCGCACAACCAGTTCCGCGACCTGCCGTGGACCGCGCGCGTGGAGATGCTCATTCAGCAATGGATCCTCTCCCGTCCCGAAGTTCGCGACTTCCTCGGCGGACGCCAGGCCGTGCCGTATGCCGAAGACTGGATGAGTCCCGTCGACGCCATGCGCAAGCTGATGGGATGGGGCGACACGTCCGTCACGCACTTCCGCGATCTGGCCGTCAACGGCGAACAGATCGTCCTCTCCATCCGCTTCGGTGACTGGAGCGACGTCAACGACGAGGAAGAGGCGCGCGGATGGGTCGAGGCGTGGCGGCCGGAGATCCAGCGATACATCCACGCGTACCAGGCCGTCACCGGCGTCGACCTGATCGCCATGAGCGCCGACCGCCAGATCGCGCGGCAGATCAACGCCGTACCTCCGTCCGTGTTGCTGCAGAGGCGGCTCGCGCAGGAGAAGGCACGCGGATGATCGTCGACGCGCACTGCCATGCCGGAAGGGGCGACGGGTTCACCGGACCGTGGGACACCGTCGCCCCGCTCGATGCGTATCTCCGCCGCGCCGCCGCGGCGGGGATCGAGCGGACGGTGATCTTCGCCGCGTTTCACACCGACTATGCAGCGGCGAACCGCGAGGTGGCCTCGATCGTCCGGCGCAATCCGGAGCGCCTGTTCGGCTTCGCGTTTCTCGACGCGGCGCGCAATCGCGGACGTATCGCCGGCATGGTGCGCGAGGCCGTCGAGGTGCACGGCTTCCGCGGGATCAAAGTGCATCGACACGACGGCCGGATCACGCGGGAGATCTGCGACGCCGCACGCGCATGGTCGCTGCCGGTGCTGTACGACGTGATGGGGGAGGTGGCGTCGGCGGAGCTCCTCGCGGAGTCGTATCGCGACGTCGCCTTCATCATCCCGCACCTCGGCAGCTTCGCCGACGACTGGCGCGCGCAACGCTCGCTGATCGACATCCTCGCGCGTCATCCGAACGTTTACGCGGATACATCCGGCGTGCGCCGCTTCGATCTCCTGGTCGAAGCGGTGCGCCGCGCTGGACCGGAGAAGATCCTCTTCGGCTCGGACGGACCGTGGCTGCATCCCGGTCTCGAGCTGGAGAAGATCCGCGCGCTCGGTCTCGCACCGCGCGCCGAGCGCAAGGTGCTGGGAGGAAATCTGCTGCGGCTCCTCGGCCCTCCGCGTATGGCCGTCAGCGCACCACGTCTTTCACTCGCCACGACGCGCGGCGCTTCTGCAGTCCGCGATCGGTGATGCCGAGACGCGCGGCGGCCCGGCCGACGTTCCCTTTCTCGAGATCGAGCGCCAGGCGCACGGAGGCGTCACCCGCGGCATTGACGATCTCCTTCAGCCCGAGGCCGCCGAGGAGGGAGAGGCGCGCGCCTCGCTCGAACAGCTCGCCGGCGGCCCACGTCGAGCGTTGACCCTGCGTGCGCGGACGCTCCTCCTCCGGAATGTCGCCGAGGGTGATCGGTCCGTCGCCGGCGTGACGATAGGCGATTCGTTCGATGAGATGCTGCAGGTCGCGCACATTGCCTGGATACTCGCGGGAGAGGAGGAGATCGACGACGGCACTGTCGATGGCCGGTACCGCGCGGTGTTTGAACTGCAACTGCAGAAAATGCGCGGCCAGGGCGGGGATGTCGTCGCGACGCTCGCGGAGCGGCGGCAGCGTGCAGGTCCACGCGGCGATGCGGTAGTAGAAGTCGCGGCGGAAGCGGCCGGCCTCGGCTTCCTTCTCGATGTCTCGATGCGTTGCGCAAACGAGGCGGAACTTCGTGCGCTGCCACGTGTTGCCGCCTACGCGTTTGTACGTCCCTTCCTGCACGGCGCGCAGCAGCTCGGCCTGCAGACGGAGCGGCAGCTCGCCGACTTCGTCGAGAAACAGTGTGCCGCGGTCCGCCAGCGCAAAGGCGCCGTCACGCGCGGCCACGGCGCCGGTGTACGCGCCACGCTCGTGGCCGAAGAACTCGCTGCCGGAGAGCTCCGGAACCACCGTCGTGCAGTCGAGGACGATCAGCTTCTGTTTGTCCTCACGGGCGTCGAGCGTGTGGATCAGGCGCGCGATCAACTCCTTGCCGGTGCCGCTCTCGCCCTGGATCACCATCGACATCCCGCTGAACTTCGCGACGTCGACGACACGCCGCAGAAGCGTCCGCCAGACCGCGTTCTCACCGATCAGATTTCCTCCGACCACGGCCGACTCGATCACGCGATCGACTGCATCCCAGCGGCGGAAGCGCGCCAGGATCGCGGCGGCCGTCACCCGCGGATTTTCGAGCGGCACGATGTCGGCGGCGCCGGCGTCGAGCAGTTCCCATCCCACGCCACCCGGCAACGGTTCGCTGACGACGGCGAGCACGCGCTCCATGCCGCCTCGGTTCCGTTCGCGGAGACGCGCGCGGAGCTCGTCATCGTTGCGCCGGAAAAAGAGGATGCCCGCGCCGCGGGAGGTTGCATCGGCGGGATAGCAGTGCAGCCCTCCGGACTGGAGCTCGCGAAGCAGGTCGTGCGTTTCGGACGCAGGCACCGCGACGTGCTCGCACCAGACTTCCAGCGCCTCGGCGTCATTGGAGTTCATTCGGACGTTTAGTTGGGACGGACGCGGAGGATCGTTTCCGAACCGAGGTAGGGATTTCCGTCCCGATTGCACTCCTTGTTTGAAAGGAGTTCACCATGAGCAAAGTCAGAGAGCTCGGCGTGACGGTCGTTCCGGAGGGGTTCGGGCCCGTCGGGATCGGCGGGGGAGGCTGCGGGGTCACCAATCCCTGCCTGCTCTGTACGCAGAACGTCACGGTGTGCGGCGGCTTCTCGCAGTGGGCCTGCGCCCGCATCACGCTCTGCACCGACTGCACGACCCAGCCGTTCAGCATCTGCGGGACGACGCCCGGTCCACAGCAGAAATGGGGCTGTACGGATTGCACCACGCAGGCGTTCAGCATTTGCGGCACGACGCCCGGTCCCGGTCCCGGACCCGGTCCGCAGGGGTGCACGGACTGCACGACCCAGGCGTTCAGTATCTGCGGCACGACGCCCGGTCCCGGTGGACAGCAGCAGTGCACCGACTGCACGACGCAGGCGTTCAGCATTTGCGGGACGTCGCCCGGTCCGGGACAGTGCACCGATTGCACGACACAGGCGTTCAGTATCTGCGGGACGTCGCCCGGTCCGCAGCAGTGCAGCGACTGTACGACCCAGGCATTCAGCATCTGCGGTACGACGCCGAACCGCCAGCCGCAGCAGGGGCTGACGCAGGAGAGCATCCGCCAGCTGCGCGCGCAGATGCAGCAGCAGCTCGCCGCCCTCGACGAAGCCGAGAAAAACCTCGGCCCGAAGACGGAGCAGGAGATCGAAGCGCGGGAGAATGAGCTGCAGCAGGAGCTCGAGCGGCTGCGCTCCCGCCGCGAGGAGTTGAAGAACAAGAACGAATGAGCCGTCCCTGGACCGCCTCGCGCTTCCGCTCCAGCCCCGCGCTGGAGCTGAAGCGCATCCATGAATTGCCGCCCGAACAGCAGGCCGCCCTGGCGGAGCTGCAGCGCGACGACGATTTTTACGGCGTGCTCGTCCCGCGCGTGCGCGGTGCTGCGAGCCTGAAGGCAGTCGGTCGCGCCGCGGCGGAGTTGATCCTGTCCGTGTCGACACCTGCCGCGCTGGATGCGAACCGCTTTGCCGACGCCGCCTGGCGCAACGACGTCATCGACCTCGTGCTCGACGGCATTCTCGAAATCGAGCACGAGGACCGCTTCGTCTCCGGCGCCGATGCCTTCGGATATATGGAGTGCGGCGGCCCAGCCGCCGCTTTCGAATCGCCCGCCGAAGCCGAAGCCGGCGCACTCCACCTCGACGCTCTCCGTCACGCCGAGGCACTGGCGACGCGCGACGCCGCGATCATGACCAGCGCCCTCTACTCCTACAACCGCCTCCCGCGCACCCGCGCCTGGGCCGCGCGCTTCCCCGATCGTGAATCCGTCCTCGCACACCTCGGCCAGAACGCACTCCTCGCCCGCCGCTGGATTCTCCCCACGGCGACGAGCGGCTGGATCTCCTGGCAAACCCGTGCACCACGTGCGAGCGCGCCGAACGCCGTCACGTGGAAGCTGTACGTCAGCCCGCGCCCGGAGCACATCCGCGACGCGTTTCACGCGCTCGTGCGCGTGCTCGCCAACGTCGACCGCGCGCAGATGAAGATCGGACCCGATGCCGCGGGCCTGCTCCGTCCCGACAAACTGGTCGCCTACTTCCACACACGGGAAGAATTAGATGGTGCGGCGCGCGCGCTCGCGACGGAGCTGCGCGGCTGTCCGGCACATGGGGTCCCATTCACCGCGCGCATCGACGACGACGCGCTGCTCTCCTGGGGTGCTGATCCTCCCGACTCCGAACGCGCGCTGAGCTGGCTCGAGCGTGAGAGCTGGCGCCTCTTCGTCGCCAGGACGCTGGCGCACGCCATGTCGATCGCCAAGCAGGCCACGTCCCCGACCGTCGCACCGTGGCAGTTCGCAGTCGAGCGCGCGCACCGGCACGGCATCGACGTCGCGACCTGGGCGCCGTCGCCGGCGCTCTGGAGCAGTCCGGCATGAACATCACCGCACCACTCGTGCTGCGCAACGACGTCGTGCTCGTGCCGGTCTCGCAACTGTCGGCGGAAGTCCGCGCGAAGATCGACTTCGACGAAGGCGACTACGCCGTCTCGCGACTGCACGGACGGATGCCGTCGACGATCATCGATCCCGAGACCGCGTCGCTGCTGCGCGAGTTCCGGGAGCCGACGACCATCGTCGAAGCGGTGATCCGCAACAGCCGCGAGCTGGCCAAAGACCCCAGCGTCTGGCTCGACGAGCTACTCCCGTCCATCGGTATCTTCCTCCGCAACCGCGTCCTCGCGCCGGCAGGCGAAGGGGAGGAGCCGGAGATGCGCGCGCGACTGGAGCCGGGCGCGCGTGTCGGCGGCTGGGAAGTGCTGCACTGCGTGAATCTGATCGAAGACAGCGAGCTGCATCGCGTGGTGACGAGGGAGGCGGCGGGCCCGTTGTTCGGCGGGGGTGCCGCAGCGCGAGACATCCCATCAGCCGAGCAACGAGCAACGATTCACGGCGCGCTGAAGATCGCCCGCGACACGCTGCCGCTCGAAGGCTCCGTCTTCGCCAACGAAGGCGCGGTGCTGCGGTATCTCGACGGCTTCGAGCTCGTGCCGCGGTTGTTCGACGAAGGTCTGCACGAGGAGCGTCCGTGGCTGGTCATCGAATGGCGCGAAGGTGCCGATGCCGGGGTGGCGACGCAGGGACGGCACGATCGCGCGGAGCTCCTCGCCATCTGCGCGCAGATCGCGGACGCGTACGCGGCGCTGCACGAGCGCGGCGTCATTCACGCGGACGTGCATCCGCGCAACGTGCTGATCGCTCCCGGCCCGCGAGTAACGTTGATCGACTTTGGACTGTCGCGCATCGACGGCGGCACGCTCGCGCCGATGCCGCGCGGCGGGATGTACTACTTCTTCGAGCCCGAGTACCTCGCCTCGCTGCACGGGCCGCGGCAACTGGAAGCGACGTACAAAGGCGAGCAGTACGCGCTGGCCGCGCTGCTCTATCTGATCCTCACCGGCAAGCACTACCTCGAGTTCCGCTTCGACCGCGAGGAGATGATGCGCCAGTCGCGCGAGGAGCCGCCGCTGCCGTTCGCGCAGCGTGGCGTCGCGCCATGGCCGGAGGTCGAGACGATCCTCCGCCGCGCGCTGAAAAAGGATCCGTCGCAACGCTTCGACAGCGTCCGTGAAATGGCGAACGCGCTGCGCGCCGCGATCCCGACGCTCGACATCCCCGCACCCTCGGCGCAGGCGCAGCAACTCCTCGCCGAAGAACTGGCGGCGCTGGAACGCGACGACGCCTATCCGATCGCGCCGCATGCATCCGTGAATTACGGTGCGGCCGGCGCGGCGATGGGACTGCTCCGCATCGCGGAGGCGCGCGGCGACGCGAAGCTGCTCGCACTGGCGGAAGTGTGGCGCTCGCGCGCGGCGACGTACGTGGACGAGCGCTCCGGCTGGTACGCCGAGGAGCATGACGTGCCGGAGGCGATGATCGGGGCGGTCACGCCGTACCACACCGCCGCCGGACTGCATGCGGTGGCGGCGATGCTCGCGTACGCGCGCGGCGATGCGTACGCGCAGCGTCACGCGGCGCGCAACTTCGTCGAGACCTCACAGCAGCCCTGCGCCTCGCTCGACCTCACCCTCGGACGCAGCGGCACCCTCCTCGCCGCGGCATTGCTCCTCGAGCGCGGCAGCGAAGAAGTCCGCCCCCTCGGCGACGCAACGCTGCGCGAGCTCTGGTCGCACCTCGACGCGCTCCCATCACTCGCGCTGCAACCACGCGAAACCTACCTCGGCGTCGCCCATGGCTGGAGCGGCTATTTGTACGCGACGCTGCGCTGGCACCTCGCCGCAAAGTCCCCTCTGCCGGCCAGCGTCATGACCCGTCTCGACGAACTGGCCGCGCAGCGCGTGCCGCGCGGCCGCGGTGCGTACTGGCCGCGCACGATGGCGGGCGGCATCCACGACATGATGCCCGGCTGGTGCAACGGCACCGCGGGCCACGTCTTCACCTGGACTGCCGCGTACGACGCACTGCGCCACCCGCGCTGGCTCGCGCTCGCACGCGACGCCGCATGGAGCGCGTGGGAAGAACCGCTGCACACGTCGGATCTCTGCTGCGGCACCGCCGGCCGGGCCTACGCGCTGCTCGACCTCTATCAACACACCGGCGAGCGCGAATGGCTCGTCCGCGCCCACGAGCTCGCGCACCACGCCGCCGCGAACGCGCGCACCACGTCGCAACGCGCCCACGCACTCTGGAAAGGGGAGCTCGGCGTCGCCGCACTGCTCGCCGATCTCGAAGCGCCGGAAGAGGCGCGCATGCCGCTATTCGCGTGACGTCATCGCGTCGTCGACTGCCGTCGCGAGATCGACCAGATACTCGTCACCCTTCTCGTGCCGCGTCAGCGCCACGAGCACGTAGCGCCGGTCCGGCCCGGTGATCAACGCGCTGTCGTGCAGCCAGTTCTCCCATGAGCCCCACTTGCGGACGATGTCGACGTTCCGCCCTTTGAGCGCTTTGACGAACTTGATGTCGTCGTGCGGGATGGCGGGCGAGGCGAGCAAGTCTCGCATCGTGCGCGACGCTTCGGGCGAGACGAGCTTGCCCTGATCCATCAATAGATAGAAGCGCAACAGTTGGCGCACCGTCGCGGCGTGCGAGTGGTCCGCGACCGGATCGCCGATCCGTTCGCTGTTCGGGCCGTAGTGTTTGCCGACCCAGATGCCGCCGCCGCGCGCCGCGTCGTAGAAGCCGTACGACTCGATGACCCGCTGCACCTCGCGCAGTCCCATCGCGCGCGAGAACTTCGCCGCCATCTCGTTGCTCGACGCCTTGGCCATCAGGCCGAGCTCCTGCCGCGTCTGCGGGTCGACCTTGGTCGCGGCCTCCGGGTGCAGTTGAAAGTACGCCAGCAGGATGCCGAGCTTCGGGACACTGGCCGCGTACTCGATGCGGTCGGGATGGATCATCGCCACGCGTCCGCTCTGCAGATCGAGCACGCCGGCCGCGGTCTGCTCCGTCGTCATCGCGTACCGGTCGCGCAGCGCCGCATCGATCGATTCGAGCTTCGCCTGCAGCGCGGGATCGGTCGGTGTGTCGTAGTCGAGTGTGAGCATCGCGGGCGGTGTTGCAGTCGAGCAGGCAGCAAGCAGCAGCACGAACAAAAAACGCATGCCCCACGATATGCGCTCTCATTGCGCGCTGGCAAAGGGAACGACCAGGGGCCTCCGGCGGGCCGGTGCGACCGGCGGCGCTGCTTGGCCTAGCCTGAACGCACACCTGTCTACGAAACACGTCTTTGCGCGACGGCATGGCCTCACTAAGCGCCGCCGGTCGCACCGGCCCGCCTATAGCTGTTCCTGCCGTTTCCCCGCTTCTCCCTCAGCCCCAAGAGAAATGTCCGAGGGGTGCCGATCAGGAGAAAAGGGTTCGTGCGGCGCGATACTAAGAAGAAGGATTCGT
>DASVSV010000031.1:0-7915 GCA_036387915.1 Thermoanaerobaculia bacterium
CCCCGTCGTCGTCCTCGAGCTGTCGCTCGGCGAAACGTGCGAGGTCCCGAAACTCAACGGCTACGACGGTCCCGTCGCCGTGGTCCTCGGACGCCACGGCGCCGTCACCGGCCGCGCCGTCGAAGGCGCGGTCACGCTCACCGTCGACATGCCCTCCGTCGCCGAACGCCGCGCGCTCTGGCGCAACTCGGTGAGCGAGCCCTCCGACGCCGACTCACTGGCGGAGCGGTTCCGCCTCACCAGCGGCAACATCCGCGGCGCCGCCGCGCTCGCGCATTCCTACGCGCTGCTCGACGGGCGGCAGCGCATCGGCCCGCGCGACGTGCGCATCGCCGGCCGGGCCATGCATCGCGAGCTCGAGACGCTGGCCACGCTGCTGACCACGTCCGGCGGCTGGGAGAGCATCGGCGCGTCGTACGAAACGATCGAAGAGCTGCGCAACCTCGAAGCGCGCTGCCGTCACCGCGAGCAGCTCCCGGACAACGTCGGCGCCTCCCTCGGCGCACAACTCAACTGCGGCGTGCGTGCACTCTTCGCCGGCGTCAGCGGCACCGGCAAGACCATGGCCGCGCGCATCCTCGCGTCGACGCTGCAGATGGATCTCTATCGGCTCGACCTCGCCTCCGTCGTCAACAAGTACATCGGCGAGACGGAGAAGAGTCTCAATCAGCTCTTCTCCCGCGCCGAGGAGCTGGACGTCGTGCTGCTGATCGACGAGGGGGATGCGCTGCTCACCAACCGCACCGCCGTGCAGTCGTCGAACGACCGCTACGCGAACCTCGAGACGAACTTCCTCCTGCAGCGGCTGGAAACGTTCGAAGGAATCCTGATCGTCACCACCAACGCCGTGCAACGCATCGACTCCGCGTTCCAGCGGCGCATGGACGTCGTCGTCGAGTTCCACATGCCCGATCCGCACGAGCGCTGGACGATCTGGCAACTGCACCTTCCGGCCGGCCACGCCGTCGATCACGCATGGCTGCAGGAGGCGGCCGTGCGCTGCGAATTGAGCGGCGGCCAGATTCGCAACGCCGTGCTGCACGCGTCGCTGCTCGCGCTCGACGAGCGGCACGCCGTCGCGACGAACGACGTCGCCCGCGCGCTGCAGCGCGAATATCGCAAGAGCGGCGCCGTCTGCCCGCTGCCGCAATGGGCCCACGCGGGGATCTGACCGATGCCCTCCGCCCTCCGCCGCAAGCCGCTCCCGAAACCGGCGCCTCAGTCGGATCCGCGATTCCGTCGCGTGATGGAGCAGCTCAAGAGCGGCGCGGCGAAGACGAAGGCCCATCCGCCGGCGTCACGGAAAGCAGCCGAAGCGGCCAAGGCAGCCAAGGGTCCGCCGAACGAGCGTCTCGCCACCGGCAAGTCGAAGCAGGTCGACAAGATCAAGGAAGCGAAGGAAGGGAAGCCGGAACAAAACTCCTTCCTGGCCATGCTCCGCGCTGAGATCGCGCAGGCAATGCCGAAGACCCTCGGCGACACGGAGAACTTCGACTCCGCCGCCGACGGCATGAAGAGCGGCCTCAAAGGCAACGTCGCGCAGCAGAAGGACAAGTCGACGCAGGACGTCTCCGGCGCGTCGAAGCAGGCCCCCGCGCCGGCCGGCGAAGCCAAGGCCGCGCAACCGCTGCCGCCGGAAGGCGCGCCGGTCCCGCCCAAGGTCAATGCACCCGAGGGCATGCCGGCGCCGAAGAGCGACGCCGACATCTCGCTGCAGGACTCGAAGGTCGACACCGATCAGCAGATGAAGGAGGCGGAAGTCACGCCGACACAACTGCAGAAGGCGAACGACCCGCGCTTCTCCTCCGTCATCGAAGCGAAGCAGCAGGTGGCGCAGAACGCCGACGCTGGTCCGGCCAAGTATCGCGCCGCCGAACGCACCACCCTCGCTTCGGCGGCATCACAGGCCGCCCCGAAGACGCGCGTCGGCGCGGCGGCCATGGTCGGCGTGCGCAGGGGCGGCAACGCCAAAGTGCTAACGAAGCAGCAGGAGCAGAAGGCCAAAGACGAAGCGGCGCGCGCGAAGGTCACGGCCGGCATCGAGAGCATCTTCACCGCGACCAAGCAGCGCGTTGAGCTCAAGCTCGCCGCGATCGACGTCGAAGTGAACGCGATGTTCGACAGCGGCACCGAGGCCGCGCTTTCCGCGATGAAGAAATTCGTCAACGGAAAGATCCGCGACTACAAGATCCGCCGCTACCTCTCCATCCCCCTGGTCGGCCTCGCCCGCTGGGTGAAAGACCAGTTCATGAACCTGCCGGACGAGGTCAACGTCTTCTACGAGCAGGGACGCGCGCTGTTCCAGGCCCAGATGGACGCGCTGATCGTGCGCGTGGCCAACCTGGTCGAGCAGCGCCTCAAGGAAGCGAAGACCGAGGTCGCGAAAGGCAAGGCGGAGATCCAGGCGTTCGTCGACAAGCAGCCCAAAGAGCTGCAGCAGTTCGCGAAAGACGCGCAGGCCAAAGTCAGCGCCAACTTCGACGAGCTCGAACAGGGCATTGAGAACAAGAAGAACGAGCTCGCGTCCTCGCTCGCGCAGAAATACAAGGAGGGCTTCGACAAGGCGAACGAGGCGCTCACCGCCATTCAGGATGCGAACAAGGGCTTCGTCGCCGCCTTCGCCGAGAAGCTGGCCGCGGTCATCAAGGCCATCATGGAGTTCAAGGCCAAGCTGTCGGCGATCCTGCGCAAGGGCGCGGACACGATCAAGCTGATCATCGCCGACCCGCTCAGCTTCCTCGGCAACCTGATCTCCGCCGTCAAAGGCGGCATCGGCGCCTTCCGCGACAACATCGAGACCCACCTCAAGTCCGGCTTCATGCGCTGGCTCCTCGGCAACGCCCCACCGGGCATCGCCATCCCCACCGACTTCTCCCCCGCTTCGGTCTTCAAGCTCGTCATGGGCGTGCTCGGCATCACGTACGAAAAGATGCGCGCCAAGGCCGTGAAGCTCCTCGGCCCGACCGCCGTCACCGTCATCGAGACCCTGGTGAAGTACGTCAAGGTCCTCATCGACGGCGGCCCGGCCAAGCTTTGGGAGGAGGTCAAGAGCGACCTGGCCGGCATCAAGGAGATGGTCATCGGCGCCTTCCAGAGCTGGCTGATCGCGACCGTGATCAAGAAGGCCGTCGCCAAGATCGTGATGATGTTCAACCCCGCCGGCGCGATCATCCAGGCCATCCTGGCCATCGTCTCGATCGTGCAGTTCGTGGTCGAGAAAGCCGCCCAGATCGCGGAGTTCGTCGGCTCCGTCATCGACTCCATCCACGACATCGCCACCGGCTCCGTCAGCGGCGCGGTCAAAAAGATCGAGACCGCCCTCGCCAACGCCGTCCCCCTCCTCATCGGCTTCCTGGCCGCCCTCGTCGGCCTCGGCGGCGTCTCCGCAAGACTCCGCGAATTCGTCATGAAGATCCAGGCGAAGGTCGACGCCGCCATCGACAAGGTGCTCAAGAAGATCGTCGACTTTGTGAAGAAGACGATCGGGAAGTTGCTCGGGAAGGAGAAGAAAGGCGGGAAAGACGAGGATCCGAAAGAGGCCGCGGCACGGGCTGTCCGAGGCGCACTGGCGTCAGGCGCGACTGTTCCGAGAACGCAGAGCGTTCTGCAATCAGTTCTTCAGAAGCTGCAGCCGAAGGGTCTCAAGAGACTGTTCCTTGGACCGGAAGACGCGAACGGCGACAGAGAAATCATCGCCGAAGCCAGTCCGAAGAAACGCGTTGCGAAGCTCATCCACAAGAAAGTCACTGTTGCCATATCCGCGAGGATTCAAGTCAAAGGGGAGCCGGTGCTCACCGGCATGCTCCACGGCCCGCGAACGGTACCGATCTCCCGATACGGCGGTGAAATGCACTGGCCGGCCGAAACCGCTCGGTTCAACGAGTACCACGCGGATCAGCAGGCGGTTCTCGGAGGTACAGGTCGTGCCGCCACATTGCCGGCGGTGCCACAGCCACCGCGAACGGCAGCGAAAAAAGGCTCGCAGCCGTCTGCGGGTGTAATCGTCGAGCCGGATGCGCAATCACGCACGCTGGAAGTCCTGGCGTGGAACACGAGCCGGCCGGAACGCGGACACAACGTCTCGCACGCGGAGAGACAGTTCATCGAGTGGTTCGAGGGGCGGCCTGGACCGTGGCTCAAACGCGTCGAAACCGTGGACATCGAGGTCCAGGGCCGCGCCGTCTGCTCAATATGTGAGCCTGATCTCAAGGCGCTCCGCCGCCGGTTCAAGTGGATGAAGATTTCCTGGACTGGTAGCCCTGCTCCGGAAGGTGACGCGATGGAAGTTGGACCGGGGACTGGACCGTGACTGAAGCGCACGAGGAGCGATCTGATATACATGAAGACCCGCCCGCCCCTCCTGAACCAGGAGGCAGCACCGTGAAGATCGCCATCGGCGTGCACGTGCACGCGGAGCCCGCGCGGCTTGCGGCGACGCTGGCCGGCATCGCGCGGTACACGTCGCGCGAGCACGAGCTGCTGGTGATTCCGGACGGTGCGGAGTTTCCGGTCGTCACGAACGCGCGTGTACTGGAAGACTTCGGCGCGCGCGGCGGCGCCGCGTGTCTGAACCGGCTGGTGAAGAGCACGGATGCGGACATCGTCGTGCTGATCGAGAGTGGCGTGGTTGTTGGACCGCGGTGGCTCGATCAACTCGTCGCCGTGCTCGAGAGGTCGCCGCGTGCGGGGCTGGCGGGGCCGTCGACGAATCGGTCGTGGAACGAGCAGGGTGCGTTCGCGGGCGGCGCGGAGGGCGACGTCGAGCGCACGGCGGCCGAGGCGGAGCGGCGGTTCGGGACGCAGGTGCGGACGCTCGCGCCGCTCTACTCGCTGGGCGATTTCTGCTACGCCGTGAAGCGCGAGGTCTTCGACGCGATCGGTGATGCCGATGAGTCGTACGGCACCGGGCCATGCTGGGAGATGGAGTTCAACGTGCGCGCGGCGCGGGCCGGGTTCGACGGCTTGTGGGTCTGCGCGGCGTACGCGTGGCGCGCGCCGTTCACGGCGCGGCGGGCGCGCGAGGAGGCGGCGCGCTTCGAGACGAACAAGCGCCGCTACCAGGACAAGTTCTGCGGCGCGCGGCTGCGTGGTGAGAAGCACGACTATCGCGCGCACTGCCGCGGCGATGCCTGCCCGAACTTCGCGCCGCGCGTGAACGTCGTGGCGACGACGGGCGAGCCCCTCGTCAGCTGCATCATGCCCACGTTCAATCGCCGCCCCTTCGTCCCCGAAGCCATCCGCAACTTCCTCGGTCAGGACTATCCAAACCTCGAGCTGATCGTCGTGGACGACGGCAGCGATTCCATCGCCGACCTGCTGCCGAACGACCCGCGCATCATCTACATCCGGATGCACGAGCGGAGGAACATCGGCGCAAAACGCAACCTCGCCTGCGAGCGTGCACGCGGTGAGCTCATCGTGCACTGGGATGACGACGACTGGTATCCGCCGTCGCGCGTGCGCGTGCAGATCGAAGCGCTGCGGCAGCGCGGCGGCGACGTATGCGGCTCGAGCGTCGTCTACTACCTCGACCGCGAGCAGCAGCGCGCGTACTGCTATCGCTACTCCGGCTCGCCCGTCGCGTGGGTGGCGGGGAACACGCTCGCGTATCGCCGCGAGGCGTGGGCGCGCAACCGCTTTGCCGACATCCAGGTCGGCGAAGACTCGCAGTTCGTCTGGCGTTTGCCCGCGGAACGCGTCATCGACCTGCGCGATCCTTCGCTCTGCGTCGGCAGCGTGCACGCGAGCAACGTCAGTCCGAAAGAGACGCGCGGGCCGTTCTGGTCGACCGAGCCCATGGACCGCATTCAGCAGCTCATGATGGAGGGAGCTCCATCCTCCCCTCCGTCCGCACAGCCGCTCCTCTCCTGCATCATGCCGACGTACAACCGCCGGCCGTTCATCCCCCTGGCGCTGGCGCGGTTCTGCGAGCAGTCGTATGCGAATCGCGAGCTGATCGTCGTCGACGACGGCAGCGACGCCATCGGCGATCTGGTACGTGACGAGCCGTCCGTGCGCTACATCCGGCTCGACCGCCGCGCGTCGATCGGGACGAAGCGCAACCTCGCGTGCGCCGAGGCGCGGGGGGAGTTGATCGCGCACTGGGATGACGACGACTGGTATTCGCGCGACCGCCTCGCACGGCAGGCCGCGCCGATCCTCCGGGGCGAAGCCGACGTCACCGGACTGGAGAACCGCTTCGTGCTGCAGTTGCCGGTCGGGCGGTTCTGGACGGTGAGCCGCCAACTGCACCGCTCCATGTTCGTGTGCGACGTGCACGGCGGCACGCTCGTCTTCCGCCGCTCGCTCTGGACCGCGGGCGCGCACTATCCAGAGATCAATCTGGCCGAGGATGCGGCGTTCGTGCGGGACGCGGTGCGGCGCGGGAAGCGGCTGGTGCGCCTCGACAACGACGGCTCATTCGTCTACGTCCGCCACCACCGGAACGCATGGCAATTCGACACCGGCACGTTCCTCGATCCCTCCGGATGGAGCGAGACCACGCCGCCGCACGGTTTTACTCCCGATTGCCTGCAGGCGTACCTGGCGGCGGGCACGATCTCCGCACGCAGCGAGGCGTCCGAACAAAATGGAGGAGCCGTATGCGCCGCGTTCTGAGACTGCACGTAGCTCTCGTGGTCGTCCTTGCCTCGCTTTCGCTCCACGCGGGAAAAACTGCCACGTACACCACCGCCTTCACGCGCTGGAGCGCCGCCAGCGGCGGCTTCGGCGCGTGGCAGCGCAGCGGCGTGCGGCTCACCGCCGCGCAGGAGTTGCAACTCGACCCGGCCGGTGCCGTCTCGGGGACCGATCCCTACGGCGCGAACGGCTACAACGGCGGCAACTTCTATAACGGCGCGAGCTTCATGGTCGGTGAAGCGATCAGCCCCGTCGTGACGCCGGCATCCGCGTTCCATCAGGCCATCCCCTCCTGGAACGCGAGCACACCGGCCGGCACGTGGGTGGAGACGCAGGTCCGTGCGCGCGTCGGCACCGTCTGGACCAAGTGGTACAACCTCGGCGTCTGGGACGACGACAACTCCACCGTCCGCCGCCACTCGGTGAAGTTGCAGGGCGACTCTGCCGGCAGCGTGAGCACCGACACGCTCATGCTCAACACCAAGAACGCCGCCGCCAACGCCATCCAGGTCAAGCTGCGCTTCTTCAGCGACAGCGGCTTGAACCTGCCCACCGTGCGCAACGCCAGCGTGGCCACGTCCTCGACACCGGTCGCGCCTTCGACTCTTCAGGCGGGCGATCCCGCCAAATGGAATCGCCTGCTCAACGTTCCGCAGTGCTCGCAGATGGTCTATCCCGACGGCGGCAACGTCTGGTGCAGCCCGACCTCCACCTCGATGGTCCTGGGCTTCCTGATGAACGACACCGCCTCTTGCGAGACCCGCGTGCGCGCCGCGACGGCGGGAGTCCACGACTGGATCTTCGGCGGCCACGGCAACTGGCCGTTCAACACCGCGTACGCGGCCGCCAAAGGGTTCAACGCATACGTGGCGCGCTTCACCTCCATGCGCGACGTGGAGAACTGGGTCGCCCTCGGCATCCCGGTCGTCTTCAGCTTCGCCTGGAGCAGCGGCCAGCTCACCGGCGCCGCCATCCCCTCCAGCGCCGGTCACCTGGCCGTCATCGTCGGCTTCGACGCCAGCGGCAACCCCATCGTCAACGACCCCGCCGCCTCCACCGACGCCGCCGTCCGCCGAACCTACCTCCGCTCCGAGCTCGAACGCCTCTGGCTCGAACGCTCCGGCGGAACGGTGTACCTGGTCTACCCCAGCGGTCTGCAGACGCCGGCGGGACACTGACCCGCGTCTCACGCCCGAGGGAGAACGCTGTCGATGGACCCACCCAGCCTCGCGCGGATCGTTCCTGCCGCCAAAAACCGCGGAAACGTAGGGCGTGG
>DASVSV010000032.1:0-3435 GCA_036387915.1 Thermoanaerobaculia bacterium
CCACGCCCTACGTTGAGTCAACGCCTCGGGCTTATAGTGTCCCGCCGATCCGTCGCGATCGTCGAAGGGAAAACATGAACCGGTTACTTCGCCTCGCCGCAGCGCTGGTGGCGCTGCTCCTCACCTCCACGCTTTACGCAATCGACATCCACGACACCCGCCTTCTGACGCAGCCCGCGGTCAGCGCCGACCGCATCGCCTTCGCGTACGCGAACGACCTCTGGGTCGCGAACGTCGACGGCTCGGGCGTGCGCCGGCTCACGTCGCATCCCGGCATCGAAGGCAGCCCGCGCTTTTCGCCCGACGGCAAGTGGATCGCTTTCTCCGGCGAGTACGACGGCAACACCGACATCTACGCCGTTGCCGCCGAGGGCGGAGTGCCGCGGCGCCTGACGTGGCATCCGGGCGAAGACCTGCCGCAGGGCTTCACGCCCGACGGCGCGTCGGTCGTCTTCACCTCGCCGCGTGAGGTCTACACGATGCGTTACCGCCAGCTTTTCACCGTCCCCGTCACTGGCGGCGCGGTGGCGAAGCTGCTGATCCCGAACGCGAGCAAGGCCACCTACGCGCCCGACGGCGCACACATCGTCTACCAGCCGCTGGCCGAGGCATTCGGGCAGTGGAAGAACTACCGCGGCGGGACCGCGGCGCGGCTGCTCGTCTTCGACACCAAGAGCTACGCCGTCGAACAGATCCCGCAGCCGAAGGACCGTGCGAACGACACCGACCCGATGTGGGTCGGCGGGAAGATCTACTTCCTCTCCGACCGCAACGGTGAGTTCAACCTGCATTCGTTCGATCCGAAGACGAAGCAGGTCGCGCAGCTGACGCAGTTCAAGGACTTTCCGATCGTCGCGGCCTCGTCCGGCGGCGGCAGGATCATCTTCGAGCAGGCCGGCTACCTGCACCTCTTCGACCCCGCGGCCTCGCGGGCCAGCCGCGTGAAGGTCGGCGTCGCCGCGGACCTGCTCGAGACGCGGCCGCGTTTCGTGAAGGCGGGAAAGTACGTTCGCAGCGGATCGCTCTCCCCCACCGGCGCGCGCGTCGCGCTCGACATCCGCGGGGAGATCATCACCGTCCCCGCCGAGAAAGGGGACGACCGCAACCTGACGCGCTCCGCCTCCGCGCACGACCGCTTCCCGGCCTGGTCGCCGGACGGCAAGTCGATCGCCTGGTTCTCCGATGACTCGGGCGAGTATCAGCTCTTCATCCAGCAGCAGGACGGGAAGGGCACGCCGCGCAGGATCACCCTCGGCGGCGCCGGCTTCTACGCCGACCCGAAGTGGTCGCCCGACTCCGCGAAGATCGCCTTCACCGACAATTCGCGCACGCTGTACGTCCTCGACGTCGCCAGCGGCTCGGTGACGAAAGTCTCCACGCAGCCGCTCTACACGCCCGGTCCGTACGACCAGGCCAATCACTCCTGGTCGCCCGACTCGAAGTGGCTCGCGTACGTCCGCCTCACGCCGACCTACCTGCGCCAGATCCACCTCTGGTCCGTCGACTCGAAGCAGTCGCACCCGCTGACCGACGGCCTCTCCGACGCCGCCAATCCCGTCTTCGACCAGAACGGCAAGTACCTCTACTTCCTCGCCTCGACGAACGCCGGCCCGGTGCAGGACTGGTTCTCGCTGTCGAACGTCGACATGCGCGCGACCAGCAACCTCTATCTGGCCGTGCTCGCGAAGGGCATCCCCTCCCCGCTCGCCCGCGAGAGCGACGAAGAGAAAGTGGCCGCCGCCTCCGAGGAGCCCGCGGCCGCGAAGCCTGCCGAGGAAAAGAAAGAAGAGAAGCCGGCGAAGGTGACGGTGAAGGTCGACGTCGACGGCCTGACGCAGCGCATCGTCGCCTTCCCCCTCGAAGCCGCCGGATACCAGAACGTGCAGGTCGGCAAGACCGGCGAGATCTACTTCCTGCGCGGCGACGGTCTGAATCGCTTCGGCGCTGAAACCGGGGCTCTGCGCCGCTACACGCTCGAGAAGCGCAAGGACGAGTCGCTCGTCGACGCCGTCAACAGCTACGAGATCTCGCGCGACGCGAAGAAGATCCTCCTGCGCATGAAAGACGACCTCGTCGTCGCAACCCTCGGCGACAAGATCGACACGACCAAGAACAAGCTCGCCCTGGACCGCATCGAGGTGCAGAGCGACCCGCGCGCCGAGTGGAACCAGATCTACCACGAGGCCTGGCGCATCAACCGCGACTACTTCTACGACCCGAACTTCCACGGCGCGGACTGGAACGCGATGCGTTCAAAGTACGCCGCGCTGCTGCCCGACGTCGCCGTGCGCCAGGACCTCAACCGCGTCATGCGCTGGATGTCCAGCGAGCTCGCCGTCGGCCATCACCGCCTCGGCGGCGGCGACAGTCTCGCCAACACCGACACCCGTCCCGGCGGTCTCCTCGGCGCCGACTACTCCGTCGAGAACGGCCGCTATCGCTTCCGCAAGGTGTACGGCGGCTTGAACTGGAATCCCGAGCTCCGCTCCCCGCTCACCGAGCCGGGCGTGGACGTGAAGGCCGGCGAGTACCTGCTCGCGGTCGAAGGGAAAGAGCTGCGGGTTCCGGACAATCTCTACAGCCGCTTCGAGCGCACGGCCGGACGCTTCACGGAGATCACGGTCGGACCGTCTCCCGACGGCAAGGGCTCGCGCACGGTGCAGGTCGTGCCGATCGAGAACGAGGCCCAGCTGCGCAACCGCGACTGGGTCGAAGGAAACCTGCGCAAGGTGACCGAGGCCACGAACGGCCGCGTTGCGTACGTCTACGTGCCCAACACCTCGACCGCGGGACACGAGTACTTCAAGCGCTACTTCTTCCCGCAGTCGGACCGCGACGCGATCATCGTCGACGAGCGCCACAACGGCGGAGGACAGGTCGCCGATTACTACATCGACATCCTGCGCCGCCCCTTCATCAGCAACTGGGCCTTCCGCTACGGCGCCGATCTCAAGACGCCGCACGCTTCGATCCAGGGGCCGAAGGTGATGCTCATCGACGAGACCGCGGGCTCGGGCGGCGACCTCCTGCCGTGGATGTTCCGCAAGCTCGAGCTCGGACCGCTGGTCGGCAAGCGCACCTGGGGAGGCCTGGTCGGCGTCCTCGGATTTCCCACGCTGATGGACGGCGGCTTCATCACCGCCCCGAACCTGGCCTTCTACACCGAGGAAGGATTCGGCATCGAGAACGAAGGCGTGCCGCCGGACGTCGAAGTCGAACAGACGCCCGCCGACGTCATCGCCGGCCGCGACCCGCAACTGGAGAAAGCGATCGAGATCGCCCTCCGCGAGCTGCAGGCCAACCCGCCGAAGAAGCCGGTCCGGCCGCCATTCCCGCGCAGAGCGTCGCAGTAGCGCCCGTTGGGGCGCGTGTCTCGTCTGCCACCGCGCAGGCGAGACACGCGCCAAATGCCCGCGAAGGCGAAAACGTAGGGCG
>DASVSV010000033.1:0-3572 GCA_036387915.1 Thermoanaerobaculia bacterium
GGCAATACGTGTTTGGTAGCCAGGGCGTGCGTTCAGGCTAGGCCAACAAGCGCTGCCGGTCGTACCGGCCCGCCGGAGGCCCCCGGTCGTGTCTCCCTTCGGCATGAGCATCAGATCCGCGCGCGGCGCAGGCGGAGCGCGTTTGCGATTACAGAGACGGAGCTGAAGCTCATCGCCGCGGCGGCGAGCATCGGGCTGAGGAGCACGTCGAAGAACGGGAAGAGCACGCCGGCGGCGATGGGGACGCCGATGGCGTTGTAGATGAAGGCGAAGAAGAGATTCTGGCGGATGTTGGCCATCGTCGCGCTGCTCAGGCGGCGGGCCCGGACGATGCCGCGCAGATCGCCTTTGACGAGCGTCACGCCGGCGGCCTCCATGGCCACGTCCGTGCCCGTGCCCATGGCGATGCCGACCTCGGCCTGCGCGAGCGCGGGTGCGTCGTTGATGCCGTCGCCGGCCATGGCCACGATGAGTCCCTGCTGCTGCAACCGCTTGATCGCGTCCGCCTTCTGATCGGGCAGCACCTCCGCGATCACCTCGTCGATGCCGAGCCTCTTCGCCACCGCCTGCGCCGTGGTCTCGCTGTCGCCGGTGAGCATGACGATGCGCAGTCCCGTCGCGTGCAGCTCGCGGATCGCTTCCGGCGTCGTCTCCTTCACCGGATCGGCCACGCCGATCAGACCCGCCGGCTGGTCGTCGACGACGACGAACATCACCGTCTGCCCATCGCGGCGCAACTGCTCGGCGCGTTCGGCGAGGTCGCGTGCATCGACGCGCAGTTCCTCGAGCAGGGCGCGATTGCCGAGAGCGACGCGTTTGCCGTCGGCGACCCCGCGGACGCCTTTGCCGGTGATGGACGCAAACTCCGTCGCCGCGCGCACCGTTGCCCCGCGTGCCTCCGCACCGGCGATGATCGCCGCGGCCAGCGGATGCTCGCTGGCACGCTCGACGCTGGCCGCGAGACGCAGCAACTCGTTCTCGTCGAACCCGTTCACCGCCACGACCGACGCGAGCTCCGGCTTGCCGCGCGTGAGCGTGCCGGTCTTGTCGACGACCAGCGTGTCCACCGTCCGCAGCACTTCGATGGCCTCGGCGTTGCGGAAGAGCACCCCCGCGGTCGCGCCTTTGCCGGCGGCCACCATCACCGACATCGGCGTGGCCAGTCCGAGGGCGCAGGGGCAGGCGATGATGAGGACCGCGACGGCGTTGACGATGGCGAAGACCAGCCGCGGCTCCGGCCCGACGAAGGCCCAGATCGCGAACGTGATCAGCGCGACCACGATCACGGTGGGGACGAACCACGCCGACACCTGGTCGGCCAGCTTCTGGATCGGCGCGCGGCTGCGCTGCGCCTGCGCCACCATGTTCACGATGCGCGACAGCAGCGTGTCGGCGCCGACGCGTTCCGCTTGCACCAGCACCGAGCCGGTGGTGTTCACGGTCGCGCCGATGAGGCGGTCGCCGGCCGTCTTCTCCACCGGCAGCGGCTCGCCCGTGACCATCGACTCGTCGACGTTGGTCGTGCCCTCGACGACGACGCAGTCGACGGGGATCTTCTCGCCCGGACGGACGCGCAGCAGGTCGCCGGGCTGCACTTCTTCGAGCGGCACATCGCGCTCGCTGCCGTTCGCCTCGACCTTGCGCGCGGTCTTTGGGGCGAGGCCGAGCAGCGCACGGATCGCGGTGCCGGTGCGGCTCCGCGCGCGCAGCTCCATCACCTGGCCGAGGAGCACGAGGGCCACGATCGCGGCGGCGGCTTCGTAGTAGACGCCGACGTGTCCCATCGCATCGCGGAACGCGGGCGGGAAGAGGCCTGGCGCGAGCGTCGCGACGAGGCTGTAGAGGAACGCCACCGACACGCCCAGACCGATGAGCGTGAACATGTTCAGGTGCCGGCTGACGACCGACGTCCAGGCGCGCTCGAAGAACGGCCAGCCGCCCCAGAGCACGACCGGTGTGGCCAGTGCGAGCTCGATCCACGACGCCCAGGTCAGGAGTGTGTGGCCGAGGACGTCGTGGGCGATCGGCAGGTGCCGCAGCATGGCGAAGATGACCAGCGGCACGGTCAGCGCGGTGCTGACCCAGAAGCGCCGGGTCATGTCGTCGAGCTCGGGGTTCTCTTCGTCGAGCGTGACGGTGCGCGGCTCGAGCGCCATGCCGCAGATCGGGCAGCTTCCTGCCGCGTCGCGCACGATCTCCGGATGCATGGGGCAGGTCCACTCAATCTTCGTCGCGGGGGCGGCGACGAGCTCCGGCTCGAGGGCCATGCCGCACTTCGGGCAGGCGCCGGGATGGTCCTGCCGCACTTCGGGATCCATCGGGCAGACGTACGTCGTGTCGAGCCGAGGGACCTGCGGGGTGGAGGCACGCTGCATGAGCTTCGAGACACGTTGCGCGTCCCCGCCCGCCCGGGTCCCTCGACTCGACGCTCGGGATGACAGGGCGGCAGGCTCCGAACGCTCGACGCTCGTGTACGCGGCGGGATCGGCGTTGAACTTCTGCTTGCACGAGATCGAGCAGAAGTAGAACGTCCGATCGCCGGCGCGTGACGAGCCGGCCGCGTTCGCGGGATCGACGGTCATGCCGCACACCGGATCGATTTCGCCGGCAGCGTGAGCGTGTGTGTGTTGGTGGGTGTGCTTCATGACGGTCTCCTTCCTCATTCGTTCAGCAGCAGGCGTGGCCGGTCGAGCAGCAAGCGGAGGCAACGGGCGCAGACGTGGCGCCGGCATACTCCGCCGGCGCCACGTCGAACCTCGTCTCGCAGCCGCGAGAACAGAAGTGGTACGTCTGCCCGTTGTAGCTCGACGAGCCGACCGCCTTCGCGGGGTCGATGGTCATCCCGCAGACGGGGTCGGTGACGGTGGCGGTTGCGGTCGTGGAGTGGTTCATGTGTTTCTCCTTTCACAGGGGCTAACGCACCACCGTCAGCCGTCTTACACCTTTGTTTTCGAGGTACCGATGAATTCCGAACTCACGCTCCAGCTCGTCGACAATCACCGCCAGTTCCTGGCCTTCCTCGAGCGCCGCCTCGGCGACCGCGCGCTGGCCGAGGACATTCTTCAGGATGCATTCGTGAAGAGCCTGACGAAGGAGGAGGATGTCCGCGACGAGACGTCCTCCGTGGCCTGGTTCTACCGCACGCTCCGCAACGCGGTCATCGACCACTACCGCCGCAACAGCACCCGCAGCCGCGCGCTGGAACTGCTCGCCCGCGAGCTGGACGGAGCGGTCGAGCCGCCGCCGGAACTGCACGACGCGATCTGCGGCTGCGTGACCCGTCTGGCCTCCACGCTGAAGCCCGAATACGAGGTCGCCCTCCGCCGCATCGACGTCGACGGCGCCCCGGTCCAGGACTTCGCCGCCGAAGCCGGCATCACCCCCAACAACGCCTCGGTCCGCGTCTTCCGCGCCCGCGAAGCCCTGCGCAAACAAGTCAAGACCTCCTGCGGCACCTGCGCCGACCACGGCTGCCTCGAGTGCTCCTGCGGGAAGACGAAACCGGCGGCCGCGGCGCATCACTGACGGAGATCAGCCTTCCGCAGGCCGCACGTTCGCACGGGAGCGGCGGG
>DASVSV010000034.1:0-1608 GCA_036387915.1 Thermoanaerobaculia bacterium
GTAGGGCGTGGCTTCAGCCCGCCCCCGGGCGGGGGAGGGCGGCGTCTCACGTGTTCACCCCGCGAGAACGCCGGCGCCCCGCAACCCCAGCAACACCCCGACGACAATCGAATACGCCGCGATCACAGTCACGAACACCGCCAGCACGCGCATCCTCACATCGACGAGCAGCGCCAGCCCCTGCTCGACGCACACCGCCGTCGCGGCGGTCATCAGCATCATGAAGTCGAGCGCGTAGCGCGCCGTCACCCAGCGGCACGTCGCCAGTCCGAACAGCACGATCCACGCGCCGGCCATCACCCGCGACGCCGCGTTCGGCGCGCCGCCGCGCCGCAGCGCGAGCACCAGCGCGATCGCGGCGCCGAGGAGCGTCAGTGGATTCAGCGCGGCCACGCCGCCCACCGTCTCCGCGCCGCCCGCGAACGACACGCTCGGATCGAGCGTGTGCGGCTGCAGTTGCACGTACGGAAACTCGCCGACGAAGCTCGGCGCCCAGAACACGTAATGCACGACGTTGTTCACAAAACGAATCGCCTCGGGTGCGCTGCACAGACTGCACGGCGGCACGCGCCACATCGGCGCATACGAGATCTGATACGTCATCCCCAGCTCGAGCGGATTGTCGAAGCGCGCGTAGTTGTACGCGGCGAGCGCGATCGCGATCGCCGCCAGCGGAATCAACGCCAGCACCGCCGCACGCCACCGTTTCCAGACGACGTACAACGCGACCGCCAGCAGCAGGATCAGATTCGGCCGGGTCGCAATGGCCAGTCCGAGCCAGACCCCCATCCAGGCCGCGTACTTTGGCGCATTCGTCTCCGTCCAGCGCAGCAGCGCGTACGCGAAGCTCGCCGTCAGGGCCATCCCCGCCGCCACCGCGACCTCGTACGCGCGTACGGACTTCAGCATCAGCGGCACGACGTTGCCCAGTCCGATCAGCAGCACCCAGACCGCGAACGGCACGCGCGTCTCGCGCAACGCCCGGCGCGCGAACGCGACGCAGACCAGAAACGCCCACCACGCGAAGAACGTCGCCGCGAGCGCGTCCGCCGGATACGCGCCGGCCAGCAATCGGAAGGGCAGGTAAAACAGCAGCACCGGCACCGGCGAGAAGTAGAGGTAGAACTTCCCGCGATAGAGGCTGGCGTCCCACATCTCCCACGACAGTCCCTGCCGCCCGCGCGCGTCGAAATCGTACGCGTTCGTGACCTGCTGCCACCGCGGGTCGACGTCGTACGGCAGGGCCAGCTGTCCGCGCAGAAAGCCCTCCGCCAGCCCCGCGTAGTACCGCTCCGTGAACCCCATCCCCTCGGCGCGCTGCCACTGCACGCGGCGGAAACTCCACGTCCCGCCGCTGCCGAACCAGACGTACGCCGCCAGCACCGCGACCATCGCCGCGGCCGAAGTCCACCGGGATGCCATGAACGGAGAATACCTTGCGGACGCTGCCTTAGGCGGCAGAGAGAGGACGGGAGGCCTCCGGACATCTGAGCCTCCGTGTCAAGTCAGGCGGCAGCCGTGGCGAGAGATGAGCCTCGCAGGGCGAGCTGCTTGAGGTAGCGAGTTTCGTCGTAGGCGGTGCGACTCTTCCAGCAGGCGTAAAGGATG
>DASVSV010000035.1:0-16430 GCA_036387915.1 Thermoanaerobaculia bacterium
AGTCGCGGTTGAGGTTGAGGTTGCGCGCGTTGGTGCGCCAGCCGCCTTCTTCCGGGCCGCGCTGGTTGATGCGCGACCAGCGCGAGAAGCGCTCGTGCCCGTCGACGTTGAAGATGGGCACGAAGAGGACGTTGGCGCGGTCGAGCAGCTCGCGTTTCGTGCCGCGCACGGTCATGTCGCGCAGGAGCATCAGTCCCGCGTCCTTGCCGTCGATCTCGCCCGCGTGGATGCCGGCCTGCGCGAAGACGATCGGCTTGCCGCTCCGCCGCAACGCCTCCGGCGTGAACGCGCGCTCTTTCGACGCGATGACCATCCAGATGTCGCGCCCCTCGGGGCTCTTGCCAAGAGACACCATCTTCAACTGCGGCGCCGCCGCCACGAGCCGGCGCAGGTACGCGAACGTCTCGTCATACCGCGGCGTGGTCCGGAACTCGGTTCGCTCGGAAGGAGTGACCCACGGATCGCTAGCCGGCAGCATCAGCGCACGGCTCGCGCCGTTCCACGGAATCGCCGGAGGAAGAATGGCCGGCTGGGCAGTGAGGGTGGCGGAGAGCAGAAGCGCCGTCAACATGACGGGCTTCATAACACAGAGCTATTCGAAGATGTCGCGGAGCGCGATGGTCAGATCAGGAAAGAACGGAGACGTCACCGTTTCGCCAACAGGAACGGCGACGAACTTCGCACCGGAGCGCCGGAAAATCTTTACCTCGTTCTGATATGGGTCGACGATCCAGTACTCGGCGACTCCAGCGCGCTCGTACATCCCGTACTTCACCCGCTCGTCGTAGCTGCGGTTCGACGACAGGATCTCCACCACAAAATCGGGGACGCCCAGGATGTAGTCAGGAGTGAGCGTGTGTGTGCTGCCGGCGCTGACGAATACGATGTCAGGCTGCACCACGACGTGGTCGATCAAACGTACATCTACAGGTGCGAAGTAAACCTCGCCGAGACGGCGTTCCCAGATATGGTTACAGAGGGCAACGCCGAGCCTGGCGAGGATGGCTTGATGCCGAAGGTTTGGCGCAGGATTCACGTAATGCTCCCCGTCGATGATCTCGTGCCGACGGCCGTCGTCGGGGATGGCGGCATAGTCCTCGTAGGTGAGCTTGATGGAGGTCTGCGGTGCCATGGCGTCATTTTACGCGCGTTTTGCCCGAACGCACGCCGCCGCGGGACCCTGTCGTTCCGATAAGAGTGCGGCAGCTCGTCCGCGTCCGCTGCCGCACTCCTATAACGCCGCGAGTATGTGGTGGGCGATCAGCGGAACAACGCGCCGACGTTAAACGCGAAACCCGGAAGCAGAGGCGTGGTCAGCGTCTCGCCGACGTCGATGCGTTGGAAGCGGTTGCCGCTGCGGCGGAAGATCGTGACGCTCTCAGCCTCCGGATCCACGATCCAGTACTCGGCGACGCCGAGTCGCTCGTACATCTGCAACTTCAGACGTTCGTCATGGGCGCGGTTGAAGGGAGAGAGCACTTCCACGGCGAGATCGGGCGCGCCCTGTACATTTTTCGCTGTGAGAATGTGCGATCGCGCTGCACCGACGAAGAGGACGTCCGGCTGCACGACGTCCGTCAACGACAGCACGACATCCGCCGGCGCGAAGAAAACTTCGCCGAGACCGCTATGTTCAAAAGGCAGCAGAGCCTCGACGACTCTCTTCACAACCCGCTGGTGCTGCAGGTTCGGCGCAGGATTCACGTAATGCTCCCCGTCGATGATCTCGTGCCGACGACCGTCGTCGGGGATGGCGGCGTAGTCCTCGTAGGTGAGCTTGATGGAGGTCTGCGGTGCCATGGGGGCCATTTTACGCGTGTTGGTCAGGTGAAGAGGTCGCGCAGCCGCAAGGTGAATCCCGGCAGGGCAGGCGAGGTGAGCGTGTCACCCACCTCGGCGCGCGCGTACCGTCCCTCCGCGTGCCGGTAGACCTCGACCACTTCGTCTTCCGGATCGACGATCCAGTATTCGGGGACGCCGACACGCTCGTACGTGTCGTACTTGATGCGCTTGTCGAAACGGCGGTTGCCCGGCGAGAGGATCTCGACGAGGAGGTCCGGTACTCCCTGAATGTTCGCCTCGGTCACGATGTGCTTCCGCGCGTTACTGACGAAGATCAGATCCGGCTCGACGATGTCGTGCTCCGTGAGCAGCACGTCGAACGGCGCGAAGAAAATCGAGCCGAGTTGTCTGGCAGACACGAAACTCCCGACCGCGAGCGTCAGACGAAAGGCGAGAGTCTGGTGCCGCGTGTTCGGCGAAGGATTCACGTAATGCTCTCCGTCGATGATTTCGTGACGACGCCGGTCGGCGGGGATTACGACGTAATCCTCGTAGCTCAGCTTCAGTGCCGTCTGCGGTGCCATGGGGAGAGTTTACGCCCGCGGAAGAAGCGCCGTCGAGGTGACGGCGCTTCTTCCGGTGAGGCTCAGTGGCGGGCGGCGCGGGTGCGGCCGCCGCAGGAGGCGCGGGGTGCAAACGGCGAGTCGTACGTGAAGCCGTTGGTGAGCGTGGCGTTGCTGGTGGCGTCGGCGACGACGACGCGCGCGGGGCCGGCGTTGCCGGCGGGGATGCGCACGCGGAGCATGGTCGGGTCGAGGAGCGTGATGTCGGTCGCGGGCACGAGGTCGAACGAGACCGTCACTGCCGGCGTGAAGCCGCGGCCGTGGATGGTGGCGAAGATGCCGCCGTCGGTGCTGGCGCAGCGCGGGTCGACGGAGCTGACGGTGAGACCGCTGGCAGCGACCTGCACGTTCAGTCCCACTGCCGCGAGGGCGCCGCTGCTGTTGCGCACGTGGACGGGATGCGAGCCGGCCGGAGTGTCAGAGGCGAGACGCAGCACGACGCGCGTGTAGTTCATCTCGACGATGGCCGCGGGGCGGCCGCCGACCTCGAAGGTGTAGCCGGGACGGAAGCCTTCGCCGCCGAGGGCGAGCTCTCCGCCGGTCGGGAGGATCGAAGGCGCGAGAGAGGTGATGCGCGGCGGACGTGCCTCGAGCACCGAGAACACGGGACCGCTCGTCGACGTGCGGCCGAGGTGATCGGTCAGGGTGACGCTGACCTGGCCGGCGGGGAGCTCCGGCACGCGCACGACCAGCGTCACGGGCGTCGAGTCGAGGATCGTCGCGCCAGTCGTGGCGAACGTCACCGCGACGTCGGGCCGCAGGTCGAGACCGCGGATCGTGACCACTTCGCCCGGTGCCGCCGCGGACGGCTCGATGCTGCTGATGAACGGCGTCGGGATCGTGGCGTTGTTGAATTCGTACGCGGCGGGGATCGCGTACGTGCCGCCGCTGCAGCGCACCGTCACGTCGACCGTGCCCGGCGCCCGCGCCGGTGTGACGGCGGTGATGGTGTTCTGATCGCGCATCACGACCTGTGTCGCGGCGTTGCTGCCGAAGAAGACCCAGCACGAGCTGTCGAAGTTGTCGCCGGTGACGCGCACGTGCGTCCCACCCGTGGTCGTCCCGGCGCGCGGCAGCACCTCGGAAGCCAGCGGCGATGCGGAGACGAAGGCGAAGCCGTTCGCGAAGTGCATCACGTCCTCGCCGCAGCGAAGCATGACCGCCACTCCGCCGGTGGCGTGCGCGGGCGTGACGGCGGTCATGGTCGTGGTGTTGACGAACTGCACCGAGCTCGCGGGCACGCCGCCGAATGCGATCGTGCAGCCAGCGCGCAAATTCGCGCCCGAGATCGAGACCGCGGTGCCGCCGGAAGTCGGACCGTAGGAGGGTGTGATGCCGAGGATGGCCGGTGTGGTCGGGGTGGTGCGCACGTCGCCGAAGAGCGACTGCACCTCGCTGCCATGCTCCGCGGGCAGTTGCGCGTCGATGGTGAATGCGCCGATACGCGTCGCTTTGACAGTGAACGTGGCGCTGCCGCCGGCGGGAATGGTCAGCGACGACGGCACCTGGACGCCGCCGGTGGCGACGAGACCGATGGTCATCGCGTTCGCCGGGCTTACGGAGACGGTGACGTTGGCGGTCTGTCCTTCGAGTAGCTCCAGATGCGCCGGTGTGAAATGAAGCGTCGCTTTCGTGTAGGTGTGCGCGCGCACCTCGTGCGTCGTGCCGCCGAGAAGGGCGGGGAGTGTGACGGAGATGGTGGCGGTGCGGCCGGGGAGCAGCGCCGAGACGTTGAACTCCGTGCCGACGCTGCCGGCGGGGATGACCAGCGTGGCCGGCACGGAGACCGCGTCGGGCGCGTCGGTGGTGAGCGTCAGCGTGAGGTCCTGCGAGTAGGAATCGCCGAGTTGCACGGTGAAGGCGCCGGTGGAGCCGACGGCGACGGCCCGTTCGGCGGGACCGATGCCGATGTCGTCGTTCGTAATCGTCACCACGCCCTCGGCGACGTCGAACGTCCCGGAGAGCCGGTGCAGCACCACGCGAAACGTTTCGTTCGGCTCCGGCTCGTCGTCGCCGACGATCGTCACATTGACGGTGCGCGACGTCTGGCCGCTGAACTGCACGAAGGTGCTCGTCGCAATGAAGTCGGCCGGCGACTGCGCGTTGACGGGAACGAGCGACACCCCGACGAATCCGAAGATCGGCTGCGTCGCGGCGAGGGTGATGGTGGCGGTCGACGTGACGTCGCCTTCGATGACGGTGAGGTCCTGGGCGGTGACCGTGGGCGCCGTGTCGTCGTTGAGAATAGTCACCAACGCGTAGCCGAAGTTCGGGCTGTAGATTTCAAAGAACTCGTCGTTCTCGTACGTCGTATCGCCGATGATCGTGATCGACGCGAACTTCTCCGTTTCGCCCGGCAGGAACGTGACCGTCCCGCCGCCGCCGACGTAATCGCTGCCCGCGGAGGCGGTCCAGGAGTAGAGCGTGTACGGGACGTTCACCGGCGCGGAGGCCGGAGAGGAGAGCGTGAAGCGCGCCTGCGCGACGTGGTTGCCGGCGTTCCCCTCGGCCACCTCCAGGTCGTGGATGGTGACGGCGGGCGGCGGGTCGTTGTCGTTGATCGTGATGGTGGTGGTGTTGGGCGGGCCGACTTCCGTGCCGGCGGTGGGATTGCTCAGCGCGAGGACGATGGTCTCGCTCGACTCATAGCTCGCGTCGTTGACCATCGTGACGGTGAAGCTCTTCTGCGTCTCGCCGTCGGCGAAGGAAAGCGTCCCGCTGCCGCCGTTGAAGTCCGCGCCGGCGGTGGCCGTGCCGCCCGCGACCGCGTACGCGACCGAGGCCGCGCCTGATGCGCCCTGGGCACGGCGCACCGTGACCGTCGCGTTGCCGTTTTCATTTGCGGAGAGTGTGGCGTTCTGGAACGAGAAGATGCCCGGGCCTTCGACAGTGACGCAGCGGGAGAACTCGGACGTACCTTCGACGCTGGTGGTGGCGGTGGCAGTGATGACCGTGCCGGGTGCCATCCACGGCAGCTCGAACGAGAAGGCGGCCTGCCCGGTAGCGTCGGTGGTCACGTCATATCCGCCCAGCCAGTCCCGTCCTTCGCCGTAGCCGGAGGCGTTGCAGGAGGAGTTGGAGAAGAGATCGACGCGGTTGGTGCGGTTGGGCGCGGTCGAGAGCGTCCCGTGGATCATCGTGCTGACGCCGACTTTCGCGCGCGTCAGGACCGGAAAGTTGATGGCGTTGTTCGGGCCGGTGTCGCTGTCGTCGGCGTCGTTCGGCGTCGGGCCGTTCGTGAATCCGGTCTGGAGGTCGATCCCGAAAGAGTTGCCGCTGATGGAGTTCTCGAGGAACTCGTTCCGGAGAGCGGTGCCGCTGACGAAGATGGCGGTGGAGTTGCCGCGAATGACGTTGCCGGCGACCGTGGTGTCGTGGGACTGGTAGATCCCGATGCCGGTCTGATTCGGAATGACCGTCCCGGCGGGCGTGACGCCGATGAAATTCCGCAGGACCCAGACGTTGTCGGTGTCGTAGACGTCGATAGCCACCGAGGCGCCGACGAAGACGTTCGGCGTCACGCCTCCGATGAGGATGGTGCTGACGTACTGGTAGTAGGCCGCGACGTGGTACGAGGTGTTGCCGAGCCGGGCGGTCTGCGCCAGGTTGCTGCCGAAGGTGTTGCCCTGGATCGACGTCCGCATTGGCGAGGCGATCCGGACGCCGTACGAGTTGGCGGAGATCAGATTGGCGTCCTCCGGATTCCCGCCGCCGATCGTGACGTCGTGGATTCCATACTCGACGTAAACGCCATAGGCGTTCGGCCGGGCGATCGTGCCGGTGCGGTCGGTCCCCAGATGGCAGCCGAGGACGCGGCCGCCGTTGATGCTGATGGCCGAACCGACGAAGTTGCCGATGGCCATGCCGAGCACGTCACCGCGCACCGTCAGCCCGGCGGTGTCCCAGGAGTTGCCCGCCACGAGCGAGCCGTCGAGCTCGATCAGCGGTCTCCCGCTGTACCCGGGCTGCGTGGTGGCGTCGATGGCGATCGAGTACGAAGTCACCGCGGGCAGCTCCGTCAGCGGCTGGATGGTCTGCGGTCCGCTGCCGATCGAGAACTCGATCCGGTCGACCGTGCCGGCCGCGGCCTGCGTCAGCGCCGCGCGCAGCGAGCCGGTTCCGGAGTCATTCGTGTTGGTAACGACGGCGGTGGCGGCGGAAAGCGGAAGCGCGGCCAAAAGCACGAGCGCACCGAACATGCGCTGCAGCAGCAAGTGGTTTTTCATCGGATTTCTCTCTCTCGATCGATTTTCGGGGACCGTGGAGAGAATACCCGAAGAGTTCGGTTATTTGTACAACAAATAATTGTGTGTCAGGCGAAGAGGGAGCGGAGAGAGAGGGCGAAGCCGGGGAGGAGTGGGGTGGTCAGGGTGTCGGTCGTCTCGATGCGCTGGAAGCGGGTTCCGGCGCGGCGGAAGATCGTCACGGTGTCGTCGAACGGATCGATGATCCAGTATTCCGCCACGCCGGCGCGCTCGTACGTCCGGTACTTCAGGCGCTCGTCGTAGTCGCGGTTCGAGGAGAGGATCTCGACGATGAGATCGGGCGCCCCCTGAATGTTTTTCGCGGTGATGATGTGCGCGCGAGCATTACTGATGAACAGCAGGTCGGGCTCCACGACGTCGTATTCAGACAGCACCACGTCGATCCGCGGATGGAACACCTGGCCGAGCGAGTTCGCGGTGACGAAGTTGTAGAGGGCGGCGGCCAGGCGCATCGACACGGTCTGGTGTTTGATGTTCGGCGCAGGATTCACGTAATGCTCTCCGTCGATGATCTCGTGGCGACGACCGTCGTCGGGAATCGTGGCGTAGTCCTCGTAGGTGAGCTTGATCGAGGTCTGCGGGGCCATGGCTACAGTTTACGCGCGTTCGCGATCGGGAGCGGCGGGCTGAAGCCCGCCGCTCCACGTAATCACTTCGAAAAGACGTCGTCCACGCTGACGATCTTCACGTTCTCGGGTTTGATGTTCAGCTTGTAGCTGCCGATCACCTTGTCCTCTTCCGCGAGCTGCGGTTTCGGCGCGTCGTACTTGATCGACGACGGCTCGTCCTTCAGCAGCGTGTCCCGCAATCCCTCGGCATCCCTGGTGACGATCACCACCTGGAGGTTCTTCGCCGAGAGGTACTTCTTGATCGCCTTGTTGACGTCGTCGCGCGTGAGCTTCGCGTACGCGGCGCGCATCGTCTCGGCGTAGTCGCCGATGCCGTACCACCACGAATCGAGCGCGTAGCCGAGGCGCTGGTTCTGGTTGGCGGTGAGCAGGTAGACGTTCTTCATCATGTAATCGCGGGTCTTGTCGAAGTCCTCCTGCGACAGACCGTTGTCGATCATCTTCTGCGTCTCGTACAGCGCCAGGCGCATGGCCATCTGCGCGTTCTCCGGGACCACCGGACGGATCCAGATCTCGAAGAGCTGATTGCGGCGGGCGATGTTCGGCGACGGGAAGAACTGATTGCCGGGGCGATTGAAGTACTCGATGTACGCGTAGTCGCCGTAGTTCAGGCCGCGCGCCTCACGGATGCGGTCGTACAGGTGCGACATCGACGCGCGATGCTCGCCGAGCCACGCCCGGGCGACGTTGAGCGCCGCAAAGTCGGCGGCGTTGCGCGTCACCGGAATGGGGTGGCCCATCGAGATGGCCGTCGCGCGCGTTTCCTTCTTCACGATCTGCACGGCGAGGCCCTGCGGGGCCTTCCCCTTGTACGGCGTGAGCTGGGCGATGGCCTGCTCCTCGCCGCCGGCGCCGAGCGCGCCGAGGTCGGCAGTCAACCTCTTGACCAGCGTCTCGGGGTAATCGCCGGAGAGGCCGATGACCACGTTCGTGGCGTTGTAATTGTCGGCCACGAACTTCTTCACGTCGTCGAGCGTGATCGACTTGAGGCCCGCCACCGTGCCGAGGACCGTGTGGCCGTATGGCGTGCCGTCGAAGATCACGTTCTGGAGCTGTTCTTTGCCCAGTTCCTCTTCATTGTTGTTGCGCAGGTCCTGCTGCAGCGCGTTGAGCTGCTGGTCCTTGAGGCGCTGGAAATCCTCCTCGCGGAAACCGGGCGTGAGGAGCTGCGGCAGCACGATGCCCAGGAAGCGGTCGACGTTTTCCTTGTGCACCACGCCGGTGAAGGTCGTCATCTCCTTGTCGACCTGGCCGTAGAACGCGCCCGCGATCGGGTAGAGGGCCTTGTTGATCTCGTCGATGCGCATCTCTTTCGAGCCGGCGTCGGTGATCATCGACGAGGCGAGCTGCGCGAGACCTTCCTTGCCTTTCGGGTCGGTGCCCGAGCCGACCGTGAAGAGGAGCTTGACCATCACGTTCGGGAGCACCGACTTCTGCTCGACGAAGCGGATCTGCGCCTGCTGCCCGCCCTGCGACGCGGCGGAAGTCATCGACTGCAGCGACGGGATCTTCCTGACGTCGTCCGCCAGCGGCTGCTGGGAGAGCGTCGTCACGACGAGGTTCTTGTCGGTGAAGTACTTCTGCGCGGTCTGCTGGATGGAGGCCGGCGTGATGGTGGCCAGCTCGCGGAAGTAGCGGTTGATCGTGTCGTACGAGCGCTCGAAGTGCGCGAAGCTGGCGACGGTCGACGCGATGGCGTCGGTGTTGTCGAGCGCGCGCACGAACGAGTAGCGCGCGTTCGACTTCGCGTCGGCGACGCGCGTGGCGTCGAGCTGCGTGGCGCGCAGCTTGGCGAACGTCTCCAGGATCGAGTCGCGGACGTACGTCGCGTCCTTGCCGTCCTTCACGCGCGCGAAGACGGTGAAGAGCGTCGGGTCGACGTTCGGTCCGCCGAAGAAGAAGAGCTGGTCGACTTTCTGCTCCTGCTCGACGAGGCGCTTGTAGAGGTCGGAGGTCTGGCCGAACGAGAGGTCGAACATGACGTCGAACGCGCCCTGCTCCTTCATCTGCAGCGCGGCCGGTCCGTGGAAGGCGACCGTGACCCACGGAATGGTGGGGGAGGTCCAGGGAACGTGCGCGTAGACCGGGCCTTTGTGCTCCGGCTCCTGCGGGATGTCGACGGTGAAGTGCCCTGCTTCCAGTCACCCCAGTATTTCTCGACCAGCGGGAAGACGCGGTTCGGCTCGACGTCGCCGGCCACGATGATGGTGGTCTTCTCCGGACGGTACCAGCGCGAGAAGAAGGTCTTCGCGTACTCGTACTGGTTGGGCATGTCCTCGATGTCTTTGATGAAGCCCATCGTGGTGTGCTTGTACGGGTGCGTGGTGTACGCGGCGTCGCGCTGCACTTCGATGATCTTGCGGATCGGGCTCTGCGAGTTCTTGTTGTACTCGCCCAGCACCGCCCGCGCCTCGGTCTTGAAGACTTCCTCGCTGTACGAGAGGTTCTTGAAGCGGTCGGCCTCGATCTCGAGCATCTTCTCGAGGTCGTCCTTGGCGAAGGTGACGTGGTAGTTCGTCAGGTCGTCCGAGGTGTACGCGTTCTGCCGCGCGCCCGCCTTGGTGATGATGGCGTTGTAAGCCTCGGGCGAGTACTTCTCCGTACCGCGGAACATCACGTGCTCGAAAAAGTGCGCGAAGCCCGACTTGCCCGGCTCGACCTCGTTGCGCGAGCCGGTCTGCACCGGGATCTGCAGCGAGACGATGTTCGGGAAGCCGGTCGGCACCACGATGACCTTCAGGCCGTTCGGGAGCGTTTTCTCCGAGGCCTTGAAGGGGAGGATGTCGGCTGCCTGCGCGAAGGCCGCGGCCGGCAGTGCGAGCGCACAAAGTGCGGCCGCCAGGATGCGTGAACGAAACATAGTTCTCCTTGTTGTCGAAAAGATGAAGCGGCGAAGTCTACAGGCGGCGTTCCCGGAACGGAGTACGCCACCGCGTGTCTACGGCGTAAATCGCCTTCTGGTTTGCGAAAACGTGTGCCGGAGTGAGGTCATGCCGCCTGGCAGGCGTCGAGCCCGCCGGAACTCACCGCGTTTTCCGCTTTGACACCGGAACCTCCCCTTACGGGCTCGCGACCTTGCGGCTCTGCGACGCGTCGGGATCGAGCGGGCCTTCCTTGAGGTCCTCGCGGATGATCAGGTCGAGGAAGAGCTCGCGGACGCCTTCGCGTCCTCTTTCGCGGTAAACGCGGCGGACATCAGCAGGCCTGAGGCTGATGCCGGTCATCGTCTCGAGGTACTGGCAGAAGACCTTGGCTCGCGAGCGGAACGAGATGATGAGGATGAGCAGCAGGATGCCGGCCGAGATGAGCGGCAATGCCGAGGCGAGCGTGTCGAAACGAAAGAGATTGGACATCGGGACCGCGCGAGATCGTAGCAGATGTGCGACGGCGCTTCAGCCGCTCCCGGCATCTTCCTTGTAAGAGTCGAGCGCGGAGGATTTGCATGTCCGAGGAACGTTACGAGCCGGTTTCCTGCGACTACCACGACCAGCTCGAAGCCGCCGCGATGCACAAGTCGGAAGTGGAGATCGAGTTCGATCTGGACGGAGTGACACAGAAGGAGAAGGGGCGGGTCGAGGATGTCTACACGGCCGAAGGCGCGGAGTTCATCCGCTTCGCCTCCGACTCCGGTCCGCTGGAGATCCGGCTCGACCACATCATCTCGATGAAAGAGTAGGGCCACCCGCTCTGTTACCATTGCCGAGTCGGTCATGCCCAAGGTCCTTTTCTACACCGGTACGGCATTCTGCCTCTTTCTGGCGCTGACCAGCGCCGCGGAGGCTGCCCGGGAACTGCGCGACGGAGCGCTCGCGTTCGCCGGCCTGCCAGGCGGCCCGAACGCGCTCTGGACCATCGTGGCCGCGTTCGTTTCGGGACTGGCCATCGCCGGCCTCTTCCTGCGCATGGCCGCCCTGCTCGCGGCGCGCAACCTCTTCGCCGCGTTCGTGGCCCTGCTGGCCGTGACCGCGGCGACGTTCACCCTCGCCGCCGTGCTGTTCCTGCAGTGGCGGATCACTGCCATCGGCGGCACAGCACTCGACGAGATCCACTTCGCGGCGATCATGGTCCTCGGCTTCTTCGTCTCGCTGAGCATCCTCTCGCTGCGCCCCTACTTCAGCATCCAGGCGAGCCGCTTTCTCTCCGCCCTCGTCTTCTTCCCCCTGCCCCTCTTCGCCCTGATCGTGTCGCAGGAGATGTTCCTGCGCACCTCGACGGCCCCGCTCCCCGCGTCCTCTCCGGCGTCGCGGGTCTTCTTCGCCGTCCTGGCCCTGCTCTTCGTCTCCATCGCCGTCCACTCCATCCGCCACCGCCACCTCTTCCTCGAGATGACGAACCTCCGCGAGCTGCTGGATTCGCGCGTCGATCCGGGGTCGCGTCACGGACGGCCCATCGGCGGCGTGGCGTTTGATTCGTAAGTGGCCGCCCTCCGTCTTTTCATCCTCACCGTCGCCCTTCCGCTGATCGTCATCACGATGCTCTGGCGGCGCTCGCGCAGGCCGTTGAGCGGGTGGATTGCGACACTCTTGCTGGCGTCGGGGATCGTGGGGTTCAGTGTGCTGGCCGCGCCGTGGGGGATCTTCGGGCTGCCGGTGCGTTACCTGCTGATCGTGCTGTTCGTGGCGGCCGTGGTGAGGTCGTTGCGGCGCGCGCCGGCCGAGGAGTCGAAGCCGGAGTCGCCGTTGCGGGCGCTGGTGAAGGTGTTGATGGGCGTCTTCTTCGGCGGCGTGGCCATCGGCGTCCTGCGCGGACATCAGGTGCCGCCGGGAGCGATCGATCTCGCGTTTCCGTTGCGCGACGGCGCGTACATGGCCGGCCATGGCGGCAGCACGTCCGCCGCGAACATGCATCACTACCACCCCACGCAAAAGTACGCCCTCGACATCATGAAAGTGAACGGCGCGGGGATGCGCGCGCGCGGATTCTTCCCCGCCGACAACACCCGCTACCGGATCTTCGGCACGCCGGTGCTCAGCCCATGCGACGGGACCGTGCGCGCGGCGGTCGACGGGCTGCCGGACCGGCGCGATGAAAAGGCGCTGCCCGGCAATCACGTGATCGTCCGCTGCGGCGACGTCGACGTGCTGCTCGCGCACCTGCAGCGCGGCAGCGTGGCCGTCCGCCCCGGCGCACCGCTGCGCAAAGGTCAGCCCCTCGGCCGCGTCGGCAACTCCGGCAACACCACCGAGCCCCACCTGCACATCCACGCGGAACGCAACGGCGCCGGCGTGCCGGTGACGTTCGACGGGGAGTGGCTGGTGCGGAACGAAGTGCTGCGGCGCTGACGCGCTCCACTATTTGTAGAGTGGGTGGGCGTCCGCCCTCACACTGCACACCTCCGTGTGCCAATCGCGACGGGCGTGCGGCAAACTGGCGGCCGTCCGGTCATGTCCTTCGTTCATCTCCATCTCCACACTGAATACTCACTGCTCGACGGTGCCTCCCGGCCGGAGGAGCTCGCGAAGCGCGTGGCGAAGCAGGGCATGCCTGCGTGTGCCATCACCGATCACGGCAACATGTTCGGGGCGGTCGAGTTCTACAACGCCATGAAGAAGGAGGGCGTGAAACCGATCATCGGCTGCGAGATGTACGTGGCCTACGGTTCACGTCACGACAAGGCCGGCGTCGAGGACGGGCAGGCCGACGCCGGCGCGAACAATCACCTCATCGTGCTGGCCCAGAACGACACCGGCTACAAGAACCTGGTCAAGCTCGTCAGCGCCGGGTATACCGAGGGGTTTTATTACAAGCCGCGCATCGACAAGGAGTTGCTGCGCGAGCATCGCGAGGGACTGATCGTCCTCTCGTCGTGCCTGAAAGGTGAAGTCTCGCAGGCGCTGGCCGGCGGCAACTGGCAGAAGGCCAAGGACGCCGCGCTGACGTACCGCGACATCCTCGGGCCGGAGAACTTCTTTCTCGAGATCCAGGACCACGGCATTCCGGATCAGCAGAAGATCGTCCCGATGATGGCCAGGCTCGGCGACGAGACCGGGCTGCAGCTCGTCGGCACGAACGACTCGCACTACCTCGACAAGTCCGACGCCTTCGCGCACGAAGTGCTGCTCTGCATCGGTACCGGCAAGACCCTCAACGACGAGAAGCGGATGAAGTTCTACTCCGACGACTTCTACGTCAAGAACGCCGACGAGATGCGCCGCGTCTTCGCCGACTATCCGCAGGCCGCCGAGAACACGCTGCGCATCGCCGAGCGGGTCAACCTCTCGCTCGACGTGAAGGGGCATCACCTCCCGAAGTTTCCCGTGCCCGAAGGCTCCACGCTCGCGGATCACTTCGCGAACGTGGCGCGCATCGGCCTCGACAAACGGCTGGCGTCGATGGCCCATCTCTTCGCGGCGAAGCGCAAGAAGCACGAGGTGGCCGAGTATTGGGAGCGCCTCGAGCGCGAGATCGAGATCATCAAGGGGATGCAGTTCCCCGGCTACTTCCTCGTGGTCTGGGACTTCATCAAATTCGCGAAAGACCACGGCATCCCGGTCGGTCCGGGCCGCGGCTCGGCGGCCGGCTCGGTCGTAGCGTGGGCGCTGGAGATCACCAACGTCGATCCTCTCGACTACGACCTGCTCTTCGAGCGCTTCCTCAATCCCGAGCGCATCTCGATGCCCGACATCGACCTCGACTTCTGCATGAACCGCCGCGGCGAGGTCATCGACTACGTGCGCGCCACATACGGCGCGGAGAACGTCGCGCAGATCATCACCTTCGGGACGATGGCCGCGAAGTCGGTCGTCCGCGACGTGGGCCGAGTCCTCGGTCATCAGTACGCGTTCGTCGACAAGATCTCGAAGATGATCCCGGGCGGCCCGGGCGTCACGCTGACCGACGCGAAGAAGGACTCGCCGATGCTGGCCGACGCCATCAAGAACGACGAGGAAGTGCGCAAGATCATCGAGATCGGCGAGAAGCTGGAAGGTCTGTCCCGTCACGCCGGCATGCACGCCGCGGGCGTGGTCATCACGCCGGAGCCGGTCACGAATTACGTGCCGCTCTACCGCACCAACCGCGATGAAATCGTGACGCAGTTCGACATGCGCGTGGTCGAGAAGATGGGCCTCGTCAAGATGGACTTCCTCGGCCTGCGCACGCTGACGGTCATCGACGACGCCATCAAATCGGCCAAGGCCGTCGACGGCATGGACATCGACATCGACGCCCTGCCGCTGGACGACCCGGAAGTCTTCCGCCTCTTCCAGGAAGGGCGCACCAAGGGCGTGTTCCAGTTCGAGTCGGGGGGCATGGTGGACCTGCTCCGCAAGGCGCGCCCGACCCAGTTCGAGGACCTGGCCGCGCTGAACGCGCTCTATCGCCCCGGCGCGCTCGACGCGGGCATGGTCGACGAGTACGTGAAGCGCAAGAACGGCAAGACGGTGAAGTACGTCGTGCCGGCCATGAAGGAAGTGCTCGAGGAGACGTACGGCGTCATCGTCTACCAGGAGCAGGTCATGCAGATCGCGCAGAAGGTCGCGAACTACTCGCTCGGCCAGGCCGACCTGCTCCGCAAGGCCATGGGCAAGAAGGACGCCGAGGTCATGGCCAAGGAGCGTGGCGGATTCGTGATCGGCGCCGTGAACAACGGCTACGACAAGAAGAAGGCGAACGAGATCTTCGATTACATCGAGCCGTTCGCGCGCTACGGCTTCAACAAGTCGCACTCGGTCGCGTACGCGCTGGTGGCGTATCAGACGGCCTGGCTGAAGGTGCATTACCCGCGGCACTTCATGGCGGCGCTGATGTCGTCGGAAATGGACCGCACCGACGCGGTGGTGAAGTTCATCGGCGAAGCGAAGCAGATGGGCATCGAGGTGCTGCCGCCGGACGTCAACGAGTCGAACATGTTCTTTACGGTCGTAAAGAGCGAGGCGGGTCAGAACATCCGCTTCGGCCTCGGCGCGGTAAAGGGCGTCGGCGAAGGGGCGGTGGAGTCGATCCTCCTGGCGCGCCAGAAGGTCGGCCGCTTCACCTCCCTCCTCGGCTTCTGCGAGGAGGTCGACCTCCGCGCCTGCAACAAGAAGGTGCTCGAGGCGCTGGTGAAGTCGGGCTCGTTCGATTTCATCGGCACGTCGCGCCGCGCGCTCTTCGAGCAGCTCGACTCGACCTCCGACTCCGCGCAGCGCGCGAAGGAGGAGAAGGAGCGCGGACAGAACTCGCTCTTCGGCATGTTCGCCGCCGCTGCACCGAAGACGACCGGCTCGTCCCCGCAGCTGCGCATCGCGCCGGAGTGGCCGGAGGACGAGCGGCTGCGCTACGAGAAAGAAACGCTCGGCTTCTACATCACCGGCCATCCGCTGAATCAGTACAACGACGAGCTGCGCCTCTTCGCCACCGCCACCACGGACACGCTCTACAAGTACATCGACGAGACGGTGCACATCGGGGGCATCGTGTCGCAGATGAAGAAGTCGAAGATCAAGAAGGGGCCGAACGAGGGGAAGATGATGGCCAAGTTCTTCCTCGACGATCAGGCCGGGTCGGTGGAAGTGGTGGTCTTCTCCGATCTCTACTCCAAGTACACGCGCTGGCTGGACAACGGCGTGGCGGTGCTGGTCACGGCGCTGGTGAAGGACACCGGCGGACAGCAGACCGGACGCTCGGCCTCGCTGCAATCGGCCGAGCAGAACGCGCTGCAGATCGACGACGAGTACGGCGGTCATCCGGAGCTGCGCGGCGCGCGCATCTCCGCGTACGAGCTGCGCATCGACGACGCGGAGGACGATCGCGACCCGAAGGAGATCGAGCGCGAAAAGTACGGCGCCGACGTCGACAAGGCGAACTTCTCGCTCTTCGGCGGCGCGGCCGCGCCCGCGGCGCCGGATGACGTGGACGCGTTCAACGCCGCGGTGGAAGCGATCGCGGACGAGCCGGCCGCCACCACGACCTTCGCCGCGCACGCGGCGGCGTTCCACGAGTCACCGATCACGCCGGAGCTTTCCGCGCTCGAGATCGTCCCGCTCGACGGGATCCGCGAGAAGAAGGTGAAGGAGATCGCGCTCGAGGTGCCGTACGCGCGCATGTCGGACGATACGGTGAAGAAGATCCGCGAGATCGTGGAGGAGCACTCCGGCGAGATCCCGGTCACGGTCACAATCGTCGACCTGCCGCCCGCGCTCGAGGAGTCC
>DASVSV010000036.1:0-3674 GCA_036387915.1 Thermoanaerobaculia bacterium
TATTGTTCTGGCGCGCATGACAGCGTCCGCCCCTGTCTGCCCGGGCCCGACTCTCCGGTAACTTCTGAAGTTGCAGCTATTTACGTGGATCGAGTCTCAGGATCCGCCCGTTGGACGCATCAGTAACGACGTAGATCCGGCCGTCCGGCCCCTGCTCCACGTCGCGGATGCGCTCGTAGAGATCGCCGAGGAAGCGCTCCTCGCGGGTGACGCGGCCGTTCGCCGTCACCAGGCGGACCAGGGCGCCGGGCGTGAGCGAGCCGACGAAGAAGCTCCCCTTCCAGCCGGGATAGGCGTTGCCGGTGTAGTGAATCATCCCGGACGGCGCGATGACCGGATCCCAGTAATAGACCGGCTGGACCATCCCCGCCTTCGCCGTGATCCCTTCGCCGATCTTCCGGCCGGAGTAGTCGACGCCGTAGGTGATGACCGGCCAGCCGTAGTTGCGTCCGGGCTGCGGGTTGTTGAGCTCGTCGCCGCCGCGCGCGCCATGCTCGACGGTCCAGAGCTGCCCCGTCTCCGCGTGCAGCGTCGCGGACTGCACGTTGCGATGGCCGTACGACCAGATCTCCGGACGCGCACCGCTGCGGTTCACGAACGGGTTGTCGCGCGGGATGGAGCCGTCGGCGTTGATGCGCACCACCTTGCCGAGGCCGGAGGCGAGGTCCTGCGCCTGCTCGCTGTAGCGCATCCGGTCGCCCTGGGTGACGAAGAGCGTGCCGTCGCGGCGGAAGACGATGCGCGAGCCGTAGTGGCCGGTGCCCGCGACCTTCGGATGCTGGCGGTAGATGACCTTCACGTCCGCCAGACCGCTGGCTTGCAACGTCGCCCGCGCCACGGCTGTGCCGGCCAGTCCGCTGGTTTCGTCGCGCTCTGCATAAGAGAGATAAATGACGCGGTTCTGCGCGAACTTCGGATCGAGCGCGACGTCGAGCAGCCCCCCCTGTCCCGCCGCGTAGACTTTCGGGACGCCGGTCAGCGGCGCGGAGAGTTTTCCGTCGCGCGCGACGATGCGCAACCGCCCCGGCCGCTCAGTGACGAGCATCCGCCCGTCCGGCAGCGCCGCCAGTCCCCACGGATGTTCGAGCCCGCGTGCGACGGTGGTGACGGTGACCTTCGGCAGCGCGACCGGCTTCGGCGTCGGCGACTTCGGCGCGGCCTGTGCGATCAGCAGTGGGGCGGTCAGGGAGGTGGCGAGGAGCGAGGCGGCGACGAAAAGCGTGGTGACGAATCGCATGCGCGGAACGATTTCACATTCCGGACCGTTCGCGGCGTGACGTCGCGGCAACTGAATTGCACGCCTCCGCTCGCCATGGAGCCACGAGCAAAGTTCCTGGGCCACGCCATTCACCAGATGCTGATCCCCTTCCCGCTCGGCGTCCTGGGGATCGCCGTCGTCTTCGACGTCATCGCGCTCATCACGGCGCGGCACACGGGACTCTTCCTCGCCGCGCATTACATGATCGCGGCCGGCGTGATCAGCGGTCTGCTGGCGGCCGTCTTCGGCGCGATCGACTTCTTCGCCATCCCCCGCGCCACGCGCGCGAAACGCGTCGGCACGTTGCACGGCGGCGGCAACGTGCTGGTCGTCCTGCTCTTCGCCGCGAGCTGGTACCTGCGCCGCGAAGTGCCGACCGACCCTTCGATGCTCGCCCTGATCCTCTCCTTCGCCGGCTTCGCCGTCTCCGGCCTCACGGCCTGGCTGGGCGGTGAGCTGGTGAGCCAGCTCGGCGTCGGCGTCCACGACGACGCCCACCTCGACGCCCCATCCTCGCTGCGCCGCCGGCCGGCGCGCTGAAACAGCAACGGCGGCCTCGCGGCCGCCGTTGGATGTGAGATCGAATTTGGTGGAGCTGGACGGGATCGAACCGACGACCTCCTCATTGCGAACGAGGCGCTCTCCCAACTGAGCTACAGCCCCACATCGGGTTGGTGAACGGTCCAGTTCTGACCTTCATTCCAGCCGCTCGGGACGGCGGATTATGCCTTCACTCCCCCTGCTCGTCAACGAAGCGCTGGGTGAAGAGCGGGGCCAGCATGTTGTCGACCGGGACGTAGTCGTCGGTGAGCACGATCGCGTCGTTCGAACGGACGTACTGGCGCAGTTCCGCGTGCGGCAGCACTTCGGCGCCGGCGAAGCTTGGCGTCGCACCGCGCGACGCGGTGACGACGAACGTGGAGCGCTCGCTGCGCAGGTCGTCGCGCGTCTCCATCACGATCGACACCTTCCCCTCGCCGAACACCGACTGCAGCGTGCGCACGTACGAACGGAGGAAGCGGCCGCGCGCGTAGTCGTCGATCACGTTTGCGAGCAGAGTACCGTCGCGGCGCAGCAGGCGCGCGAAGTTCACGGTGGCCTCGCGCGTGGTGAGGTGGAACGGCACCGACAGGTCGTTGAACGCGTCGATGATGATCGCGTCGTACGGCTCGTCGTTCGATCGCAGCGCGAACCAGCGCGCGTCCTGGTTGATGGTGCGGATGCGCGGCGTCCGCGGCACATGGAACCACTGCCGCGCCACCCGCGTCACCTCGGGGTCGATCTCCACCACGTCCACCTGCGCGTGTGGATGCTCGGTGACCACGAGCCGCGGAAGTGTGTAGCCGCCGCCGCCGATGAAGAGCAGGCGGAAGTTCGGACGCTTCTGCGCGACGCTCTGGATCACTTCGTTGAACGCGCGCTGGTAGTCGTACTCGAGATGCGTCGGGTCGGCGGGATCGGAGTACGAGTGCACGAGGTGATCAAGGTGCAGCGCGTTGATGGCCGCACCGTTGTCCTCCCGGATGGTGCGGTCGACGCGGATGGTGTAGTACTGGCTCTCGTCGAAGTGAATGATGCCGATGCCGGAGTGCAGCACCGGATCGTGGTACGGCGGCAGCGGCGGCTTGGTCTGCGCGGCCGCGAAGATGGCGCCGGCGATCAGCACGCCCGCCGCGTAGACGCGCCCGCGGCGGCCGAGGAGGTCGCCGAGGAGGAGCGCGGCGGCGATGAGGACGACGCCGGTGCCGATCAGCGTCGCCCGCGTGCCGAACTCCGCGATCAGCCAGAAGCCGGTGACGAACGTGCCCAGGATCGAGCCGAGCGTGGAGAACGCGTAGATCTTTCCCACCGTGCGCCCCGCCGTGTCGAGATCGCGCACGGCCAGCTTCACCGCCACCGGCGAGATCATCCCCAGAAAGAAAGCGGGGAGAAAGAAAAGGAGGAACGTGAGAACAATGACGCGCTGCAGCAGCGTCGTGGCGAGGCCGAGGGTCGTGAGCAGGCCTTCGTCGCCGGCGAGGATCGTCGTCGCGGGCGCGATGGCGACCGCGGTGAGTCCGGCGGCGAGGAGGAGCCAGCCGAGCGTCGACGGCGCCGGACGGCGATCGGCGAGCCAGCCGCCCGCATACGCGCCGCCGCTGATGCCGGCCAGCACGACGCCGATGATGCTCGTCCACGTGTAAAGCGAGACGCCGACGTGCGGCGCGAGCACGCGTCCCGCCGCCAGCTCGATGACCATCGTGCAGAACGACGCCGTGAAGACGGTCACCGCGGCACGGATGATGGTGTGTCTGTTCATCGGATGCGGCAGTCTATCGCGAGCGCTTTCAACGACGAGGACTCAGCACGTGTCGCGCTCAATGATCGACCGCGCTCGCGTAAAGCAGTCCCCTCTCCCCGCGCACGGGGAGAGGGT
>DASVSV010000037.1:0-4489 GCA_036387915.1 Thermoanaerobaculia bacterium
TCGAGCCCGAGGACGGTCAGCGCGCCCCCGCACACCCAGGTCCCTCGACTCACGCTCGGGATGACAGCTTGCAATCTCGCGGATCAGCGCATCCGTGTAGTCATTCTGCTGACTGAGGTCCGTCGAGATGGCGAACGGACAGTAGGTGCAGTGCGTCGCGCAGAACGGCAGGTGGAGATAGAGGCCGAGAGACATCGGCCCGTATAATCGCTCGAAATGTCCGGTTCATCCCCTGAAGCCGCACCGGAGCCGCGCTCGCGCCGCCCGCGCCTCCTCTGGACGCTCCTCGGCGCGCTGGTTCTGGTGGCCGTCGTGCCGCTGATCGTCTCGCACACCTCGCTGATCGGCATCAACCGCGACTCGCTCGAAACGCTCGAGAAAAAGTACCTGACCCGCTCGGCCGTGAGCATCGCCTCCGACCTGCAGAACCTCCTCACCAACAGCCGCCAGCAGCTCACCAGCATCGGCGGCGGCCTGGTGGTCATGCGCAAGGCCCTGCCGCCCGGCACCGACCCGTTCACATATGCGGCGCAGACGCACTGGATCGCCGACTACCTCACCGTCGACGGCGACCTGATCGCGCTGCGCGCGCTGAACGCCGAAGGGCGCGGTGCCGAGGCGCTGCCGGCGCAGCTCGACGAGCCGGTGCTGCGCGAGATGGAGATGGCCAAAGACGTCGCGCTGAAAGGCACCGAGTTCACGGGCCGCATCCAGCACGTCACCGTGCTCAATCAGCCGGCGGTGGTGATGGCCGTGCCGGTGCGTGATGGAGAGACCGTCGTCGGCGCGGTGGTGGGCCTGGTGAGCCTACGCCGCATCGTCGAGCGCATCCGCGAGGAAGGCAAAGGCGACGTGACGGCGTTCATCGTCGACCGCGACGGACGCGTGGTCGCGCATAGCGAGCCGGCGGTCGAAGTGCAGCATCCCGATTTCTCGTCGCTGAAGATCGTCAGCGATTTCGAGCGCGCGCCGGTGCCGGTCCGCCTCACCGAGTCGTATCAGGACAAGGGCGTGAAGCTCCTCGGTACCGTCGCCCCTGCCCCGCCGAACCTCGGCGTGATCGTGCAGAAGCCGGAGAAGCAGGCCTTCGCCTCGGTGGACCAGATGATCCAGGCCACGCTGCAGTGGGTGACCATCGCGCTCGTGCTGGCCGTCATCGCGGCGGTCGTGTTCGCGTCGGGGATCTCGAAGCCGATCCGCCTGCTGGCCGAGCGCACGCACGAGATCGCGCAGGGCAACTATCAGCAGCGCGTCGAGCTGAAGACGCACAACGAGATCGGCGAGCTGGCGGCGAACTTCAACGCCATGTCGACGTCGATCGAGAGCGCCGTCGCGCAGCTCAAGAAAGCGGCGCACGAGAACCATCTCCTCTTCATCAACTCCGTGCGCATGCTGGCCGCGGCCATCGACGCGAAGGACCCGTACACGCGCGGCCACTCGGAGCGCGTGGCCCGTTACTCGATCGGCATCGGCAAGAACCTCAACCTTCCGGAGAAAGAGATGCGCGACCTGCGCATCAGCGCCCTTCTGCACGACGTCGGCAAGATCGGCATCGACGACCGCATCCTCCGCAAGCCGGGCGCGCTGAGCGAGGACGAGTTCGAAGTGATGAAGCAGCATCCCGCCAAAGGCGCCGCAATCATGAGCGGTGTGGCGCAGCTCATCGACATCATCCCCGGGATGAAGTATCACCATGAGAAATGGAGCGGCGGCGGCTACCCCGACAATCTCGAGGGCGAACAGATCCCGATGCAGGCCCGCATCGTGGCCATCGCCGACACGTTCGACGCCATGACCACGAACCGTCCGTATCAGAAGGCGATGGAGCTCGGCTACGTCGTCGAGAAGATCAAGAGCTTCGCCGGGACGCGCTTCGACCCGCGCGTGGTGGACGCGTTCGTGACGGCGGTGAAGCGCGGCGACATCCAGATCGAAGAACAGGTGCGAGGCGCAGCCTGATCGCGGCGGTCCTCCTCCTCGGTTCGTTGACGGTATCGGCGGCCACGGTGGCCTCGGCTCCGGTCTGCGAGCGCACGCCGGCCGATACGGCCAATCGCCGCGGGCTGTCGCAGATGGTCGCCGGCGACCTCCCAAAGGCGCTGGCGTCGTTCAACGAGGCGCTGCGGCTCGACGCGCGGCTGGAGCAGGCCCGCCTCAATCGCGGCATCACGTTCCTGCGGCAGGGGCAGACCGCGAAGGCGATCGCCGATCTCGAGGCACTGGCGAACGACGAGCACTCGCTCGTACGCGGCGACGCCGCGTATCACCTCGCGCTGGCGCTGGACCGCGTCGGACGTTCGGCCGAGGCGGAGACGTGGCTGGACCGGGCCATGAAGCTCGACGAGAAACTCGACGGCGCGCTGCTCTACATGGGCCTGCTGCGCGAGAAACGCGGCGACCTGCAGAATGCGGGACGCGCGTACCTCGATTACCTGAAGACGCATCCCGAATCGACGGTGGCGCTGCTGCGCTTCGGCGTCTCGGCGCAGAAGGCGGGACGCGCGGACGTGGCGAAGTCGTATCTGAAACGCGTCGTCGAGCTCGCGCCGCAATCGGCGGAGGCGGCCGAGGCGCGGAAGTTTCTGGTGCTGTGGGAGTGAGACGCGCTTGTTCCGTTTGATCCTCGACGAGCTCCTGGTCACCACGCACGGCGCACTGGCCGCGCTCTTTCTCGACTACGAAGGGGAGACCGTGGAGCTGGTCTGCGACCGCGATCTCAGCGACCACAATCTCCGCATCCTCGGCGCCTACCAGGGCATCTTCCTGATGCAGCTCCGCACGCTCTGCTCCAACGCCGACGCCGGCGAGCCGCAACGCTTCAAGCTGCAGTTCGCCGACAACGCCGTCCTCAGCTACGACGTCAAGGACGGCTACTACGTCGTCCTGCTCGTCGACGCGTCGTTCAACGAGGGCGTGGCGTGGCGAAGGCTGGAGAGGTGCCGGGAGCGGCTGCTCCTGGAAATGTAGCTTCTATGGAGTGCGGCGTCCCTGGCCGCCGCTTTCATATTCGGGTGCGACCCGCCATGTTGGTGCGTCTCGGCAGTGCTGCGAGCGAATACGAAAGCGGCGGCCGGGCCGCCGCACTCCATAAAGAATCACGGCTCCAGCGCTTCGAGGCTGGAGAGAATGTTCTCGATGCGTCCGCGGATCTCGGTCCGCTCGGCGCGCAGGCGATCCTGCTCCTCTTCCAGCGTCTCCAGGCGCGTGCTCGCTTCGTCGGCGTCCTTGACGCGCGTCTCCAGCTCTTCGACGCGCGAGCGGAGCTGGTCGCGCTCGCGGCGCAGCTCCTGGATCGTTCCGACGGCCTTCTCCACCCGCTCGCTGAGCCGGGCCAGGATCTCCGCCTCTTCCGTTCCGTCGAGCGTCATCTGTTCGTCGTTCGTGGTCTTCTTCATGGGGCGCGCATTCTACTTTACGGGATTGAGGATGAAGGATTGAGGATGAAGGATTGAGGATTGAGGATTCCGTCCCCGCGCATCCTCAATTCTCAATCCTCAATCCTCAATCCGCCTCAAACCGCACCCGCGCCAGCACGCCCTCGGCCGCCTCGTACGGATTGTTCTTCTTGCGCAGCACGTCGTCGAGGAGTTGCTCGTACTCGTCGCGGCCGATGGTCACGCCGATCAGGCGCTCCATGAAGCGCTCCTTGAGCTGCGTCTCGATCCGGATGCGCACGCGGTCGCGGTTGCGGCGATCGAGCTCGCCCGACGCGGCCAGGTAGTCGTAGTGCTTCACGATGGCCTCGTCGAGCTCCGCGATCCCCTGCGACTTCGACGCGACCGTCTTCACGATCGGCGGGACGTAGTCGCCGTGCTCCTCGACCAGCGACATCATCATCGTGATCTCGGTGACGGTCTTGTCCGCGCCGGGACGATCGGCCTTGTTGACGACGAAGACGTCGCCGATCTCCATGATCCCGGCCTTGATGGCCTGGATGTCGTCGCCCATCCCCGGCACGAGCACGACCAGGTTCGTCTGCACGGTGCGCACGACCTCCACCTCGTCCTGCCCCACGCCGACTGTCTCCACGAGGACAACGTCGAAGCCGGCCGCGTCGAGGATGTCCACCGCGTCGTTCGTGGCCTTGGCCAGTCCGCCGAGGAAGCCGCGTGTGGCCATCGAGCGGATGAAGATGTGCGGGTCGGTGTAGAGATCGGCCATGCGGATGCGGTCGCCGAGGATTGCGCCGCCGGTGAAGGGGGACGTCGGGTCGACGGCGATGATGCCGATGCGCTTTCCTTGCGCGCGATAGTGCCGCGCCATCGCCGCCACCAGCGTCGACTTGCCCGCACCCGGCGAGCCGGTGATGCCGAGGATGCGCGCCCGTCCGGTCTGCGGATAGAGCTCCGCGAGGAGCGCCGCCGCCCGCTGGTCATGCGACTCGACGAGCGAGATCGCCTGCGCCAGCGGCCGGTTCTTCCCCGCCAGGATGCCGTTCTTGATCGCGTCGAGGTTCATCGTTCAGTCATGTCATCCCGAGCGTGAGTCG
>DASVSV010000038.1:0-4959 GCA_036387915.1 Thermoanaerobaculia bacterium
TCGAGGCCATGCGCGCCGAGATCGTGAAGATGGGACTCCCCTCCGGCTACACGACCACGGTCACGGGCCGCGGCCGCGAGCTGGAACGGACGTTCAACGAGTTCCTCTGGGCCTTCCTGCTGTCGATCGTGTTCATGTACATGATTCTGGCGTCGCAGTTCGAGAGCACGATCCACCCGATCACGATCCTGCTGTCGCTGCCGCTGGCGATCCCGTTCGCACTGCTCTCGCAATGGCTCACCGGCAGCACGCTCAACCTCTACTCCGCCCTCGGCATCCTGGTGCTGTTCGGAGTCGTGAAGAAGAACTCGATCCTGCAGGTCGACCACATGAACAACCTGCGCGCGCACGGCATGGAGCGCGCGGAAGCGATCCTGCAGGCCAACCGCGACCGCCTGCGCCCGATCCTCATGACCACGCTCGCCCTCGTGGCCGGCATGCTCCCCCTCGCCCTCGGCACCGGCCCCGGCGCCGAGGAACGCCGCTCGATCGCCATCGTGGTCATCGGAGGGCAGTCGCTCTCGCTCCTGCTCACACTGCTCGTGACCCCGGTCGCCTACTCCCTCTTCGACGACCTCGCGGAGAGCAAACGCTGGCGTCCCGTAGCCATCCGCCTGCGGCGCGCACGCGAACGCGTCACGCTCGCATTCGCGCCGCTGAGACGAAGACGGTGAACAGATAGGAGGCGGCTTCCGCCCACCCACGGGAGGGGCGGGCTGAAGCCACGCCCTACGTTCGGCGCGTTCCTCGTACGCGGACGGGCAGCGCGAGGAACGCGTGAGTACCACGCCGACCGTCAACACGACGCGGACCGTGCAAACGTAGGGCGTGGCTTCCGCCCACCCACGGGAGGGGCGGGCTGAAGCCACACCCTGCGGTCCGGCGCGGTCCTCGTACGCGGACGGGCAGCGCGGGGAACGCGTGAGTACGACGCCGACCGTCAACACCACGCGGACCGTGCAAACGTAGGGCGCGGCTTCAGCCCGCCCCTCCCGTGGGTGGGCCGCATGCGCTGCCGTTACTCCAGACGCTCCGCGTCGTATGCTGAGCGGATGACGCGTAAACCTCGCCGCTGGCGGCGCATCCTGCTCGTGCTGGGCGGGCTCTTCATCGCCACGGTGCTCGTGCTGCTCCGTTCCACCGGATGGCTGGTCTCGCTCGGCGGCCGGCCGGAGGGAGGGCGGTTGCAGCGCGTCCGGCGCTCGCCGCAATACATCGCCCACAACAGGTTCACCAACCAGCAGCAGGCGCCGCTCACGACCGCGTCGAATTGGGAAATGATGCGCCGCCAGTTTTTCGGCAAGGAGCAGCGCGAGCCGGTGCGGCCCGTACCGGTGATGCGTCCCGCGCTCGCGCAGGCGCCCGGTCTGCGGGCGACGTGGCTCGGCTGGGCGACGGTGCTCGTCGAGATCGACGGACATCGCGTGCTCACCGATCCAGTCTGGAGCGAGCGCTGTTCGCCGTCGACGCTGGTCGGGCCGAAGCGCTTTCACGCGCCGCCGATCGCGCTCGCCGAGCTGCCGCCGATCGACGTCGTGGTCATCTCGCACGATCACTATGACCATCTCGACATGCCTGTCGTCCGCGCCCTGGCCGCGAAGGGCACTCCCTTCGCCGTTCCCCTCGGTATCGGCGCGCACCTCGAGCGCTGGGGTGTCCCGGCGCGGCAGATCGTGGAGCTCGACTGGAACGAGAGCGCCGACGTCGCCGGCCTGCACGTCACCGCCACGCCGTCGCGGCATTACAGCGGACGCAATCCGCGCTACAACAACCAGACGCTCTGGGCCTCGTGGGTGGTCAAAGGTCCGGCGCACCGTTTCTACTTCAGCGGCGACACCGGCTACTTCCCCGGCTTCAAGACCATCGGCCAGCAGCACGGCCCGTTCGACCTGACCCTGATCAAGATCGGCGCGTACGACGAAACATGGGAGTCCATCCACCTCGACCCCGAGGACGCGGTGCGCGCGCACGTCGACCTGGGCGGCAAGGTCATGCTCCCCGTGCACTGGGCCACCTTCAACCTCGGCTTCCACGCCTGGCGCGAGCCCCCCGACCGCGCCGTCGCCGCCGCGCGCAAAGCCGGCATCACACTGGTTGTGCCGCGGCCGGGCCAAACGATCGATCTCGATGCGGGAGCGCCGCCGATCGAAGAGTGGTGGTAATCGATCGGGAGGAAAGAGAAAAGAGGAAGGAGGAAAGAGGTGGGACCGCCGCCGTCCCGGCCGGTCACGGCGAGCGCGGCTGATCGCGGAGCGTCCTCTTTCCTCCTTCCTCCTTTCTCTTTCCTCCCCAACCCCCGTACGATGACGTTCGATGCGCATGCCCCTGGTTTTCTCGATCCTCGTTCTCCTCGCCCTCGACGCCGCGGCCCAAACGAAGCGTTATCACCTCGAGCTCGAGGCCACGCCGGCCGCCGTCTTCCCCTACCTCGGCCGCTTCGGCGCCGTCGAAGTGCACGCCTACGCCTCGGGCGTGCGGGCCGAGGCGCTGTGGCTGGATAGTTTTTCGAAGAACGGGGCGGCGGCGGTGACGGTGGTCAACCCGCTGGCGCGGATGTACGTCGACGTGTCGGTCGCCGAGATCGCGCCGATCCTCCAGAAACTCGCCGGCTCCGCGGGCGCGCTCGAGCGCGGCCTCGTGCCGGAGCGCGGTCGGACGGCGCGCGGTAAAGTCTCCGGCATCGACGCGACGCGCCACCGCCTCGTCTACGGCCCGGCCGGCTGGATCGACTACTGGACGACCGACGCCATCCCCGAAAACCCGCAGCTCCGCCGTATCAGCGAGGAGCTCGTGCGCGGCATCTCCCCCGGCACCGCCGCCCTCGCCCGCACGATCCGCGGCACGCCGGTCCACGTGGAGCTCAACTTCCGCCGCTTCCCGAAGACGACATTGCTCAAGGTCAAGAAGTTGACCTTCGACGTGAAGGCCGAAGACGAGCAGGACGCGCTCACCCTCGGCTCCCTCTACATCCGCGCGCCGCTGCTCGAGAAGCTGCTGGACTAGCGGACGATCACTGCACCGCCGCCGGATCCATCCAGAGCACTTCCCAGTGATGGCCGTCGAGGTCGTAGAAGCTCCAGGCGTACATGAAGCCGTGGTCCATCGAATCCATGGCCTGGCTGCCGCCGGCGTCGATGGCTTTGCGCACGATCTGGTCGACTTCGGCCCTGCTCTCACACGAGAGCGCGAACATGGCCTCGGTGTGCGTGCTGGTGTCGGCCGGCTTACGCCTGGTGAAGCCCTGGAAAAACGGCTCGGTCAGCAACATGAAGTACGCCTTGTCGCTGACGATCATGCAGGCCGCTTTGTCGTCGGTGAACTGCGGGTTGAACGTGAAGCCGAGGGCGGTGAAGAAGGCCTTCGACTTCTCGAGGTCGCGGACGGCGATGTTGACGAACAGCTCGCGCGATTTCATGGTTCGGCTCCTTTTTCTCTCCATAGACGGTGGGGCGAGCGGGAACTCATCGGTCGGTGGTGAAAAAAAGCACGAGGGGCCTCCGGCGGGCCGGTGCGACCGGCGGCGCTGGTTGGCCTAGCCTTACGCACGCCTGTCGTCTGGATTACGCGTCGGGCGACGTTAGATGCAGGGGCAGACCGAACATCGGGAAGAGTTTCTCTGTGTCGAGGAACGAGTTCCAGGCCGTAATGCGGTCGCCGGAGAGCTCGAGCACGATCAGGCCCCACGCCTGGTACGTTCCCTCGGTCGCACCGCGGCGATACTGCGCGAACGCCGGTGAGCCGGAGGCGGCGACGGGGACGAGGCGCGAGCCGCGGCATTCGGCGCCGGGGCCGGTCAGCCAGGCGTGCACCGGTTCCGGTCCGCGCAGCCAGAGCGTGTACGGCGGCATCGAGAACGTGGCGTCCTCGCGGAGCAGCGACGCCAGCGCGTCGACGTCGTAGTTGTGGAACGCGTCGACGTAGCGTTCGAGCAGCGACGACTGCTCGTCGGTCAGTTCGTCCGTTGCGGGCGCGGCGTTGCGTGCGGCCATCGTGGCGCGGGCGCGCTGCAGATAGCTGTTCACCGCCGCGACCGACGTCTCGAGACATTCCGCCACTTCCGCGGCCGACCAGCCCAGGACCTCGGCCAGAATGAGCGCGGCGCGCTGGCGCGGCGGCAGATGCTGCAGCGCGGCTACGAATGCGAGCCGGATGCTCTGCCGCAGCATCGTCCGCTCGAACGGATCGGCGTCGGATGGAAGCACGCGCGCGTCCGCGATCGGCTCGAGCCAGTGCGTGCGATCGCGCGTCTGCAGCACGCTCTCCACCGAGCCGTCCGGACCTTCCTCGAACGGGCGCATGCGCCGCGAGCCGTCGGAGAGCTGGTCGAGACAGACGTTGGTCGCGATCCGGTGCAGCCACGTGCGCAGCGACGCGCGTCCTTCGAAACGGTCCAGACTCCGCCACGCGCGCACGATCGTCTCCTGCACCGCGTCGTCGGCATCGGCGGCCGAGCCGAGCATCCGGTAACAGTGGCCGGTGAGTGAGGAGCGGTGCGTTTCGAGGTCGGCGATGTCCACTTGCATACGCGGCGATTTTAGCCCGTACAATCGCTCGCCATGCGAACACTGCTGTGCACGCTCCTGCTCGCCCCTACCCTTTTCGCAACTTCAATCGACAACATGCGCTTCGCGGAGACGAAGAGCGCCACGATCAAGACCATCGACGCGAACGAGGCCGAAATGGTCAAGCTCTCCGACGAGATCTGGCGCTACGCGGAGACGGCGCTGAAGGAGACGCGCTCGTCCAAGGCGCTTGCGGACTGGGCGCAGGCGGAGGGCTTCCGCGTCACCCGCGGCGTCGGCAATCTACCGACGGCTTTCGTCGCGGAGTTCGGCAGCGGCAAGCCGGTCATCGGGATCATGGGCGAGTACGACGCGCTGCCCGGCATCTCGCAGAAGGCGCAGCCGGTGAAGGAGGCCCTGGAGGCTGGAGCGCCGGGCCACGGCTGCGGACACAATC
>DASVSV010000039.1:0-6324 GCA_036387915.1 Thermoanaerobaculia bacterium
ACCCGCGGAGGGGCGGGCTGAAGCCACGCCCTACGTTTGGAGACTTACGCGGCCTGCAGAATGCGCACGGCGCGCTTCCAGTGGCGGCGGGAGCGGCGGACGTGGCGGGTGGACATCTTCTGCGTCTTGCGCCAGGCGGAGCCCCGCGCGCGCTCTTCGAGCGCTTTGCGCCAGAGGGCGATGGCGCGCTCGAGGTGGTCGGTGGCGACGCGCAGGCGGCGGCGGGCCTCGTCGGCGAGGGTGCCCTGCGCGGTCTGGACCTTCGACTCGACCACGCGCAGCGCGGCCGACATGCGAGCCTGCTCGATCTGCGGCAGCGGTGTGGTCAGGAGGTTCGACGCGAGACCGAAGTACCTGGCGGCGGCGATGAACCACTTTGCCGGGTCCCAGTGATACCAGCGGATGCCGTTGCGGAAGTCGGCGGGGAAGCGGTGATGGAACGAGTGATATCCCTCGCCGAGCGTGACCAGCGCGACGGCCCAGTTATCGCGGGCCGAGTGCGTGGCGTCGAAGGCCGGCTTGCCTAAAAAGTGCGCCAGCGAGTTCACGAAGAACGTCGTGTGATGGATGACCGCGACGCGGGCGAAGCCGCCCCAGAGCAGGCCGGCGATCGGGTCGCCGAACGCGGCGCCGATCAGCGCCGGCAGGCCGAAGCCGCCGAGGATCAGCACGTGCTTGTGGTACTTGTGCTGCCACATCACGATCTTGTTCGCCTTCAGGTCCGGCGAGTTCGCGAACGTTTCGTCGCGCTCTTCGTTCTTGTAGAAAATCCAGAGGATGTGCGCCCACCAGAAGCCGCGCTGGATGTTGTACGGATCCCAGTCCCTGTCGGCGTACTTGTGGTGCACGCGGTGGCTCGACGACCACCAGAGGATCGAGTTCTGCGCCGCCATCGCGCCGAAAAACGCGAAGAACGACTGCACGACCGGATGCGCCTCGTAGCTCTTGTGCGAGAAGAAGCGGTGGTAGCCGGCGCAGATCGACATGCCGACCGCCAGGTACATGCCGAGGAGGAGCATCGGCATCCACAGACTGAATCCGCGTGAATACGTGTATGCGGCCGTCCCGGCGATGCCGATGACGGGGGTGAGGGTGAGGAACAGGATGTTCACCCAGTCTTTCTTCATTTGCTGCCGAGCTTCGATGACACACCTCCAAGGCGATTCTGGTCCGTACCACAACCCGCGCGTCCAGTCCCCTATTCGCACGGGAAGGAGCGGAGGCTCAGAGGCTCACAGTCTCATAGCCTCAGAGTCTCATAGCCTAAGAGTCTCACAGTCTCAGAGTCGCATCGGGCCGCGCCGCCGCCCCTATGAGCCTATGAGCCGGTGAGCCTATGAGCCTGCCTCTGCGCCTCCGTCCAGCATCGGAATATCGACTCCGCGCTCGCGGGCCACGTCGACGGCGATATCGTAGCCGGCATCGGCGTGACGCATGACGCCCGTGCCGGGATCGGTGGTCAGCACGCGGCGCAAACGCTCCGCCGCGGCCTCGGTGCCGTCCGCGACGACGACCATCCCCGCGTGTAAGGAATAGCCGATGCCGACGCCGCCGCCGTGATGCAGCGACACCCACGTCGCGCCCGCCGCGGTGTTGAGCAAGGCGTTGAGGATCGGCCAGTCCGCGATCGCATCGGAACCGTCCCTCATGGCCTCGGTCTCCCGATTCGGCGAGGCCACGCTGCCGGCGTCGAGGTGGTCGCGTCCGATGACGATCGGCGCGCTGACCTTCTTCTCCGCGACCAGACGGTTGAAGAGCAGGCCGGCCTTGTCGCGCTCGCCGTAGCCGAGCCAGCAGATCCGCGCCGGCAGCCCCTGGAACTCGACGCGCTTCTGCGCCATGCGCACCCAGCGGTGCAGCGCGGCGTCGTTCGGGAAGAGCTCCAGGATGGCCTCGTCGGTGACGAAGATGTCGTTCGGATCGCCGGAGAGCGCGGCCCAGCGAAACGGTCCGCGCCCTTCGCAGAAAAGGGGCCGGATGAAGAGCGGCACGAAGCCGCCGACGTCGAACGCGTTCATCACGCCGTGCTTGATGGCCTGGCCGCGGAGGTTGTTGCCGTAGTCGAAGGTCACGGAGCCGCGGTTCTGCAGCTCGAGCATCGCGCGCAGGTGACGGGCCATCGTCTCGTACGATAAAGCGATGTACTTTTCAGGATCAGTATCGCGTAGCGATAAAGCGTCATCAAAAGTCATGTCGGTGGGGACGTAGCCCGTCAGCTCGTCGTGCGCCGAGGTCTGGTCGGTGAGGACGTCCGGCACGATGCCGCGCTCGAGGAGCGCTTCGAGCAGTTCCACCGCGTTCGCGACGACGCCGATCGACACGGCCTCGCCGGCGTCGCGCGCTTCGAGTGCGCGCGCGATGGCGGCGTCGAGCGACGGCGCCTCTTCGTCGAGGTAGCGCTTCTCGAGACGGCGCTGGATGCGCGTGCGATCCACTTCCGCGATCAGGGCCGTGCCGTCGTTCATCGTGGCGGCGAGCGGCTGCGCGCCCCCCATCCCGCCGAGGCCGGCGGTGACGACCAGCTTCCCGCGGAGCGAGTCGCCGAAGTGCTTCTTGGCCACCGCGGCGAAGCACTCGAACGTGCCCTGCAGGATGCCCTGCGTGCCGATGTAGATCCACGAGCCCGCGGTCATCTGGCCGTACATCGTCAGGCCGAGGGCGTCGAGGCGGCGGAACTCGTCCCAGGTGCCCCAGTGCGGGACGAGGTTCGAATTCGCGATCAGCACGCGCGGTGCGTTCTCGTGCGTGCGGAAGACGCCCACCGGCTTGCCGGACTGCACGAGCAGCGTCTCGTCGTTCTTCAGGCGCTTGAGCGTGGCCACGATGGCGTCGTAGCACTCCCAGTTGCGCGCGGCCTTGCCGATCCCGCCGTACACGATCAGCTGCTCCGGCCGCTCCGCCACCTCGGGGTCGAGGTTGTTCATGAGCATGCGCAGCGCGGCCTCGGTCTGCCAGCTCTGGCAGGAGAGCTCGTTGCCGCGCGGCGCGCGGATGACTCGCGGGGTGGAGACGGTGGTGGTCATGAGGGGAACGTTACTGGTTTCTGGTTGCTGGTGACTAGTGAAACGTTCCTGGTTTCTGGTTGCTGGTGACTAGTGCGGTCTCGCTCATGCGATGCTGTACTAGTAATCAGCAACCAGGAACCAGCAACTTTGATGAAGATGGACCGCAAGACACGCGCCGCCGAAGTGAACCGCCGCCTGGCCGAGAGCTACCCCGACGCGAAAGTGGAGCTCGACTTCACCAACCCGTTCGAGCTGCTCATCGCCACGATCCTTGCCGCGCAGTCGACGGACGTGCGCGTGAACATCGTCACCAAGTCGCTGTTCCGCAAGTACCCCGACGCACACGCCTTCGCGAACGCGGACCTCGTGGAAATGGAGACCGCCGTCAAGCAGACCGGCTTCTTTCGCAACAAGGCCAGAGCAGTCATCAACTGCTCGAAGGCCATCGTCGAACGTCACGGCGGCGAAGTGCCGCGCACGATGGAGGAGCTGGTCGAGCTGCCCGGCGTCGGACGCAAGACCGCGAACGTGGTCCTCGGCAATGCGATGGGGATCAACGCCGGCGTCATCGTGGACACGCACGTGACGCGGCTCTCCGGCCGCCTCGCGTTCACGAAACACGCGGACCCTGTCGACATCGAGAAGGATCTGATGAAGATCGTGCCGCGCGCGGACTGGACTCGCTTCGCGAATCATCTGATTCTGCACGGACGGCGGGTGTGTATCGCGCGCAAGCCGGATTGTCCAAACTGTGTGCTGAACGACATCTGCCCTTCGGCCCAACTTCCAACCCTGAGCGCAGCGAAGAGTCAAGGGAGCCCTCGCGCGAAACGTGCCGCGAAGCCAGGTGGTCGTGTGCGCAAACTTCAAACGTGAGCGTGCCGTCTCGCGACGAGCGGCCCGGCGTGCCGAACTGTCATCCCAATGGCCTTAACTTAGCGCAATTTGCACGCCCCCTCACCCGCCCTTCGGGCACCCTCTCCCCGCTCACCGCGGGGAGAGGGGCAACAAACATGGCTCTCGCCAGACGCTCCATTTGTTGCCCTTCTCCCCTCGTGAGGGGAGAAGGTGCCGAGGCGGATGAGGGGTTTTCGCTCGCGCTAAGTTAAGGCCATTGGGATGACACGGGGGGTACATGGGCCGGCACTCGCGCGCTGCCCCCGGCGTCGGCCGGAACAGGCCTAGAACGAAGTTTCGAGCGAGTCGGCGGCGGCCTGGGCGCGCTCCTGCTCGATGCGGGCCAGGCGTGTGCGGAGGTCCGTCACTTCCTGCTGCATGCGGCTCAGGTCGTCTTTGACCGCGTCGCGGGCGATCTCCTGCAGACGGGTGGTCAGCTTCCCGAGCTGGTCGGACTGGAACTGGGTGAGGCGGCTGAGGGGCTCGCCGAAGATGTCTTTGAAAAGCGTTTCGAAATCCTGCGCCATGCTCACCCGTCGTGCGAAAATCAGGCCCGCACGCAGATGGACATCAAGACGTTCGCCGAATTCTGGCCCTATTACGTCCGCGCCCACTCGCGGCCGCGCACGCGAGTCCTGCACGCCATCGGCTCGATTCTCGCGCTGGGCATGATCGTTCTCGGCATCGCCGTCAGCCCCTGGTACTTGCTCGGCGCGCCGCTGATCGGCTACGCGTTCGCGTGGTACGCGCACTTTTTCGTCGAGCACAACAAGCCCGCCACCTTCGGCCACCCCTTCTACTCGCTGGCCGCCGATTACGTGATGCTCTGGAAGACCGTCACCGGCCGGATGAACGCCGAAGTGGCCCGACACGCGCGCTGATATCATCCGCCGCATGGCATTGCTGGAAGGGAAGACCGGGATCGTTTTCGGGGTCGCCAACAAGCGCTCGATCGCATGGGCGATCGCGCAGTCGCTCGCGAAGGAAGGGATGCGCCTGGCCTTCACCTACCAGGGAGAGCGGCTGAAGGAGAGCGTGGAAGCGCTCACTTCCGCGTCGATGCCGGACGCGCTGCTGCTCCCGTGCGACGTGACGAACGACGCCGAGATCGCCAGCGTGTTCGACCGCGTCTCCTCCGACTACGGACGCCTCGACGCGCTTCTGCACTCGGTGGCGTACGCCCCGAAGGAAGACCTCGAACGTGACTTCGTCGAGACCTCGCGCGACGGCTTCAAGCTCGCGCACGACATCTCCGCGTACTCCCTCGTCGCGTTGACCAAAGCGGCACTGCCGCACTTCGAGAAAGCGGGTGGCGGCTCGGTGCTGGCGTTGTCGTACTACGGCGCGCAGAAAGCGGTCGAGGGCTACAACGTGATGGGCGTGGCCAAGGCCTCGCTCGAAGCCAGCGTCCGCTACCTGGCCGCCAACCTCGGCCCGCGCAACATCCGCGTCAACGCCCTCTCCGCCGGCCCCGTGAACACACTCGCCGCGCGCGGCATCAAGGGCTTCACCGGGATGCTGAAGCATCACGCCGAGCGCGCGCCGCTGCGCCGCAACGTGGAGCTGGAGGAGATCGCCAACGCCGGCCTCTTCCTGCTGTCGCCGATGTCGAGCGCCATCACCGGCGAGATCATGTTCGTCGACTGCGGCTACAACATCGTCGGGCTGTAGCAGTTTATCCCGCGCGTAGACGCGGGATCTCCGGTGCACCCTGCACGCGCGTGTTACGGGGCATGTTGGTCCAGAGGGCTCCGGAGATCCCGCGTCTACGCGCGGGATAAACTCAAAAACTACGTCTTCGGCTCGTGCTTCTTGGCCGGGTCGTCCGGCGGAAACTCGATGTCCGTGCGGATGCCCATCCTCTTCGGCTTGCGCGTGCCGGGGAAACCGCTGGGGCGGCCCGCGGTCTGGTCGTCGTTGGTGTGTCCCGGCGCGCCGCCGTCCCAGAATCCCTTGTCCTTGACATGCTCCCGAGGATTACCAGCCATCGTCATTACCTCAGCTTAAATGCTTGATTTTGGAAGAACTTGGCACTCGATTAGCAACTACTAATAACCGTAAAGGAGGACTTGAATGGTTGACAACACGAATCCTACCAGTCAGTTCCACCCGTATCTGCCTCAGGACGCCACGCCGCAGACGGGCAGCAGCCCGGCGAGCGGTTTCGGCGGGATCCTGAGCAAACTCGGAATCGACCAGAGCAAGATCGGTGCGCTCGGCGGCAATATGAAGAACGTCGACGTGCGCGGCCAGTTGAACAACGTCCGCGGTATGGCGCAGAAGAACCCCGGCATGGTGCTCGGAGGCCTCGCGGCCCTGGCCATCGGCGCCGGACTGCTTCGCAAACGCGGCATGAGTATGCGGTAACGCAACAACCACGCTGTCACAAAAGGGCGGGCGCAAGCCCGCCCTTTTTTTTCTA
>DASVSV010000040.1:0-7590 GCA_036387915.1 Thermoanaerobaculia bacterium
GAGCACGAATACCCGTTACTCGCTACTATGGAAGAGGCATGAACAGAGGAAAGAGAAAAGAGGAAGGAGGAAAGAGGACGCTCCGCGCGGTCTCACGCTTCTCCTCTTTCCTCTTTTCTCCTTCCTCTTTCCTCTAAACGATCATGATCGCCAAGACCCTGCAAGCTACTTTCGAATTCGCGGTGAATGAAGCCAATCGCCGGCGGAACGAGTACGTCACCCTCGAGCATCTGCTGTTCGCGCTGCTGCATGACCGCGAGGTCATCGACATCGTTCGCGCGTGCGGCGGCGACGTCGAGGAGTTGAAGACGCAGCTCGACGACTTCATCAGCAAGACCTACGAAGAGCTGGACGAGCACGACCTGCAGCCGACGCTGACCACCATGCTGCAGCGCGTCATTCAGTACGCGCAGCTGCACGCGCAGAGCTCGGGCCGTAAGGAAGTGGACACGGGCCAGATGCTGGCCGCTGTCTTCCAGGCCGAGAAATCGCACGCCGTGTTCCTCCTCCGCACGCAGGGCGTCAACAAGCTGGACGTGCTGACGTACATCTCGCACGGCATCCCGAAGGACGGCGCCGAGATCACGCCGGCCGGCATCGCCACCGAGGAAGAAGGCCCCGCCCCCGCGCGCGATCCGCTGAAAGCGTTCGCCGTCAATCTGCTCGAGCGCGCCAAGAAGGGCGAGATCGACCCGGTCATCGGCCGCTCCGCGGAGCTCGAGCGCACCGTCCAGATCCTCTGCCGCCGCCGCAAGAACAACCCGCTCTACGTCGGCGAGCCGGGTGTCGGCAAGACCGCCATCGCCGAGGGGCTGGCGCTGAAGATCAGCGAAGGGGACGTGCCGCAGGTCCTCAAGCACGTCGAAGTCTGGTCGCTGGACATGGGCTCCGTGCTGGCCGGGACGAAGTATCGCGGCGAGTTCGAGCAGCGACTCAAAGCCGTCATCGCCGCGCTCGTCGAGAAGAAGGACGCCATTCTCTTCATCGACGAGATCCACACCATCGTCGGCGCCGGCGCGGTCAGCGGCGGCACGATGGACGCCTCGAACATGCTCAAGCCCGCCATCGCCTCGGGCAAGCTGCGCGTGATCGGCTCGACCACGTACGGCGAGTACAAGCAGTCGTTCGAGCGCGACCGCGCGCTGGCGCGGCGCTTCCAGAAAATCGAGATCGGCGAGCCGACCGTCGAGGAGACGATCGAGATCCTCACCGGCCTCAAGAAGTACTACGAAGAGCATCACGGCGTGACTTTCACCGACGAGGCCATCCGCCTCGCCGCCGAGCTGGCCGCGAAGTACATCCACGACCGCCATCTGCCCGACAAAGCCATCGACGTGCTGGACGAGGCGGGAGCGCGGGCGCGCATGCTCGGCGTGACCGGCTCCGCGATCGGCGTGCATGAAGTGGAGACCGTCGTCTCGAAGATCGCGAAGATCCCGCCGCGCACGATCGCGGTCTCGGAGAAGGACCGCCTGCAGGCACTCGACGCCGATCTGCGCCGCGTGATCTACGGTCAGGATCACGCCATCCAGCAGATCGTCAGCGCCATCAAGCTCTCCCGCTCCGGCCTCGGCAATCCGGACAAGCCGATCGGCTCGTTCCTCTTCTCCGGCCCGACCGGCGTCGGCAAGACCGAGCTGGCCAAGCAGCTCGCGCAATCGCTCGGCGTGGAGTTCATCCGCTTCGACATGAGCGAGTACATGGAGCCGCACACCGTGTCGCGCCTGATCGGCGCGCCCCCGGGCTACGTCGGCTTCGACCAGGGCGGACTGCTCACCGACGCGATCCAGAAGACGCCGTACGCCGTGCTCGTGCTCGACGAGATCGAGAAGGCGCACCCGAATCTCTTCTCCATCCTGCTGCAGGTGATGGATCACGCCACGCTGACCGACAACAACGGCAAGAAGGCCGATTTCCGCAACGTGATCATGATCATGACCACCAACGCCGGCGGCCGCGAGATGACCGACGCCGCGCCGGGCTTCTTCCAGAGCGGCGCCAGCGGTCAGGGCCGCGGCGCGATCGAGCGGACGTTCGCGCCCGAGTTCCGCAACCGCCTCGACGCGTGGATCGCGTTCCATCCGCTGTCGTTCGAGATCATCCAGCAGGTCGTCGACAAGTTCATCGCCGAGCTGCAGACGCAGCTCGTGGCCAAGAAGGTCACCCTCGAGCTCCGCGACGCCGGCCGCGCCTGGCTCGCCAAACACGGCTACGACAAAGCCTTCGGCGCCCGCCCCATGGCGCGCCTGATCTCGCAGAAGATCAAGGAGCCGCTCGTCGACGCGATCCTGTTCGGCAAGCTGGCCGACGGCGGCACGGTCGTCGTCGACGCCGAAGGCGACACGCTGAAGCTCGATTACTGATATGGAGTGCGGCGGCCCGGCCGCCGCTTTCCTATTCGGGGGGCGACCTGCCGTTTGGGTGCGTCTTGCGTTGCTGGCGCGCGCATAGGAAAGCGGCGGCTAGCGGAGGGTGTCTCAAAACTGTCATTCTGCTTTGTCACGCCGGAGGCGTGACGTAGGGTAGCCGGTGGTAAGCGCCGACGGCGCTCCACCACCGGATCCCGTCGGCCATCATCTCCGACCCCGGAGGGGTCGCGTACGGCACCCTTTCAGGGTGCGAATCGTCGTCGCACCATTACCGGTGGTGGCGCGCCTTCGGCGCTTACCACCGGCTACCGTACGTCACGCCTCCGGCGTGAGAACCCGCCAGAGGACGGTTTGAGACACCCTCCTATACGAGCCTGATACTCTCGCGTCGCGATGTCGACGTTCCCCGATCCCCGCTACGCCCCGAGCGACGTCGTCGCGATGGGCGAAGACCTGCGCGTGGAGACGTTGCGCGAGGCGTATCGCAAGGGGATCTTTCCGTGGCCGCACGAGGGGCTGCCGCTGCCGTGGTTCTCGCCGCGGCTGCGCACGGTGATCTTTTTCGACGAGCTGCACGTTGGCCGTTCGTTGCGCAAAGCACAGAAGCGCGCGCCGTACACGTTCACCATCGACCGCGAATTCCGTTCGGTGCTCGATGCCTGCGCGAATGCGGAGCGGCCGGACCAGGACGGCACGTGGATCGCCCCGAACATCGTCGACGCCTACACCCGCTTCAACGCGGCCGGCGACGTGCACAGCGTCGAAGTTTGGGAGAGCGGCTCGCTCGTCGGCGGCCTGTACGGCGTCGACGCCGGCGGCGTCTTCACCGGCGAGTCGATGTTCCACCGCCGCCCCGACGCCTCCAAGCTGGCCCTGCTCTTCCTCATCGACCACCTCCGCACCCGCGGCGCCACCTTCCTCGACTGCCAGGTCATGACCCCGCACATGCAACTCCTCGGCGCCCGCGAGATCCCTCGCGGCAAGTTCCTCGACCTCCTCGCCGAAGCGCAGGCCAAGGGGTTGAAGCTCTTCTGATAGCCGCGTTATCCTCCCCGCATGCCACAACTCACGGTTGATCTGGACGTGCTCCGCCACGCGCTTTTCGATCACTCTCTGTCGCAGGTCGGCGATTCGCTGCTGCAGGCGAAGGTCACCTCTTCGTTGAAGGTGACGAACGTCGTCTTCAAGCCGTCGGCGGAGCTGGCGGTGCGCGTGCTCAATCGCGCCGAGGACAAGGATGAGGACTCGGTGTTCGGGAAGAACGACGCCGCGCACATTCCGTTCGCGCTGCAGTCGGCGTGGGTGAAGTACCGGCTCGCGGCGAAGGCGGAGGGGAAGATTCCGCTGATGGACGCGGCGCTGGGTGCGTCGGGCGACGTGGCACTGATCGACTATCGGCTGCACTCCGCCACCGACGACGCGTGGAGCGCGGTCACGAACGATCTCGGGTCGCCGCGCACCCTGTTCGACCTCGACGACGTGAAGAAACTGCAGCCGGGCGAGGCGCTGGCGATGGAGCTCGGCGGCGCGCTGACGGCGTCGGTCAGCTTCTCGTGGTCCGACGTCCTGGCGACGAAACTGCCGGAGCTCTTCAGCGGCCACACGCCGGTCTCCGTGAAACTGAAGAGCGGCCTCACGACCTCCGCAGCGGTCAAGGTGACGGACACGTTCTCCGTCGTCATCTCGCGCACCGGCGACGGGCACTATCGCTTCGCGGTGAAGAAGGCCGCCACGCGCAGCAACACCTTCGGCATCGACGTCTCCCTCGGACTGGACGTCAGCGGCGCGCCGGGCGTCGAGGAAGTGCTCGATGCGATCTTCGCCGACGCGCCGGAGCAGGCCCTGAAATTACGCGAGGTGGTGAAGGGCAAACTCGAAGAGGCGGTGCGCTGGAAGGCGTCCGCGGGCTTCGAGTACGAGTACGCGCGCATCAAGGAGAACGACTCCATCGCCGACTTCCTCCTGCTCGACGACACCCGTCTGGCCGGCGATCACGCGCTCGTCCTCGGCGGCAACTTCGCGAAGATCAGCGACGCCCTGCGCCAGGACGTGAACGCGCGCAGGCTCGTGAACTACCTGAACCAGTCCACCCTCACCCGCCGCTCTTCCTTCGGCTTCACCCTCGGCCTCGGCAAGTGGGCGCTGAAAACCCAGGACACCAGCAAGCTGGAGATGATGACGCGCACGTCGCTCGACGGCGGCTTCCAGCTGATCACGTGCAGCGGCACGCGCAAGTACGACGAGAAGAACGTCCCGCAGAACGACTTCGAGTGGACGGTCGACCTCAAGGCGCAGATGAAGGAGTTCCTCGCGAATCCGACGTCGCGCGACTTCGACTACGGCCTGCATCTGCTGATGTCGATCGACCGCGGCGCGATTCGCGAAGACGATCTGGAGCGGATGCTCGATCTCGCCGCGATGTGGGACGTGGCCGTGCCGCCGCTCGCCGATTTCGCGGAGGCGATCGGCAGGAAGGGCTCGCTGCGCGTGCAACTGACGCTCGATCGCGACGAGCTCGCGTCGGCAATCGCGCACGACACAGACGTCGCATCGTGGGCCGAGCCGCTGGCGATGGCCATGCCGTACATGAGCAACTTCCCCGAGCGCCGCACGTTCGCGGCGCGCCGCGACACGTACACGAAGGCGTGGCGCGAGTGGCTCGAAAGCGGCCAGACGAGCGCCATCCGCGTGAACAGCGGCCTGACGCTCTTCGAGCGGACGAATGGGCCCGGCTCATTCGCTTGGACCGTGGGCGAAGGACATCCGCAACTGCGGCGCCGTCTGGACGCGTTTGCCGGCGGCGGCCGCAAGCTGCGCGCGGCAATGACGACCGCGCAGAAGCCGGAAGCGATCGGCGACGCGTACGACGACCTGTCGCAATTCTGGTCGCAGCGGCTCTACGTCGCGGCGGTCGGGCGGTGGCTGGTGGAGCGCGGGGCGACGCACGCCACGTTGCAGGTGGAGTACGCGGACGTAGTCGTTACCGCCTAGCTCGTTGCGTCTAGCGCGACCCAGTCCCCTCTCCCCGTGCGCGGGGAGAGGGGACTGGTTCACGGATTGTGCGCGAGCTCAGCGAGCTCGTGCCTCAGTGGCTAAAGGCACCTCAGCCGAGCAACGAGTAACCAGTAACGCGTAACGCAAATCAAAAGCTACGCGCGCCCGGAATCATGCCGAGGGGACGATTCTTCAACCGATCCGCATACTCGCCGTGTCCGGCTTCGAGGAGCAGCGTGAGCTCGAGGAGGCGGGCCAGGCGGTCGATCCAGCAGCGCGCGTCGGACTCGTCGAGGTTGGCAAACGTGTACGCGAGCGCGTCGGCCTCGCGCGGGAACTGTTTGCGGATGCGCGACAGCAGCAACTCCTGGCTCGAATCGCGATGCATGACCCGCAACGCGTCGAGCACGAGGATGTTCGTCGTTCCTTCCCAGATCGGCAGCACCTGGGCGTCGCGCAGGAGGCGCGGCATCGGGCTTTCTTCTATGTAGCCGTTCCCGCCGATCAGCTCCATGGCCTCGGAGACACACGGCACGGCCAGCTTCCCCGTCACCGCCTTCACGATCGGCGTCAGGATGCGCAGCATCTTCGCCGCGTCCTCGTCGCCGGCATCGGCACGCACGAGCGCGTCAACGGCCTCGAACGTGATCAGCATCGCGCCGACGTGCTCCGCCTCCATGTCGAAGAACGTCTCCTGCGCCAGCGGGAACTCGATGACCGGGCGGCCGAACGCGTGGCGCCGCTCGATGTAGTGGCGCGACTCGAGGACGGCGCGCGAGATCAGCGCGACCGAGGCCACGGCGTTGTAGAGGCGGGAGAGGTTGAGCATGTCCGCCATCGCGGCGAAACTGCCCACTTCCTCCGCGCGCGCGTCGACGAGCGTCACCTCGCCGGTGGCCATGGAGCGCACGCCGAGCTTCGGCTTCAAACGTTCGATGATCACTCCCGGATTGTCGCGAGTCTCGAGCAGAAACGTGCGCAGTCCCTTCGTCCCCTCGCCGCCGTTCGCGCGCGCGGTGACGAGCACCGCCTGCGCGTCGACGTTGGAGCAGAACCACTTGTGCCCCGAGAGGCGCCACGTGCCGTCGGCGTCCTTGCGCGCCACGGTCTCGTTGGCACCGACGTCGGAGCCGCCGGCGCGCTCGGTGAGCCACATGCCGCCGGTCCAGAGCGTCTTCGGGTCGGTGGACGTGAGATGCGGCACGACGCGCACGACCTGTTCGTGCGTGCCGTGACGCGTGAGCACGCGGGCCACGCCGTCGGTCATGCAGAGCGGGCAATAGAGGCCGCATTCGGCCATCGCGAACATGTAGCCGAGGGCGAAGCCGATGAAGGGCGCTTCGCGGGAGTGCTCGTGGGTCTGGTACTTCATCGCGATCATGCCGGAGCCATACGCGATGCGCTCCATCTCGCGATACGAGGTGTGATAGTCGACGCGCGAGATGCGCTCGCCGCGGGCGTCGTGCGTCACGAGGCGCGGCTGCTCGACGTCGGCGATCGCGGCGAGCGGCGCGACGATCTTCGCCGACTGCTCCCCCATCGCCGACAACTGAGGCTCCGCCCACGCGAACGCACCTTCGGACAGCTTGCGTTTGCAGAGCGCGCGAAAATCGGGACAGGCGTCCCAGTAGTTTTCAGTGGGAGGACCGGGGATCCACTGCTCGGACATTGCTGACGCAAGGATAAGGCATCAATGCGTGAGGTCCTTCGCCGGGCTGAGGTCCTTCGCCAGGATGGCCGCGAGCCGGGTCCAGCGCTTCGTGCCGCTCGCGTTCTGCACCGCGCGGCGGATGGCGTACTCCTCGCCGACCAGGATCACGAACTTCTGTCCCCGCGTGACGGCGGTGTAGAGCAGGTTGCGCTGCAGCATGATCGAGTGCGCGCCGACGATGGGGATCACGACGCATGGGAACTCACTGCCCTGCGCCTTGTGCACGGTGGTGGCGTAGGCGAGCATGACCTGGTCGATTTCCGTGCCGCTGTACTCGACGACGAAGCCGTCGAAGTCGACGGTCAGCAGGTCCTCCTCGGCATCGACGTCGCGCACGATCCCGACGTCGCCGTTGAAGACTTCCTTGTCGTAGTTGTTCTGCGTCTGCATCACCTTGTCGCCGGGCGTGAGCCACTGCGTGCCGCGCTGGATGCGCTGGCCGCCCTGTGACGACGGGTTGAGCGTGCGCTGCAGCAGGCGATTCAGCTCGTCCACGCCGGCGACGCCGGGACGCAT
>DASVSV010000041.1:0-6348 GCA_036387915.1 Thermoanaerobaculia bacterium
GCTCACCGCGGGGAGAGGGGCAACAAACATGGCTCTCGCCAGACGCTCCATTTGTTGCCCTTCTCCCCTCGTGAGGGGAGAAGGTGCCGAAGGCGGATGAGGGGTTTTCGCTCGCGCTAAGTTAAGGCCATTGGGATGACACCGCGGGGGGAGGCGGCATCAATCAACGGTTGATGCCGACGGTGATGCTGCGTCCCGGCGCGAACGCCGCCGCCGCATCCGTCGATCCGAACCGCTGCACGTTCGTCAGGTTGCGCACCACCAGCCGCACTTCGAACCATTCCGAGAAGCGCCAGCCCGTCCCGGCGTCGATTTCCAGGTAGCCGGGCCGCTCCACTTCCACCGGTCCCGGACGATCGTCGCGCGCGTACGCGGACGTGCTGAGGAACACCGACGCGCGCGGCAGCGCATAGCGCAGCGCGGCGTGCACTGTCGGCGGAGCGATGTCGTCGAGCGCGGTGCCGGTGCCGGTCTCGCCGCGGGCGATGGCGCCGCCGAGCTGCACTTCGAGGCGCTCGAAGAGCCGCGTCGCCACCTCGGCCTCGATTCCGCGCACTCGAGCCTCTCCCTGGTTGCGGAAGAAAAAGTCGGCGCCGGCGCGGTAGCGCTCGACGAGGTTGGTGATGCGGTACTCGTAGCCGAAGAGCGCGATGCGCGTGGCGCCGCGCGTCCAGCGCACGGCGCCGTCGAACTGGAGACTGCTCTCCGGCTCGAGGTCGGGATTGCCGGTGATGAAGCCGCGGCCGCTGATGCCGCGGAAGTAGCGGTCGGAGAGCACCGGCTCGCGATAGCCGCGCGCGACCTGGAACGTCGCCGTCACGCCGGAAAACGGCCCCGCCGTCGCGGCCGCGAAGCCGGAGAACGCCGTGTCGTCCGTCTCGCGGTCGCCGAAGTAGCCGCCGTTGTTGCGCGTGCCGATCGCGTCGACGCGCCCGCCGGCCGCCAGCTGCAGCGCGCTCGTGACGCGGCCGTCCCACGAGACGAACAAGCCGCCGTCGTAGCGGTCCGCGTCTTCGATCGAGCCCGACGCACGGAGGTTGAAGCGCGTCACGAAATCGACGCCGGTCAGGAGTCGCGAGCGCTCGCCCGCGCGCTCGTGGCTGAAGCGCAGCGACGCGTCGCGCGCCTTCACGGCCGTGCTCTCGATGCCGGTCGGACGCGTGCGCGTGGTCGTGATCGAGTATGCCCCGACCGACGCGCGCAGCGCGGTCGCGGTCGTGTCGAGGGCGAACGTCGCCAGCGTGGCGCGCTCGTCGGGGTACGTGGTGATGTCGGTGGTGCTGGCCGGCGCGCCGATGTCGCGGGCCATGCTGGTCATGACGCCCGTGCGCAAGCGCCCCCACGAAGTGTCGCGCACGAAGCGCAGCAGCGCGCCGCGATCGCGATACTGCGAGTTGACGATCACGTCGCCATTCGCATCCTCGGCATCACTGGCGGTGCGCGCGTGCAGCGCGGCGAGAAACGCGCCGCCCCACACATCCGACGACGCCTCGACCGCCGCGCTTTGCGTGTTCAGTCCACCGAACGAGCTCCAGAGGTCGTACCGCACCTGGCTGCTGCCGGGGATCGGATCGCGCGGGCGCATGTGCACCACGCCGCCGATCGCGTCCGAGCCGTAGGCCACGGAGCCGGGGCCGCGCGAGACTTCGATCGAACCGAGGCTGATCGGATTCATGAAGGTCGCCGAGGGGCCGGCGCGGCGCTCGGCCACGACGCGGGCGTCGTCGACGAGCAGCATCGTGCGTCCGCCCGCCAGTCCGCGCACCACCGGCACTGCCGGAGGACCTTCGCCGCGGATCGAGATGCCGGGCGTCGAGGCGATCGCTTCGACCACGTTCGCCGGCTTGCGCTGCTCGATCTCCTCGGAGCCGACGACGACCGGCGCGGCGGCGGGAGTGCCTTCGATGTTCGGCGCGACACCGGTCGTGACGGTAACGGTCTCGCGGTACGCCGGCTCGATGCGCAGCTCGGGCGCGAGCGTCTCGAGATAAATCGGCGGAAAGATCTCGCCGCGGCTGCCGACCACGATCAGCGTCGCGGGAAGCTGCGGATCGGGAGTGAACGAAAAGTTGCCCTCGGCGTCAGTACGCGCGGAGCCGCTCTGCTGCACGATAGAGATCTGCGCGCCGGCGACAGGCTTGCCGTCGAAATCGACGAGCCGTGCGGTGTACGCGAAGGCGGGAGTGGCCAACAGGACCGCGAGTAATGCGAAAAGGGAAGCCACGAGGGGCCGCCGGCGTCTCTCTTTCAGGGCTAGCGCAGCGCGGCCGAGGCTGGAGCGGGCTCGTCGAGGTCGCGCGGGATCACCTGATTCTCGATCGCCTTGCGGATGTGCTTCGAGATTCTGTTGATGTAGTTCACCGTCTCGCGAAACGGCGGCACGCCGTCGTATTTCCATACGTTCCCCTCACCAGCGTTGTAGGCGGCGACGGCGAGATCCGCATTGCCGTCGAACGTCTTCAGCAGCCAGCGAAGATAGCGTGTTCCGGCATAAATGTTCTCCGCCGGATCAAACGAGTTGGTGACACCGAAGCGTTTGGCGGTGGCGGGCATGAGCTGCATCAGGCCGCGGGCGCCTTTGTGCGACATCGTGCGCGGGTTGTAGTCGGACTCGGCCTTGATCACCGCGGAGACGAGCGCGGCGTCGACGTCGTGCTTCTTCGCCGCGGCGATGATGATGTCGTTGTACTTCGACTGCCAGAGCGGACCGCTGTCGTCGCTGTAGCGCCAGGAGCGCTTCGGGAAGACGCCGCCCTGCTCCTCGACGATCTTCTGCACTTCCGCGACGACCTCCACCGGCACGATCTCGTCGTCCACGATGCGCTCGATCCGCGTCAGCGGCAGAGCCAGCTCGCCGCCGCCCTTGAGCGTCAGGCGGATGAGGTCCCCGTCCACCTCGTACTTTTCGATCTTCGAGTTCCGCCCATCGGCGAAAACAGCAATGCTCGCGCTCGCCGGAATGGCAAGCAGGAGTACGGCGATGGCGGTGAGATATCTCATGGACGCTGTTCTAACGGCGTGGGTAGGACGATTATGCCGTGAAATCGTTACCCGTTGCTCGTTGTGGGGGCAGCACCGCACCCCGGACGAGCAACGAGCAACGCCGTCACGCCCTCGGGTGAAAACTGTCGTACATCTTCTGCAGCCGCGCGCGCGACACGTGCGTGTAGATCTGCGTCGTGGAGATGTCGGCGTGGCCGAGCATCATCTGCACGCTGCGGAGGTCGGCGCCGTTCTCGAGCAGGTGCGTGGCGAAGGCGTGGCGCAGGACGTGGGGCGAGATGTGCGATTTGATCTCGGCCTCGCGCGCGTAGCGGACGATCTTCATCCAGAACGACTGGCGGGTCATGGGGCGGCCGCGGCGGGAGAGAAAGAGGTGCGGATCGGCGTACTTGTCGAGCTCCGGACGTCCTTTCTCGATGTAAAGGACCATCGAGTCCCTGGCCGTGTCGCCGAACGGCACGATGCGCTCTTTCGACCCCTTGCCCATCGTGCGCAGAAAGCCGGCGTCCAGCACGATGTCGTCGATGCGCACCTTGATCAGCTCACTGACGCGCAGGCCGGTGGCGTAGAGCAACTCCAGCATGGCCGCGTCGCGCAGGCCGTCCGCGGTGTTGCGATCGGGCGCGGCCAGCAGCGCCTCGACTTCATTCGGCTGCAGCGACTTCGGCAGCGTCGACCAGAGCTTCGGGTTCTCGAGGTTCTCCGTCGGGTCGATCTTCAGGTGCCGCTCCGCGACCAGGAAGCGGAAGAGGCCGCGAATCGCCGCCAGCGCGCGCGCCACGCTGCGCGCCGCGATGCCCGCCGCGCGCAGCGACTGAAAGTATCTGACGATGTGAATGCGCTCGACGCGATCGAGGTCCAGGGCCGTGTCATTCAGGTAGTGACCGAAATGCCGCAGGTCGATCGCGTACGAGGCGAGCGAGTTCTTGGCCAGCCCCTTCTCGACCTGCAGGTAGTCGAGATAGATCGGCAGGTACGTGACGAAGAACGCGCCGGTGCGCTTCTTGTCGGGGTCAGTGGTTCGGGGGTGTCTCATGCCTTCCAGCGATCAACCCTGAGCGAAGCGAAGGGTCATTGGAGCCCTCTCGCTAAACGTGCGACTCACGCCACTTTACCCCGCAATCGATCGAAGCCCTCTCGCTAAAGGCGCGATTCACGCGGGGGCTCCGTTGATCCTTCGTCGCTATCGCTCCTCAGGATACGGGGGGCGTCGCTTCGCTCCTCAGGATTGGAGGCCGTGGGCCACCACATCCGCCATGTACGAGCTGCGCACGAACGGTCCCGCGAACGCGGCCTTGAACCCGAGCTCGAGCGCGGTGACGCGGTACTCCTCGAACACGTCGGGATGCACGTACTCGACGACGTCGAGCTTCTCCCGTTTCGGCTGGAGGTACTGGCCGATGGTGACGATCTCCACGTTCGCTTCGACGAGGCGCGCCAGCACGTCGACGACTTCGTCGCGGCGCTCGCCGAGGCCAAGCATGAGTCCCGACTTGGTGACGATGGTCGGATCGAATGCTTTCGCCTGACGCAAAATGCCGACGGAGCGCTCGAAGCGCGAGCCGGGGCGCACGAAATCGTACAGGCGCGGCACGGTCTCGACGTTGTGGTTGAAGTAATCCGGACGCGCCTCGACCACGATCTTCACCGCCTCGGCGTTGCCGCGAAAGTCGGACGTCAGCACTTCGACCGCCACTCCGGGGATGGCGTTGCGCAGCTCGTGAATCGTGGCCGCGAACTGATTCGCGCCGCCGTCCGCCAGATCGTCACGCGTCACGCATGTGACCACGACGTGGCGCAGTCCGAGACGGCGCGCCGTCTCCGCCACCGCGCGCGGCTCGTCGGGCGACGGAGGTGCGTACGGGCGTCCCGTCGTCACGTTGCAGAAGCCGCACGAGCGCGTGCAGACGTCGCCGAGAATCATGAACGTGGCGGTACCGCGGGAGAAACACTCCGTGCGATTCGGGCAGGCCAGCGACTCGCACACCGAATGCAGCTCGCGCTCGCGGAGCGTGGTCTTCATCTCGCGCAGCGAAGCCAGGTTCAGTTTTTTCTCACGAATCCATTGTGGAAGGCGTTGCGTCATAGGTCCGCCGCATTGTAACGGCACACAATAAAAATGCCGCCCGGAGGGCGGCATTTGCAATGCTCGAGGAGCGGCCGATCGTCAGTGGCTGACGGCTGCCGCGGTCGCCGGGGTCAGCGACTTCTCGATGCACTTGTGGATGAGTTTGTCCGCTTCCGGCTCGGGGATGTTCTTCACGATCGCGACCTCGGAAACGAGAAGGTACTTGGCGCGGTCGTACATCTTCTTCTCGCGGAACGAGAGGCTCTTCCGTTTCTGGACTTCGCTGAGGTTTTTCAGCACGTCCGCCACGTCTTCGAGGCGCCCGGTCTTCATCTTCTCCAGGTTCTCGCGGTAGCGGCCCTTCCAGTCCGTCTGGCTCTTGGCCGGCTTCTGCTCGAGCAGGCCGAGAAGTCCTTTGACTTCCTTCTGCTGGTAGAGGCGGCGCAGGCCGACGCGGTCCTGGTTCGTGATCGGCACCATCAGCCGCGAGTTATTCGCAAGCAGCCGAAGGTGATAGTAGCTGTCTCCGGCCGGCATGATCGGCGACTCGCCGATGTGCTCTACGACCGTAACTCCGTGGTTCGGATAGACGAGCTTATCCCCGACCTTGAAACTGACTTTCATTGACGACAAAGTGAGGCTCCTTTCGGATTTGTGTGCAGGTTGAGGCGACAACAAGAGGGACGGGCATTCTACGTCACGGATTGCATGGGCGTCAAACCATTCGCGCGACCCCTCGCTGCGCGCAGGCGTTTCGGCTTTGCAAATTTCAGGCGCGAAATCAGCGGTAGGAGTGACCCTACTGCCGCATGCGCCGGATGAGCTGATGCAGACGGTCCAGTCCCTCTCGCCGCTCCTGCTCGCTCCCCGTCAGCAAATCCTCGATCTCCTGCAACTCGTCGATGTCGACCGTCGAGCGCGGCGCCACCACGTCGATCACCGCCGGCCTCGTCTCCGTCCCCACCGGCATCGGCCGCCCTTCCGGCGACCTGCTCAGCGTGAGCGAGCTCCGCATCCGCTGCGCCATGGCCCGCATCGACGGGATGTCGCCGTTCTCGAGCGCGCGCTGGACCGCTTTCGCGCTCGCGACCGCGCTCGCGTACGGGCTGTCGGCGTTGTCGACGATCCTGGCCTTGATCAGCGAGACCTCGAGGTTTGCGTACCCGCCCTCTTTCTCGGTAGTGGCAATCACGCGCGCCGTGGCCTGACGGGCCACGCTCGGGAAATCGACGGGGCGGAACTCACCCGGCTTGAGCCACTGCTTGACCTCGATGGTC
>DASVSV010000042.1:0-2523 GCA_036387915.1 Thermoanaerobaculia bacterium
CCCCCGCCCGCCCAGGTCCCTCGACTCACGCTCGGGATGACAGTGGGAATGAGAGCAGCGTTGGCGGCGCGCTGGAGGTCAGCGAGTTATCGTTAGACCGCCCACCCCTTCGCGCGCTCTACGGCCTTGCGCCAGTCGGCGATCCTGGACTGGCGGGCGTCATCGGAGATGGCCGGTGTGAACGTGCGCTCGGCTTCCCATTGCCCGTCGACGTCGCTCGCGGACCAGAAGCCGCAGGCGATGCCGGCCAGGTAGGCCGCGCCGAGGGCGGTCGATTCGGAGGTGCGGGAGCGGACGACGGGGAGGCCGGCGATGTCGGCCTGGATCTGCATCAGCAGGTCGTTCGTCGACGCGCCGCCGTCGACGCGGAGCTCGGTCAGCGTGATGCCGGAGTCGCGGCGCATGGCGTCGAGAATATCGGCGCTCTGCAGGGCGATGGATTCGAGCGTGGCGCGTGCGATGTGCGCGGCCGAGGAGCCGAGGGTCAGGCCGGCCATCGTGCCGCGGGCGTAGCCGTCCCAGTGCGGCGCGCCGAGGCCGGTGAAGGCGGGGACGAAGACCACACCGCCGCTGTCGGGGACGGAAGCGGCCAGAGGCTCGACGTCGGACGCCGATTCGATGATGCCGAGCGAGTCGCGCAGCCACTTCACCGCGGCGCCGGTGACGAAGATGCTCCCTTCCAGCGCGTACTGCCGCGGCTCGCAGGTCGTCGTCGACAGCAATCCGTGCGTCGACGCGACCACGTCCCCGCCGGTGTTCATCACCACGAACGAGCCGGTGCCGTACGTGTTCTTGGCCATGCCGGCGCGCGTGCAGCGCTGGCCGAACAGTGCGGCCTGCTGATCGCCCGCGATGCCGGCGATGGGGATGCCCGCGGGAATCGCCAGTCCCTCCGCCGTCCGCGCGGCGATGCCACTCGAAGGCCGCACCTCCGGCAACAGTTCGCGCGGAATGTCGAGGATGGCCAGCAGTTCGTCGTCCCACTGCGCGCGATGGATGTCGAAGAGCAGCGTGCGCGAGGCGTTGGTCGGATCGGTGACGTGCGCCGCGCCGTTGGTCAGCTTCCAGATCAGCCACGTGTCGACCGTGCCGAAGGCGAGGTCGCCGCTTGCTTCGACGTTGCGCAGCAGCCAGCGCAGCTTCGTCCCGGAAAAGTACGCGTCGAGCACGAGCCCGGTGCGCTCGCGGAACAGCGGCTCGTGTCCCGCCTCGCGCAGCGCGTCGCAATCGGCGGCGGTGCGGCGGTCCTGCCAGACGATGGCGTTGTGCAGCGGGCGTCCGGTCCTGCGATCCCACAGCACGGTCGTCTCGCGCTGGTTGGTGATGCCGATCGCCGCGACTTCGACGCCCGGCACTTTGGCGATGGCCTCCGCGGCGACGGCAATCTGCGTCGACCAGATCTCTTCCGGATCGTGCTCGACCCAGCCGGGACGCGGATAGATCTGACGGTACTCGCGCTGCGCGACGGCGAGAGTGCGGGCCCGCTCATCGAAGACGATCGCGCGCGAGCTGGTCGTGCCCTGGTCGAGTGCGAGGATGGCCCGCATTCACATCCCCGGCGCGGGCATGGCCATCCACGTGCCCTGGTCGAACTCTTCGCCGTCGGCGTTGCCGCGCCAGCGCCACGCTTTGCCGTCGTCCATCTGCAATTCGACTTCGACGCGCGCTCCGGGCTTGAGCGGCACCGGCACTTCGAGCGGCAGCAGGGCCTGCGACCACGAGGTCGAGCGCGCCTTGCGGTTGGTCAGCTCGATGCCGTCCGCCAGGGTGGTGGTGAAGAAGCCGCAGAAGCCGTGCAGGAATCCGGCGCGTTCCGCGACGAAGGTGGCTCGCCCTCGCGCCTCGGTGCTCTCGTTGCTGGTGAGGTCCATGGTCAGCAGTTGCGCGGGCTCGGCGAGATACGCATTCGACCGGATGTGCGCGAACGTGATTGCGTTCGACGCGAAGCTGCGCAGCGGGCTGAGGTCGAGTCCGTAGCGCGACTCGCTCCAGAAGCTGACCAGGCGCTCGTAGTCGTAGTCGGTCTCCACCGGCACGAGCGAAAGGCCGACGCGGCAAGGCACGATCCGGGCGTCGGGCGTGAGCAGCCGCGCGCGCGCGTCGCGGACGATGCCGGCGATGCCTTCGTCGAAGCCGAGGACGCCCAGGGTCTCGCTCAGCAGCACGCCGGCCCGCTCGGGTAACTCGACGTCCCGCGATTCTTTGTTGATGACCGTGATGCGGTCGGCGAATCCGAGATGCCGCGCCAGATGCGACGCGACGTCGGCCGCACGCGTGCTGTCGATCGCATACACACGCGACGCCCCAGCCTGACACGCGAAGAACGAAAGGATCCCCGACCCGCACCCGAGGTCGACGACGACGTCCCCCGGCCGCACGGTACGCATGATGGCCTCGCGAAAGGCATTGGTGCGCGTCTCGTCAGCAATCAACTCCCGGTGGTACTCGATCATCGTGCGCGATTGTCACACGAAGCGTTGCTGGCGACAGGGAACGACGAGGGGCCTCCGGCGGGCCGGTGCG
>DASVSV010000043.1:0-10038 GCA_036387915.1 Thermoanaerobaculia bacterium
CGCACCGGCCCGCCGGAGGCCCCTCGTCGGTCCGTGACGCGTCACGCGGCGCGCACTATGCAGTCGCATGCGCCGGAGGAAACAGATGCCGAAAGACACCAAAGAGCCGCAGAGCTATGGCAGCGGCAGTGACTGGGTGACGGGGAAGACGGGGCAGGAGGTCAACGAGCAAAAGTCCGAGCCCGCGCCCGAACATCGCGAGTTTTACGACGAGAGCCGCGAGTCCGAAACCACTACGGCGCATCAGGGCGGACACACGTCCGAGGTCCAGCTTGCCGAGAACGCGGCGCAGCCGGCGGGCAACGCGGCACACCACGAACCGTCGACGCCGAAAGTAACGGTGAACGACGGCGGCGCGAAGCGCGACTCGTACTTCAAGAAACGCGATTACGACTAGGGAGTCGGTTAAGATCGAGGCACAGCTCGCATCTTGCCCGACCTCGACTCATCGTTCGTATCCGCCGCCTATCAGGCCAGTGCGCTGTCCATTGCGACGGCGCTCTCCGCCATTCTGATCGTGCTCGTCGGCGCGGCGGTCCTGTGGCGCGGCCGCGGGCGCGGTGCCAGCCGGCTCTTCGCGATCCTCGCCGGCGTCACCGCGGGCTGGCTCGGCGCCTGGGCAGCGATGTTCGCCAGCGTCGACGCCACTCCCGCATTCGTATGGGCGCGCATCGGCTACGCATTCGGCGTGGTCATCCCGGCCGCCATCTTCCATCTCGCGGCGCGCGTGCTCGGGCGGCATCAGGCGTATCGCGTCGTCATTCGCGTCTTCTGGGCGCTCTGCTGTGCGACGGCGATCATCGGCGTCGCGACGCGCTCGGTCATGAGCGGCGTGAGGCGCCTGGTCTGGGGCTACTACCCCGTGTCGCATCCCGCGGCCGCGCTCGTGCTGCTGCTCGCGGCGGCGATCATGGTGGCCAGCATCCATCTCTTCTGGCGCGCGTACCGCGACGCGGAAGGGAAGGGACGGGAGCGTGCCGCGGCGCTGCTCCTGGCAGCCGTCATCGGTGCCTTCGCTCTCTTCGACTACCTTCCGTCCGCCGGGATCGACCTGCAGCCGACCGGCTATCTCGCCGCGCTCATCTACGTGATCATCGTCGCCACCGCCGTCTGGCGCTTCGAGCTCGAAGGCATCACGCCCGAGTACGCGGCCGGGCAGATCCTCGACACGATGAAAGGGGCGGTCGTCGTCGTCGACATGGCCGGCACGATCCGCGTCGTCAACCGCGGCGCCGCGACGCTCCTCGGCTATGAACCCGAGCATCTTCGCGGGCAGCACATCCGCCTCGTCTTTCCGCGCGACGAAAACCTTTCCACCGGCCAGCTCCTCAACAGCCTCGGCATCCTCGAGCACACCATGGCCTGGCGCACCGCCGCCGGCACCAGTGTCGACGTGCTGGCCGCGTCGTCGTTTCTGCGCGACCACGACAACCAGCCCGTGGCCGTCGTCTACGTGGCCAGCGATTTCACCGAGCGCAAACGCGCCGACAGCGCGCTGCGCGACAGCGAGCATCGCTACCGCACGCTGTTCGAGATGAACCCGCTGCCGATGTGGGTCTACGACTACGAGTCGCTGCGCTTCACCGACGTCAACGACGCGGCCGTGCGGCACTACGGCTACACGCGCGACGAGTTCCTGCGCATGACCATCCGCGACATCCGTCCGCCCGAGGAGTACGCGGCCATGGAGCAGGCCCTCTCGACGGCCGAGTCGCGCCGCGGACCGAGCCACTTCCGCCATCAGAAGAAAGACGGCGGCGTCATCGACGTCGAGATCACGTCGTTCGAGTTCGTCTCCGGCGGACGGCGGTCGCGGCTGGTCATCGCGCAGGACGTCACCGCGCGCATGCTGGCCGAGGCGGAGCTGCGGCGGAGCGAGGAGCGGTATCGCGAGCTGTTCGAGAACGCGAACGACGTCGTCTACACGCACGACCTCGACGGCGTCGTCACGTCGATGAACCTCGCCGGCGAACAGGTCAGCGGCTACAAGCGCGACGAGATCGTCGGCCGCCACATCCACGAACTGCTGATCCCCGAGCACCGCGAGCGTGCCGCCGACGCGATGGAGAAAAAGCTGCGCGGCGAAGTGAGCTCGACGTTCTACGAGGTCGAGCTGCGCGCGAAGGACGGACATCGCATTCCGCTCGAGCTGAGCACCCGGCTCATCTACCGCGACGGCCGCGTGCTCGGCGTGCAGGGCATCGGCCGCGATCTCTCCGACCGCAAGGCCAGCGAGGAGCGTTATCGGCTGCTCTTCGAGCGCAATCTCGCCGGCGTCTATCGCAGCACGCCCGAGGGCCGCATCCTGGACTGCAACGATGCCTGTGCACGTCTGTTCGGCTACGAATCGCGCGAGGAGCTCCTCGCCGCGGACGCGAACAATCTCTACTTCGACGACTCCGAGCGCGAGCGCCTCGTGCAGCAGCTCCGCGATCAGGGACAGCTCAGCAACGTGGAGCTGCGCCTGCGCCGCCGGGACGGCGCGACGGTGTGGGTCCTCGAGAACGTCACCCTCCGCGACGAAGACGTCATGGAAGGGACGATCATCGACATCACCGACCGCAAGCGCGCGCAGGAGCTGGTCGAATATCAGGCGTACCACGACTCGCTGACCGCGCTGCCGAACCGCCTGCTGTTCCGCGACCGGATCACCGTCGCGCTGGCGCACGCGCGGCGCAGCGGCCGCCTGAGCGCGGTGATGTTCCTCGACCTCGATCAATTCAAGCTCGTCAACGACACCCTCGGCCACACCACCGGCGACCGGCTCCTGCAGGCCATCGGCGCGCGTCTGGTGACGTGCATTCGCGCCGAGGACACCGTGGCGCGGATGGGCGGCGACGAGTTCACGATCCTGCTGGCCGACGTAGCCGACCGGCGCAGCGCGGCGCTGGTGGCGCAGAAGATTCTCGAGGCGGTGCGCCATCCGGTGACCGTCGACGAGCACGAGCTCTACGTCACGACGTCGATCGGCATTGCCGTGTTTCCGGAAGAGGGGATCGACGCGGAGTCGCTGCTCAAGAACGCGGACCGGGCCATGTATCGGGCGAAGGAGCTCGGGCGCGACAACTATCAGTTCGCCGCGGCGGTGAAGGCGGAGCCGGCCGAGGGCCGGCTGGCGATGGAGCGGGCGCTGCATCGCGCGCTCGAGCGCGACGAGCTGGTCGTGCATTACCACCCGATGGTCGAGATCGCGACGGGGCGGGTCGTCGGCGCCGAGGCGTTGCTGCGATGGCAGCATCCGGAGCAGGGACTGATCGGGCCGGAGGAATTCATCCCGTTCGCGGAAGAGACGCAGCTGATCGTGCCGGTGGGGGAGTGGGTGCTGCGCACCGCGTGCCGGCAGATGAAGGCGTGGCACGACGCGGGGCACGCGTGGCTGCGGGTGGCCGTGAACCTGTCGCCGCGGCAGTTCCAGGACCGCGACCTGGTGACGACGGTGGAGAACATCCTGGCCGAGACGAAGTTCCCGCCGAAGTTTCTCGATCTCGAGATCACCGAATCGACGGCCATGCAGAACGCGGAGCTGACGCTGTCGATCCTGAATCGCCTCAAGGCGATGGGGATCCGCATCTCCATCGACGACTTCGGCACCGGCTACTCGTCGCTCAGCTACCTGAAACGCTTTCCGATCGACACGGTGAAGATCGACCAGGATTTCGTGCGCGACCTCACCCGCGACGACGCGGCGATCATCTCCGCGGTCATCTCCATGGCTCGCGCGCTGAACCTGCGCGTGATCGCGGAAGGGGTCGAGACGCAGGAGCAGCTCGACTTCCTCCGCCGCGAGAATTGCGCGGAGATGCAGGGCTTTCTCTACAGCGTGCCGCTGACCGCCCCGCAGTTCGAGGCGGCGCTGCAGGCGATGCTGCATGTGCCGGTGGCGAAGGGCGGAGGCAAAGGGCTGAGGTTGACTTTAGAGTGAGGCGGAGGCAGTATCGCCCGCTTCGAGAGTGGTCATTTGATGATCGAGCAACATCGACGCGTTCTGATTTGTGACGACGACCCGGAGATGCGCCACCTGCTGGTGGCCTCGCTGCGGCACAAGGCACTGCAGATCGACCTCGCTCACGACGGCGCCTCCGCCATCGAGCTGCTGCGCGCGAATCGCTACGCGGTGGTGCTCCTCGACCTGATGATGCCCGGCATCGACGGCTTCGGCGTGCTCGACGCCATCGATCACGAGAAGGATCCGCCGGTGGTGCTGGTCGTCAGCGGCGCGGGCCGCACCGTCCTCGACCGCCTCGACTCACGCAAGATCCACGGCGTGGTGAAGAAGCCGTTCGACCCGATCGAGCTGGCCGAAGTCGTTGCGTCCTGCGCGGAGCTCCGCGGCCGCGGCACGTTCGAGGTCATGGCCGTCGCGACGATGGTCGCGGGCGCGCCGCTCATCGCGCTGCTCGAGCTCTGATCGCGTTACGCACCCAGAGAACGACCGCGGGGCCTCCGGTCGTCTTTCGTTGCGTGGGTGCGTTCAGTGACGCACGATCAGGTCGGCCAGGAGCAGGAACATGCCGCCGGCGATCAGCGGCCGGCCGAGGAAGGGGTCGCCGCCGCCGGCGCCCGCGCATTGACGGACCATCGTCTGCAGCACGTCCAGTTCGAACGGCTTGCGGATCACGCCGCACGTTTCATAGGTGCTGACGCGTTGCGTCTCGCGCGACGACAGTGCGGCGGTGACGACGAGCACGCGCTGCAGGAGGTGGGGAGCATCGCTTTTGAGGAAGTCGAGAACGTCGTAACCGTCGGCACCGGGCATCAGCAGGTCGAGCAGAATCGCCGCGTACTGCCTGCTTTTCAGCTTCTCGATCGCTTCATGACCGTCGTTCGCGATCTCGACGACGAATTCGCCGCGCAGCAGAGCGTTGAGCAGAGTGCACGTCGCGTCGTCGTCGTCCGCTATGAGGACGCGTGGTTTCTCCAACTTTGTTCCGGGCTCCTGATTTGGACGCTGCGGCGGATTGTAACCTATAGTCCCCGACGAACATGCGGCCGAAAAAACCATTCCGGAAGAAGCGCGGCGACGCCGGCGCGCAACGTCTGACCGAGGACAACTGGGACACGCTCCTGGACAAGCACGGGCACGCCCGCAAACGGGAAAGCGTCTCCGACTTCGACGCCGCACCGGCCATGGCGGTCGACGCGGAAGAAGGGGAGCACGAGACCGCGGCGATCGTGATGAGTGTGTCGTCCGCGCGCTGCCGTGTCTTCCGTGACGGCGCCGAGGTGGACTGCATCGTGCCGCCGGAGCTGGCGGTGCGGCAGAAGAGCGTGCTCGCCGTCGGCGACCGCGTGCGGGTCTCGGACGACGCGGGAGGCCCGCGTATCGCGGCGGTGCTGCCGCGGCGGACGGTGCTGGCACGTCCCGATCCACTGCACGCGCACCGGCAACGCCTCATCGCCGCGAACGTGGACGTGGTCATCCACGTGGTCTCGCTCAAGGCGCCGCCGCTGCGTCCGCGCCTCATCGACCGCTACCTGATCGCCATCCAGCGCGGCGGCGCGCAGCCGGTGCTCTGCATCAACAAGGTCGACCTGCTCGACGCCGGCGAGCGCGAAGAGGAGATGCCGAAGCTCGAGCCCTATCTCGACCTCGGCGTCCCGATCATCGGCTGCTCGACCAGGACCGGCGAAGGGCTGGAGTCGCTGCGCGCGCAGGTGGAAGGCAAGATGGCCGCACTGGTCGGCCACAGCGGCGTCGGCAAGTCGTCGATCCTCAACGCGCTCGACGAGTCGCTGCAGCTCGCGACGAACACTCTGCATCGCAAGCGGGCCACCGGCCGCCACACCACCAGCGCCTCCACACTCTACGACTTCGGCGGCGGCACCTATCTCATCGACACGCCCGGCATCCGCGAGTTCGGCCTCTGGGACCTCGACCGCGACTCCCTCCGCGACTACTTCCCCGAATTCGAAGAGCCGGCGGAGAACTGCCGCTTCACCAACTGCACCCACGTCCACGAGCCGCACTGCGAGGTGAAGGAGCGAGTGGAAGCGGGCACGCTCAACACCGCGCGCTACGAGACGTACGTGCGGTTATGGGAGGACCTGGGGTAGGGGTTACGCGCGGCGTTTCCACGTCGATTCGTCACGCGATTGATGGACGACGCCGACGATCAACACCGCCTCCGGCTCGATGACGTAGAAGACAGAGTACGGAAAACGATGGAGTAACGCGCGCCGGAAGTTCCTGTACACCACCGGATACATCTCAGGATGCTCGAGGATCGACGAGTAGATCGTCTCGAGCTCCAGTCCGAAACGGACGTGCAATCGCGATGAAATCGTGCGGAATCGTGTGACGGCCTCCACGATGTCCTCGCGAGCTTCGCGTGAAAGGATCAGTTGAAGCTTCACTTCGTCCCGAACAGCTCTTCTCGAATTGTCGTCCAGGGTCGAGCCGAGGAGGGATCGGCGTAATACGCATCCAGACGACGGTCGAGCTCGGCCTTGACCTCTTCACTCACCGGAACGGCTTCCGGAACCTCGAGCAGGCTGTCCCAGATCGCTTCGACGAGTTGGAGACGTTCGGCAGGCGGGAGCTCCAGAAAATGTGACGTGTCCTTCATATGCAAGTCCGCCCGACATCTTACCGTCCATCGACATTGATTGACGACTTCCGCCGTCCCGCTTGCCTGGACCGCGCTGAGGTGTGCACTTCACTGCACACCCGATGGGTGGCATAAGTGCCACTTGCGTCACACCGCGAGGTAGAGGGCGCCCTCCCAATTTTGAGACGGCCGGCCATATGCCGGTCGAGGAGGGCTTATGCGTCGTGTATTCAATTCGTGCGTGCGTGGTCTGGCTGCCGTTGCGATGATGGTGGTTCTGGGGTCTGGTGTGTCGGCCGAGCCGCGGAATCCGCGCGGACCTCGCGAGAAGGGCAATCCCATCGTGAAGGTCGTCAAGAAAGTGATCAAGTCTCTCGGCGACGGCCTCACCGTGCCGCTTCCCTGAGTTACTCGGCGGTGATGAACTCTCGCTCCGGAGACGTCCGGAGCGAGACGATGTATTCACGGACAGAGGTCACGAGTCCAACGGAAGCACGGTGGGCGGCAATGGCTTCACGAAGATAGCCAAGCGCGGTGATCGCCCGCTCGTTCAGGCCTGCAACCGTGAACTCGGTAGTAATCTCCCTCGCCAGCGTCTCCGCTTTGTCTGCGGCCCCACGGATCAGCAGTGCTTCCACGATCTCGAGCCCGCACAGGCCGGCTTCTTCGGTCATTCCATAGCGCAGAAAATCAGCGCGAATCGGCCGGAGGTGAGCGATCCCTCGACTGACATCGCCCATTCGTACGAGCATCCGCCCGCGTCCGAGCTCCGCCTTCGCGGCCTGCACTGGCTGTCCAACAGCGTGAAAGAGCTCGATCGCACGGGAGAGGTTCTCCTCCGCTGCGGTGTAGTCGCCGAGATCGATGGAGCAATGGCCTATCACGTTGTGCAGACACGCTACCGCTTCAGGGTCACTCGATTTGGATGTCCCGGCCAGCAGCAACAGATACGCTTCGCGAGCCTCTCGATACTTGCGCATCCGGTGAAGCAGGACACCTTCGGAGATGCCGCACATCAGGAGTCGCTTCTCGTCTCCGTAGTTGCGGAAGATGTCCTTGCATCTGGTGAGTAGCTCGAACGCTTCCTCGTAACGATTCGCTTCGTGCAGCATGGTGGCGCGAACGACGCCGACGATCGCGCGGTCGTGTTCCAGCGCACCGAACTCTCCGATATAGCTATCGGCACGATCGACGGCGGCGAGTGCCTCCGACAGGCGGCCCAGGTACAGCAGCGTTTTTCCGAGATCCTTGTACGCGTGCGCGCGCAATTGCGCGATGACGATCGTCGGATAAAGATCCGCGGGCAGCGACTCCGCCATTTTCGTAGCCAGCTCCGCGATCGCCAGCGCGTGCCGCGGATCACGCCCGAGAGCCTGCGCGACGGAAACGCCGAGCCGATCGAGAGCGCCGGCGGTGCGGAGATCCGGGAGTTCCGCCAACTCCCCCCAACGCTCCCGCGGCGTTTCGCGCAGCAGCCGGTCGACGACACTCGCCGCTTCCTCCCGCTCCAACTGCAGCCTTCTCGCGGTCTCGGCGAACTCCGCGATGCGGGCGGGGTCGGGGCCGCGTTTCATCGTCCCTGCCCCTTCTGGCCGTAGAGCCTCTCCGCGCGGCGAAGGCACTTGGTGATCAGCTTCGCCGCGTATTTGGTCTTCACGCCGAGGCGGGTGGCGACTTCGGCGACGGTACAGCCTTCGAAGTAGCGCAGGTGGAGGATCTCGCGGCAGCGGGGGGCGAGACAGTCCAGCGCCTCGCGGGCCGCGATCTGGTCGGGCAGACTGTCCAGAATGCGCAGCGAGGCCGGGTCGACGCGATCCGCCTCCAGCTCGCCGGCCTCCACACCGCTGGTGCGGCCGTTCAGGCGCCAGTAGTGGCGGCTCGCGTAGCAGATCGCGCCGATCAGCCACGGGCGGAGGTCGATGATGTCGTGCGACTTGCGCAGATAGCTGATCAGCACATCGTGCACGAGTGCCTCGGCGTCCGCGTCGGGCACCTGGAACTTGAAGACGGCGATCTGCGCCAGGAGGTCGAAGTACTGCGTGTAGACCGCCTCGAAGTGCTGATCGTCGACGCGCGCGTTCGGCATCACAGTCATGTCTTTTTTTGGACCTTAACACGGGACGGAGGTAGGTAAACATGGATTTCCGCACACTCCGTGTAAGAGGGCATGGGAGTGACGCGAATAGGAGTCAAACTCAGGAGAATCCGGAACTTATACGTGCTGGTGGTCTTCGCCCCCGGCAGCCGCAGGGAGATTTTCACCCGCCGCGTGGTCCGTCATCCTTTTCCGGCGCCGGCCGTCGGCGACGTCGTCCGGAAGCTGCGCGTGACGGCCGTTACGACTCGTGTCGAGCGGCGCGGCCAGGGTGCGGAGCTGACGGTCGAGCACATCGTCGAGCTCTACACGCGGAGCACGATCCGCAAACGCACGCGGCGCCGCGTCGAGCTGCCGAGCAACGTCGTGGCCATGCCGACCGGCGACGGCTCCGTCGTCGCGGAGTTCATCCGCTACCACGTCCTCGTCCGCGTCTTCGGCGGCGACCCTGACGCGTGGCTCGCGCACCTGCGGACGCATGGCGACGCCGGCGGGGACGTGCGTTTCGTCCGATGGATCCGTTCGCGGCTGCGTCAGGATCCTGCGCTGCTCGCGTCCATCGTGCGCATGGTCGACGCGACGCCGTTCTGGCGTGTGGCGGAGGCGTGAGGTCGCGCCGGAACGCTGGCATGAAGATCGGGCGCGCATCAAGTATGGTTCGCCGCGCATGAACGAAGCGCAGCTCACCATCAACCCTCGCGAAGCCGGCTTTCACCGGCTCGACCTCGCGGAGCTTTTCGGCAACACGAGCCCCGTGATCCTCGAGATCGGCTCGGGGAAGGGGAGGTTCCTCATCGGCACCGCCACCGAGCGCCCCGACCTCAACCTGATCGGGATCGAGAAATCGCTGCACTACCACCGTCTGATCCGCGACCGCGTGCTCAAGCGGCATCTGACGAACATCCGGCTGATCAACCACGACGCCTTTCTCGTCCTGCGCGACATGATCCCCGACGCTTCCATCGCCGAGCTGCACATCTACTTTCCCGACCCCTGGCCGCGGAAGAAGGAGCAGAAGCGCCGCATCATCCGCGAGGAAGTGCTGCGCGAGATCCGCCGCGTGCTCGTCGACGGAGGCTCGGCCATCTACGTCACCGATCACCAGGAGTACTTCGACATCGCCGTGCCGCGCATCGAAGCGGAGTTCCGTGCCGAGCGCCGCGTGCCCGGTCCCGACGATCCGCCGCGCACGAATTACGAGGCCAAGTACCGGGCCGAGGGACGGGCGATTTATGAGGTGCGGTTCTGGAAGTGAGGAGTGGTTGCTGGTTGCTGGTTACTAGTTACTGGTGCGGCATCGGCTGAAGGCACCAGCAACCAGCAAATAGAAACCAGGAACCAGCGAAGACACCAGCAACCAACAAACGTCTGCGATAATCCTCCCAGTGCGAATCC
>DASVSV010000044.1:0-16103 GCA_036387915.1 Thermoanaerobaculia bacterium
CCCGGGGGGGGCGGGCTGAAGCCACGCCCTACGTTTTCACGTTCGTCGATGTTTTCACCTTCGCGTGCGTTTGTCGTGATCGATCGACGCTACGGCGGCGCCGGCGATCGCGGCGAGCGTGGCGGGGTTGGCGGGGATGAAGAAGTTGAAGTCGATGAGGGCGTGGACCATGGCGAAGGTCAGGCTGAGGAGGGCCGCGAGCTGGAAGGCGCGGCGGACGAAGGAGAGCTCGCGCGACTGCGCGCCGAACGTCATCCGCACCAGCGCGACGTAGCCGCCGAGGAGGGCCACGATGCCGATGACGGCACCGAGGGTGCCGGCGGTGGCGGCTATCTCCAGATAGTCGTTGTGGGCGTGGTTGTAGATGTGGCCGAGATCCTGGTTCTGCTCCATCGAGACGATGCGCTCGAACGTGCCGTGGCCGCTGCCGAAGGTCGCGAAGCGCTCCCAGATCCGGCCGGCGGTCTCCATCGAGTGACGGCGGCTGGCGGTGCTCTTGCCCGCGTCGCCGGGGTTGAATCGGGCGATGGTGCGCTCGGTGCCGAGGAAGAGCGCGAGCGCGGCCACGAGCACGACTCCCGCGGTGACGCCGAGCGCGAGCCGCGCCACGCGGCGGCCGGGGAGGAGCGCGGCCACTCCGCAGAACGCCGCGGCCAGCGCCAGGAGCGCACCGCGCGACTGCGAGAGCAGGATGGCCGCGACGCACGCCAGCGCGGCCAGCACCGTGAAACCGAGGAGCAGCGTGTGGCGCTCGAGCAGGGCCACGATGTGCGTCGTCACCGGCAGGTCGCGGCCGCCCGTGTCACGCCAGAGCGACGCGGCCAGGAAGATCGCCATCGGCAGCACGATGGCCAGGTAATGCGCGAAGTGGTTGGGATTGACGAACGTGCCGGTCACGCGGTCGAAGACGAGCCGGTTCACCCAGCCCCAGATCTCATAGCGCTGCAGCGCGGCCTCGCGCAGTCCGTAGAGCGCCTCGAACATCGCCGCCGCGCAGATGACGAAGGCCAGCGCGCGGCGGCGGGCCTGATTGCGGATCAGCAGCGCGCAGCAGGTGAACGTGGCCAAGAGCGCGGTCAGGCGCAGCAGCTCGAACGCGGTGAGGTGCGGGTCGACGGTGATGGGCCACGCCGCGCGCGGCTGCGCGCCGGCGAGCGTCACCACGTGCGACGCGCTGCTCCAGACGGCGTGGGACGTGGGCGACAGAGAGCGCAGCAGCGCCGGCGGCAGCGGGATCAGTTGCAGCAGGCCCGCGGCCAGGAAGAGCAGCGCGCCGGTTCCCCAGATCTTCCACGGCGTCGTCGGCCGCGCGGTGCTGTTGCGGTCGCGCGTCGCGTAGAGGCGGAGCAGCGCCGCCACGATGCATATCGCCAGCGGCACCGCCACGAGCGGCAGGCGGGCCCCTTCGACGACCGACCCGAAAGGCAGCGGGAGCCAGAACAGCCACGCGAACACGATGGTGAGGCACCCTCGCTCCGCGAGGAGGATCCAGCGGCTGGCCTGCATGAGAATGCACTCATTGTAAGTTCCCCTCGGATTTGAGCGGCTTTTCAGCGCGCGGTAACCGGTTCCCGTACGGCAGGCATGTGCAACATAACGTGCGTGTTACACTCCAGACCAGGTCCAGCGCTTTGTAGAGAGGTGGTGTGCGCGTGAACGAGCGCCTTCTCACGTTATTGGTCGTCATCTTCCTGTCCACCGTTGCATTCGGGCAGCAGGGGCAGACTCTGCGCGACCGCGACCCCGATCTGGCCGCGGCCAAGAAGCTGGCCGCCGACCTGCAGCAGGCCAACCTGCATCGCGGACCGTTCTACCTCATCTCGCGCATCCGCCTGGCGGACGCGGGCTTCAGCGAAACCGCATTCGTGCCGACGGGCGATTCGTCCGGGGGCATCTCGTTCACCGTCGAGGCGCCGCAGCGGCTCTACTTCGTGCCGCGCAAGAAGACGATCTACAGCCTCGAAGTCGTGCCGGGCTACAGCTGGTTCAACGAGGGTGGACGGAAAGGGCAGTTCAACTACCTCGTGCGCGGCGACGCACACTTTCTGCTGAACCACCTCTACCTCGACGTATACGCCTTGCGCGCCGACCAGCTCCGCGCGCACGTGGCCGACATCAACCGCCTCGCCACCACGCGGGAAGACGAGGCCGGCGTGGCCGGCGAGCTCAAATACTCGAGCCGCACCAGCGCGCTCTTCAGCGTGCGCCTCCGCGACACCACGTATCCGCTGAACCGCTTCCAGCCCGACACGCCGCCGGCCAGGGAGATCCCGATCGAGGTCCTGGACCGCACCGAGCAGAACGGCCGGCTCTCGCTGCAGCACAAGACTTTCCCCCGCACGTCGCTGTTCGTGGCGGGCGAAATCAGCGACTACGACTTCAAGAACAAAGCGTCGTACGCCAGCCGCCGCACCTACGCGGGCGGCGGGTTCCTCTACGACGCCGGGCGGACGCAGGTCCGGGTCGAGGCGGGTCCGATGAAGCTCGATTTCAAGGATCCGGTCGAGCCCGACTACGAAGGGCTGACGGCGCAGATCCGGGCCACGCGCGCGAACGGCCGCCGCACCTTCTACGCCGGCGCCAGCCGCGACCTCGGCTTCAGCCTCTTCGCCAACAACGCCTTCTACATCGCCACGGCCGCGCACGCCGGCGTCGATCACATCGCCACCCGCAAGCTCACGCTGCACGCGCGAACCGCGTTCGAGCGCGACGATTACGAGACCGAGGTCAACGGACTCCACCGCAGAGACGACATCTCGTTCAGCAGCGTCGGCTTCACGTACGGCGTCCGCGCCGTCCGTTTCGGCGTCGACGTCGGCTGGTACGAGAGGGATTCGACGGCGTTTGGTGACGTCGACTCAGGAATACGTTACGTGCTCAGGTTGTCCTTGACCCCGTAATCGTTATTTGCATATCGGCCTTACCGTACACGCGGAATCACGAACGAGTCACAGCGCGCGCGACGGCAGGGTCACATGGGACGAGTACCCTCGGGACGTCCAACGGTCCAATAATCAGGGAGTGAGCCCCTTCCGTGTAAACGGAACCGGCTCCATGTTGTCTGGAGAAACGATGAAGCCTCGCTTTACCACGATCCTGATTCTGTTCGCTCTCGCGACGGTTGCGAGCGCGCAGGATCTGCCCATTCTCTCCGCCGACGCGCCGGTCGGGCCGCGGGATGTCCTCGACGTGAGAGTGATCGAGGACGCGACCATGAACGAGCCGCGGGCCACGGTCAACGAGAGCGGCGAGATCGCCCTGAAGGTCATGGGGAAAGTCGCGGTGGCGGGTCTCACCTCCACGCAGATCGAAGCGAAGCTGAAGGCGCTGCTCGAGGCGAACATCCTCAACCGGGCCACGGTGTCGGTGCAGGTCGTCGAGTTCGCGAGCAAGCCGATCTCCGTCGTCGGCGCGGTCGTCCGTCCGGGACGGATCGGCGCGACGGGCAACACCACCCTGATCCAGGCCATCACCCAGGCCGGCGGCCTGGCCTCCGGTCACGGCAAGGACCTTTACGTGCTGCGCACGGGCAGCAACGGACTCTCCGAGCAGGTGTCGATCAACGTCGACGAGCTGCTGGTGCAGGGGAAGCCGGAGCTGAACATCCCCCTCGCCCCGAACGACCTGGTGAACGTGCCGATGGACACGCCGATCGCGATCTACGTGATGGGCGAAGTGATGAAGCCGGGCAAGATCGACTTTCGCAGCTCGCAGACGCCGACCCTGCTGCAGGCCATCGCCGCGGCGGGCGGTCCGACCGACCGCGCGTCGAAGAAAGTGATCATCAAGCGGATCACCAACGGCCGGCAGGAGAGCATCCGGCTCAACTACCAGAACATCCTCCGCGGCTCCGTCCCCGACATGATCCTGCGGGACAACGATACCGTTTTCCTCGACGAAGCCATATTCTAGTAGCGCGCGGGGAGCAGGGCGCGGGGCGCAGCGGAGCGGTTCTCCTGCGCTCCGCGCCCTGCTGCTTGCGCCCTGAGCACGCGCCATGGACCTGAACACCCAGCAGGAAGTCCACCTCTCCCACTACTGGAACATCATCCGGAAGCGATGGAAAGTCGCGGCCGCGATCCTGGTGGTGGTGATGCTGGGGACGTATATGGCCAGCTACTTCTCCAAGCCGCTGTACCGCTCGCACATCCAGCTCCACATCGAGCGCGAGCAGAACACGGTCACGATCGACGATCTCTTCGGCATCGCCGCGTCGGACCAGGAGTTCCTGCAGACGCAGTACGTGCTGCTCAAGAGCCGCGGCCTCGCGCTGCAGGTCGTCGAAGACCAGAAGCTGCACAACGACCCCGCCTTCTACCCGCCCGGCACGGCCGGCAAGACGCCGAAAGAGATCCAGCAGATCAAGGAAAACATCGCCGGCGGCCTCCTCGGCAGCGTCGAAGTGACGCCGGTGCGCAACACGGCCCTCGTCGAGATCGCCTACATCGGCACCTCGCCCGAGCAGGCCCAGCGGCTCGCCGAAGCGTGGGGCGATTCCTATCGCCGCATGAACATCGCCAAGAAGGTGAACGCGGTCCAGGCCGCGAGCACGTTCCTCACCGACCAGATCGCCACCGTGCGCGGCGACCTCGACGCGGCGCGCAACGAGCTGACGGCGTACAGCCGCAGCCACGGCATCATCTCGATGGAAGACGGCTCGGAGAACGTGGAGATGACCACGCTCACGCAGGTCAACGCCGACCTCACCGAGGCGCAGAAGGCGCTGATCGAGAAACAGTCCGCGTACAACTCGCTCGCTCGCACCTCGGCCGAGTCGATCGCCGGCAACGACCCCGTCGCCATGCGGCTCAGTGAAGAGCTGAGCGCGAAAGAGCGCGAATACGCGCAGCAGCTGGCCACGTACAAAGAAGGGCATCCGCAGATGCGCGCGCTGGCCGATCAGATCGCGAAGACGCGCGCCGCGCGCGGCGCCGCGGTGCGGCAGGCGTATTCGTCGGCGCTCGAAGGCGCGCGCGCGGAAGTGGCATCGGCCGCGGGCCGCGTCAGTTCGCTGCGCCAGAGTTACGACCGCCAGCGCGGTGCCGTGCAGCGGCTGAACGTCGACGCGGCGCAGTACCTCGACCTGCGCATGGCCGTCGAGACCAAGCAGGCCATGCTGGCCAACCTGCAGAAGCAGCTCAACGAGACCCAGGTCGCGGCGCGCCTCAGCGGCGCGGCCACGTCGAACGTGCACTGGGTCGACCACGCCCCGCTCCCCGGCAGCCGCTACAACCTGACCATGACCAAGAACCTCCGCAGCGCGTTCCCGCTCGGACTCATGCTCGGACTGGCAGCGATCTTCTTCCTCGAATACATGGACCGCTCGGTGAAGACGCCGGAAGAGCTCGAGCGCGTGACGAAGTTCGCGTCCCTCGGCGTCATCCCCGCGTCAGGCTCGGTCTCGAAAGAATACGGCTACAGCAACGGCTACGGACGGACCACGCCGCGCCTGCGTGCGGTCGAAGGCGGCGGCGACAAGGACGGCGGCATCGAGCTGATCCCGCACACCGACGCGCGCTCGCCGATCGCCGAGGCCTATCGCGCGTTCCGCACGTCGCTGCTGCTCGCGTCCGCGAACTCGCCGAAAGTCATCGTCATCACGTCATCCTTCGCGCGCGAGGGAAAGACCACGACCTCGGTCAACCTGGCCACCGTGCTCGCGCAGATGGGGAAACCGGTGCTGCTGCTCGACGCCGACCTGCGCCGCCCGCGGCTGCAGAAGGTCTTCACGGGCAAAATGAACCTCGGCCTGGTGAACTACCTCGCCGCGAACATCCCCTTCGACGACATCATCCAGCCGACCGAGGTGCCGAACCTTTCGGTCGTGCTCTCGGGGCCGATTCCGCCGAACCCGTCGGAGCTCCTGGCCTCCGACCGTATGAAGCACCTCATCGAAGAGATGCGCTCGAAGTTCGCGTATGTGATCTTCGACTCGCCGCCGGTGCTCGCCGTGACGGATGCGATCGTGCTGGCCGCGAACGCGGACGGCGTGGTGCTGGCGGTGCACGGCGGCAAGACGCCGCGCGAGCTCGTGCAGCGCTCGGCCGAGCGGCTCCGCCAGGCCAACATCCCAGTCCTCGGCGCGCTGCTCAACAACCTCGACCTGCACCAGTACGGCTACACGTACCGCAAGAGCTACTACGACTACTACGAGTCCGCCGACGACGAACAGGCGCGCACGCGAAAGTCGTCGTAGGCTGCGGCTCGGCGCTTTTTTCTCCTGCGACCTGCGCCCTGCGACCTGCCCCCTGATGATCGACATCCACCACCACTGCCTGCCGGACGTCGACGACGGTCCGCGCGAATGGGACGAGGCGGTGGACCTCTGCCGCGCCGCGGCGGCGGAAGGAATCGAGACCATCATCGCCACGCCGCACGTGCTGCGCGGCCGCTGGAAGCCGTTCACCATTCCCGAACTGGAAGCACGGATCGCGGAACTGCGCCGCCGCGTCGGCGACAGTCCGCGACTGCTTCTCGGCTCCGAGTACTTTTTCGGACACGACATCGTGGAAGTGCTCGCGGCGAAGAACGCGATCGTGCCGCTGGCGGGCTCGCGCTATGTGCTGATCGAGCTCGCGTCGAACAGCGTGCCGCCGCTCTTCGAGCAGCCGCTCTTCCGCATGCAGCTCGAAGGGTGGATCCCGGTCATTGCCCATCCGGAGCGCAATCGCGTCCTGCAGCAGCACCCGGAGGTCATGGAATCGCTCCTCGGCCATGGCGCGAAGATGCAGGTCACGGCGGGGAGTCTCCTCGGCGACTTCGGTACCGAAGCCAGGCATGCGGCGGAGAGCTTTCTGCGCCGCCGGCTCGTGCACTTCATCGCCACCGACGCGCACAATCTGACCAGGCGCAAGCCCCGCGTTCGGGAGGCGGAGGCGGCGCTCCAGCAGCTCGTCGGAGCGGACGTGACGGACGCGCTGCTGCGCCGGAATCCGCTCGCCGTCGTCGAAAACCGGCCTCTGGAGTACGACCCGGAGCCCATTTCTCCTGAAAAGAGCGGATTATTGACGCGCCTGCGCTCGTTTTTCAGTCGTTGAACCCCGTACAATCAAACGTGAAGCGATTTGAGGACACCATGAAAATTCGTGCACTGGCAGCCGCCGCCCTCGCGCTCGTCGCAGTTTCGATGAGCGCCGAAGTGAAAAATGGCATCGACCACACGCCCGCGGCCTGCATCCGCGGAGGCGAACTGCCGCTCCTGCAGGTGTACACGAACGCCGAGGGTGAGCTGCGCGGATACTTCCGCCGCATCAACACCACCGACTGGTGCTCGGTCGAAGGCACGAACGAAGGGCCGCTGTCGCGCGTGGTCCTGCCGAAGTTCGAGACCGGCGACGAGATCGAATACTTTTTCGTCCTCATCGACGGTGTACGCGTCGTCTCGCGCAGCGGGCGCATCTACCGCTCCCGCGTGACCGCCGACTGCCAGTCCGCCTCCGCGCGCCACATCATCCGCCTGACCATGAACTGCGGCGACGAAGCCCAGGCCATCCCGTCATCGCTCGGCGCCGGCTTCCTGATGGACGACAACCTGGTCAAGGGCGACCCGCCGCGCGTGTCCCCGGACCGCCCGCGGAATCCGAACGCACCGGACCAGGTCCCCCCCCAGCCATAAGCTATGGAGTGCGGCGGCCCGGCCGCCGCTTTCCTATTCGCGCGCCAGGAAAGAGGACCGCGCGTCTCGCGACAACGTGTGAGAGGCTCCCTTTTCCCAAGCGCCACCCCTCACCCTGACCTCATACGCGCTAACTTCAGGCGAGCGCCGGCCCCTCATCCGCCTTCGGCACCCGTTCGACTCGCTGCGCTCGCTCAGGGCAGGCTCTTCTCCCCGCCTCGCGGGGAGAAGGGCAACAAACTCAACTTCTCGCGAGATTCTTGTTTGTTGCCCCTCTCCCCGCTCTTCGCGGGGAGAGGGACTGCGCGTCCCTAGACGCGCCTACTCACGGATCAGTGCCGCGCCTTCTTCACTTCCTCGGTCAGCACCGGCAGGATCTGGAACAGGTCTCCCACGATGCCGAGGTCCGCGATGCGGAAGATCGGCGCCTCGGGGTCCTTGTTGATGGCGATGATGTGCTTCGAGGACGACATGCCGGCGAGGTGCTGAATCGCGCCCGACACGCCCGCGGCGATGTACAGATTCGGGCTGACCACCCGGCCGGTCTGGCCGACCTGATGCTGGTGATCGATCCAGCCCGCGTCCACCGTCGCGCGTGACGCGCCGACGGCGCCGCCGATGGCGTGCGCGAGGTCGCGGATGTAGGAGAAGTTGTTCGCTTCCTTCAAGCCGCGGCCGCCGCTGACGATGATGTCCGCCTCGGCGATCGACAGCTCGCCCGCTTCCGGCGTCTTCGTCTCGAGGACCTTCACGCGGTCCGTCGCATCGGCGGTCACGTTGACCACTTCCGCCGCCGCCGCGCCGTTGCCCGCTTCCTCGGCGGGGAACGCGTTCGGACGCGTCGTGGCGATGGCCGGAGTGCTGGTCACGTCGACCGTGGCGAAAGCCCTGCCGGAGTAGACCGGGCGGCGCGCGCGCAGCTTGCCGTCCGTCCATTCCAGGCGATCGACGTCCGAGGCCACGCCGGCGTTCAGGCGGGCGCCGAGGCGCGGCGCGAGATCGCGTCCGTTCGAAGTGCCGGGGAGCAGCAGGATCGACGGCTGCACGTCCTTCGCGACCTGCGCCAGTGCGGACGTGAAGGCTTCGGTCGTGTACGCGGGGATGGCGGCGACGTAGACCTTCTTCGCGCCGAAGCGGCCCGCTTCTTCCGCGGCCGAGGCGTCGCTGGCGAACGCCACCAGGTCACCGCCCGCGGCCTCGGCCAGCCTGCGGCCGATGGAGAGTGCTTCGCGGGAAGTCTTCTTCAGCTTCCCTTCTTTGCTTTCCGTGTAAACCAGAACACCAGGCATCGAGATCTCCTAGAGAGCCTTCGCTTCGTCTTTGATGTACTTGAGGATTTCCTGGGCCGCGGCGGCGGGATCGCTGCCGTCGACCTTGCGGCCGCCGCCCTTCTCGGCCGGCATCTCCAGCGAGACCACGACCACGCGCTGTTTGAAGACGTCGCCCTCGTCGAGCCCGAGGTCGGCCACCGACTTCGTGTCGATGGCGATCTTCTTCGCGGCCATGATGCCCTTGATGCCGGCGAATCGCGGCTCGTTGAGTCCCTTCTGCGCGGTGATGACCGCCGGCGTCGGCGCCTCCAGGATCTCCTCGGCGCCTTCGATCTCGCGGTGCGCGGTCAGCTTGCCGTCGCCGACCTCGAGGTGCGTGACGACGTTGACCTGCGGATAGCCGAGCAGCTCGGCCACCATCGGGCCGACCAGTCCGTTGTCGGTGCCGACGCCCTGCTTGCCGAGGAAGACCAGGTCGTGCGGGACGGACTTGATGGCCGCGGCCAGGACCTTGGCGATGCCGAGCGCGTCGGCCTCGGACGCGTCGCCTTTGACGTGCAGCGCCTTCGTCGCGCCGCGCGCGAGCGCCTCGCGCAGGCCCAGCTGCGCGCGGTCGGGACCGAACGTGATCACGGTGACGTCGCCGGGCGATTTTTCCTTCAGGCGGATGGCTTCTTCCAGCGCGAATTCGTCGTAGGGCGAGACGATGAACTTCAGTCCCGTCTCGTCGACTTTCGTGCCGGAGACTTTGATGCGCGATTCAGTGTCGGGAACGTGGGAGATGCAGACGACGGAGTTCAAGTGGGAAGCCTCCAAAGGTGTGGCCGGCGCGGGCCGGCGCGGCATTCTATGAGCGGAGGCACGCAAATCGCAAACGTCTCCGACGCTAAACGGGTATCCCACAAAGGGCAGGAGACGGAGGACGGCATGTCGATGGTCAGGCCGCATGAAGCGGACGGTAACGGGCAGGGGCGCAGACAGTTCCGCACGCTGGATTTCAAGCGCGCCAAGAGCCCCAACAACGGCAACAACAGCCGCTACAACAACAACGCGAAACCCGCTCCCCCCGAGTCGACCAACGCGGAGAATTTCTACTATCTCAAGCAGATGAACTCCAAGACGCCGATGGTCATCGTCATGACCGACGGCGAGGAGATCCGCGGCTGGATCGAGTGGTACGACAAGAGCTGCCTCAAGGTGAACCGCGAAGGCGCCCCGAACCTGCTCATCCAGAAGCACTGCATCAAGTACTGCTTCAAGCAGGAAGAACTGACGCAGTAGCGTCTCGCGTCAGTAGCGTCTCGCGTTTAACGTTGCTCGGCCGGGGTGCCGCAGCGCGAAAGGCACACCTGCCGAGCAACGAGTAACGCCTCTCGACTAACATCGTCCCCGTGAAGCCTCTCGCCATCACCATCGGCGATCCCGCGGGCATCGGTCCGGAGATCGTCGGGAAGGCGCTCGCGGCGACCGGCGTCGCGGCGCGCGTGTTCGGCGTGGTGCCGGCGAACGTGCGGCACGGTGAGATCTCCGCCGAGTACGGCCGCGTCGCGCTCGACGCCATCGACGCGGCCATCACCGCCATCGAGCGGGGCGAGTGCTCCGCGCTCGTCACCGCGCCGATCCACAAACAGTCGATCGCCCTGGCCGGCTCCACCTTTCCGGGACATACGGAGCTGCTCGCCGCACGCGCGGGACTGCAGCGCTACGCGCACGACTACGCGATGTACTTCGACTCTCCGCGATTGCGAACCGTGCTGCTCACCGTGCACGTGCCGCTGCGCGTTGCGCTCGACGCCATCGTGGCCGAGGACATCGCCGCGCTGGCGCGGCTCACCTCGCGCGAGTACGCGCGCATGCATGGCGCCGCGCCGCGCATCGCCGTGGCGGGCGTGAACCCGCACGCGGGCGAAGGGGGGCGCTTCGGCGATGAGGAGGAAGCCATCGCGCGCGGTGTCGCGCTGGCGCGGGCGGACGGGCTCGCGGTCACCGGCCCTCATCCTCCCGACACGGTCTTCCTCGCCGCCACCAGCGGCAAGTACGATGTGGTCATGGCCATGTACCACGACCAGGGCCTGATCCCGGTGAAGACGCTGGCCTTCCACGAGTCGGTCAACGTGACGCTGGGTCTCCCCTACCTGCGCGTCTCCGTCGACCACGGCACCGCCTTCGACATCGCCGGCAAAAACATCGCCGACGCGGGGCCGATGCAGTACGCCATTGAATGGGCAAAGGAGCACGCGCGATGAACCGGTGGGCCGTGCGCATCCTGGCCATCGTCATGCTGCTGGCCTTCGCGCTGATGTTCGCCGCGATGCGCAGCTCGCTGGTCAAGCTGCAGCAGCAACAACAGCAGAACGTGCGCTGAGCGTCGATTATGATGCGCAGCGACACATGCCCCGCATCCTGGTCACCAACGACGACGGCATCTACAGCGAAGGCCTGCGCAAGCTCGCCGACGCCTGCCGCGCGCACGGCGACGTCACCATCGTCGCGCCTGACCGCGAACAGAGCGCGGCCTCGCACGCGCTGACGCTCAACCGCCCGCTGCGCCTCCTGCAGATCGAGGAGAAGGCGTGGATCGTCGACGGCACGCCGTCCGACTGCGTGAACCTGGCCATCCTGAAGCTCTTCAAAGACGAGCGTCCCGACCTCATCGTCTCCGGCATCAACTTCGGCCCGAACCTCGGCGACGACGTCACCTACTCCGGTACCATCTCCGCGGCCTTCGAGGGCGCACTGCTGAACATCCCCTCGATCGCGTTCTCCGCGCTGGTCGGCGAGCATTTCTCGTTCGACCACTGCGCCGCGGTCGCGGGCGAGCTGACGCGCATCGCCCTGACCGAGCATCGCGACCCGCGGGTGATCCTCAACGTCAACTTCCCGCTCGGCGACTTCAACGGCGTGCGCATCACCACGCTGGGACAGCGCGTTTACACCGAGGGGGTGATCGAACGGAAAGACCCGCGGGGGCGCGCGTACTACTGGATCGGCGGCGAGCCGCCGGTGTGGCATCCCGGCGAAGGGACGGACTTCGAAGCGCTGCAGCAGGGCTTCGTCTCCATCACGCCGCTGCATCTCGACCTCACCCATCACCAGTCCATCCCGCGCCTCAAGCCGCTCGAGGAGACGCTTGGCCAGTTCGCCGCCGCGAAAAGATGATCAGGAGCGCGAGCTCGCGCACCTCCGCGCGCTCATGGTCGACCGCCATGTCGCCGCGCGCGGCGTGACCGACGAGCGCGTGCTGAAGGCGATGCGCGAAGTGCCGCGGCACCGCTTCGTGCCGCAGGTCGTCGTGGCCAAGGCGTACGGACCGGGCGCGCTGCCCATCGGCGCGAAGCAGACCATCTCCCAGCCCTACATCGTGGCGCGGATGATCGAGCTGCTCGAGCTGCGCGGCACCGAGAAGGTGCTGGAGATTGGCACGGGGACTGGATATCAGGCGACGGTACTGTCGAAGCTGTGCGCAAAAGTCTTCACCATCGAACGACACAACGAGCTGGCGCTCCGCGCCGCGGAGCTCTTCCGCGAGCTGAAGGTGCACAACGCCTCGGTGAAGGTATTCGACGGGACGTACGGCTGGTCCGACCAGGCCCCGTTCGACCGGATCATCGTCGCGGCCGCCGCGCCGGAAGTGCCGGAGCCGCTCGTGCAGCAGCTCGCGCGCACGGGGCGTTTGATCATTCCTGTCGGCCCGGCCGGCAATCAGCGCCTGGCCCTTGTGACGCGCGTCGGTACCGGCGTGAAGATCGAGGACCGCGGCAGCGCGGAGTTCGTCCCCCTGGTCGGCAAGTTCGGCTGGAAAGAGTAGGCGCGCCGTGAAGGTCCGGCCGCTGCTCTACCTGACGGCCTTCGTGGCCGCGATCCTCGGCGCAACCGCCGCCTATCTCGCGCTCTCCGTCCCCAACGACCTGCGCGCCGATGCCCTGCTCAAGGAAGCGCGCAAAGACCTCACCGACGGCAACAACGACAAGGCCCGCGAGTCGCTGTCGAAGATCATGCTGCAGTACCCGCGCACCGACGCCGCGGCCGCCGCGACGGTCGCCCTCTGGTCCCTCGGCCGCAAGGAACGCGACGACCTGGCCCGCGAGATCGCCGTACTGCGCACGCAGAATCAGCGTCAGGCGCAGATCGTCAGCAATCTGCAAAGGACCGTGACCGCCGTACAGAACGCGCCGCCGAAGGTCGTCACGGTGCAGGCCCCCGCCCCCAAACCGGCGCCGGCGAAGAAGGTCACGCCGAAGAAAAAGACGTCGCCGAAAAAGAAGACGACCACCAGACGCCGCCGCCGCTGACATACAATCTCGCGCCATATGAAGGAACAGCGGCACCTGCGTATCCACGGGAAAGTCCAGGGAGTCGGATACCGCTTTTTCGCCACGCGCGTTGCGCGCCGGATGGGGCTGAAGGGTTGGATTCAGAACAACCGCGACGGCTCGGTCGAGGCGCTGGTCGAAGGCGAGAAGAAGTCGATCGACGAGTGGATCGAGGAGATCCGCGAAGGTCCGCGGTACGCCGAGGTCACCAAGATCGACCAGGAGTCGAAGGATTTCAGCGGCAAACTGCCGGACTTCGACGTCAAGTTCTGATGAACGTCGAACAGTTGCACGACTTCCTGCGCGACGTCCCCGACTTTCCGAAGCCGGGGATCCTGTTCAAGGACATCACGCCGCTGCTCCGTTCGCCGGAAGCGCTGAAGGCGTCGTGCGACCTGCTCACCGCGCCGTTCGCCAACGAGCGCATCACGTGCGTCGCGGCCATCGAGTCGCGCGGCTTCATCTTCGGCAGCATCGTCGCGCAGAACCTCGGCGCGGGCTTCATCCCCATCCGCAAGCCGGGCAAGCTGCCGTGGATGACGCGCAAGCACGAGTACGTGCTCGAGTACGGCAGCGGCACGCTGGAGATCCACGACGACGCGCTCACGCCCGACGACCGCGTGCTGCTGATCGACGACGTACTGGCCACTGGCGGCACCCTTGCAGCAGCGGCTCATCTCGTTCGAGGGTTCGAAGCGACACTCGTCGGCGCCGCGACGGTGGTCGAGCTGGAGTTCCTTGCCGGACGGCAGAAACTCGCGGACGTACCCCTGCACTCGTTGTTGCGCTACTGACGTAGGACGGGCTTCAGCCCGTCCGGAGGCGAGCATGAAGCAGATCTCGGAATTGATCGAAGGGCAGACGCTGACGGTCGTCGAGCCGGCGTGGACGGTCCGTAACGCGGCCGAACGGATGTCGGAGCGCAACATCGGCGCGGTGGCGGTCGTGGAGCACGGAACGCTGGCCGGCATCTTCTCGGAGCGCGACATCATGACGCGCGTCGTGGCCAAAGGCCTCAATCCCGACTCGACGGAAGTCTCCGACGTGATGACCCGCGAGATCGTCATCGCCGCGCCGACGGAGAACGTCGACGCCGCCCTGCAGAAGATGCACGCCATCGGCTCACGCCATCTCCCGGTGGTCGACGACGGAAAGCTGGTTGGGATGATCTCCATCCGCGACCTGCTGGAGATCGACGACGCCGCCCAACGCGCCAAGGCGACCTTCCTCGGCGAACTGGTCACGTACTCGCCGGACTACGAATCGTAAAGGCGTTGCTGGTTCGGTGCTGCCAGATACGAGACGTAAGCCAAACGTAGGGCGTGGCTTCAGCGCGCCCACCCCCGGGAGCGGGCGGGCTGAAGCCACGCCCTACGTCTCCTCGCGCAGCTTGAGATGCACGCGCGGCGACTCCTCGGTCACGTGCGTGCCGGGCGCGAGCTCGAACGCGTCCTCCGGGGATTGCGTGCCGCCGAGGAGCAAGCAGAGACGGGCCAGTTCCTTGAAGGTGGCGGCGTCGCCTTCGATCGTCACGGCGCCGCCGTCGGTGCGCACCGTCAGCGGCGCGCGCGTCATTCCTTCGAGAGCCATCATCGCCAGGTCGTAGTTCATTGGTGGCAGCAGTTTATCCCGCGTCTACGCGCGGGATAAACTGCGGGAGGACAACCTATTCGTCCTCTCCCCGGTACCGCACCGAGTTCCGCTCCGTTTCCTGCAGCGCGACCTCGTACAGCTCGCCGTTCGGAATGGCCGGCGCGAGCTGTTGCCAGAAGCAGCGGGCGAGGTTTTCGGCGGTGGGGATGACGTCGCGGAGAAAATCGACGTCTTCGTTGAGGTTGGTGTGGTCGACCCGGTCGATGACGCGCTCGCGCATGATGTCCTTGAGGCGCTTGAGGTCGATGACCATCCCGGTCTCGGGGTCGATGCGCCCCTTCACGCTCACTTCGAGCGCGTAGTTGTGCCCGTGCCCCTTGGGGTTGTCGCACTTGTCGTACATGGCGCGGTTCCACTGCGCATCCCGGTTCGGATTGTGCAGACGGTGTGCTGCCGAGAAGGTCAATCGAGCCGTCACGATCATCGGGCGCCATTATATGGATGCGAACGAATCGCTTTACGTGGTCTGCCACAACGGAGTGTTTCTCCTGCCGGACAGCGTCTACCGCGCGCTGGAAGCGATGATCACGAACGGCTTCGTCTACCTGCGCCAGGACGACGAGGTCCTGACGATCTCGGCCACGCGCATCCCCGAGGCCCATCGCCGCGTCCTCAACCTCCGCTACCGCGTCCCGATGTTCAAGACCGCGCGCAAACTGGCGTTCGTGTACTACGACGACTCGGTGCGCGTGATGGCCGTGAGTTAGTTCACCACCGCCAATGCCCGCCGCACCTCATCCTGCTGCGCGGTGAGATCGGCGCGCAGTTTCTGGAAGCGGGGCTCGCTTTCGAGGTAACGGAAGAGCGGGTTGGCCAGGACGTAGGCCGAGGTCGGCTCCTTGCGTTGCGCGGCTCGCTCCAGTGACGCCAGCACGGCGGACGTGTCGTTGAGGATGGCGTGCACCTCCGCGGCGGCCGTGTACGAATCGTCGCCCGGGTCGGCGGCGGCGAGGGCGGACTGCAGCTCTTTGCGCGCCTCGGCGGCGTTGCGGTTCTCGGCGGCGATGTAGGCCTTCAGCATCGGATAGCCGTACAGCGGATCGTTCTTGGCGAGGCGCTGCAACTCCTCCTCCGCCAGCGCGGGCGTGTGGCGCAGCACGTAGAGGCGGCCGATCTTCAGCGCCAGCGTGGCGTTGCCGCCGCCGGACTCGGTGAGGTCGTAATACCTTTCGGCGGCCATGCCGAGGCGGCCGGCGGAAGCGAGGAGATCGGGCTCGTGCACCGTCACTTCCAGCGCCGGCACCTTCTTCA
>DASVSV010000045.1:0-4956 GCA_036387915.1 Thermoanaerobaculia bacterium
GAAAATAGGCCCCGGCTTCCAGCCGGGGTTGGTCCGTTCCACCTGACCAGCCCGCGTTAGCGGGCGACAGATACCGGAGTTTCTTGGAAGCGTGAGTCGAGGGACCTGGGTGGGTGGTGGCGCGCAGCGTGAGCCCGAGAACGCGCAGCGCGTCCCCGCGAGGGAACCGGGCGGGTGGTGGCGCGCTGCACGAGCCCGAGAACGCGCAGCGCGCCCCCGCCCACCCAGGTCCCTCGACTCACGCTCGGGATGACATTCGAGGACATTCAGGCGAGACGGCACCCCACCCGAGCAACGAGCAACGACCATCGACGTGCGATAGTCTTTCCCCCTTGCTCGCGCTCGTCCTTTACGCCGCGGTCACCCTGCTCCTGATCGCCGTCTGGCGGCGCTGCGTCACGCCGCTGAGCAACGCGGCGGCGGTGGCGTTGCTGCTGCTGCCGCTCTGCTTTACCGGGCGGGCGCTGCTCTCCGGACGGGTGTACGCGCCGATCGACCTGCCGCTGCTCTCCGAGCCGCTCAGCAACTACGCTCTGGACTACGGTGTGGAGAAGCCGCATCACGCCGGGCTCTCCGATCTCTACATGCAGATCATGCCGTGGCAGAGCGCGGTGCGGCAGTCGCTGGCCAAGGGGGAGTGGCCGGTCTGGAACCCGTACCTCCTCTGCGGCTCGATCCTCGCCGCCAACATGCAGGCCGCCCCCTACGACGTGGTTCAGCTCCTCGGCCTGCTGCTCCCTCACGCGCAGGCGCTGACGTTCCACGCCGCGCTGACCTTCTTCCTGGCCGCGCTCTTCACCTTCGCCTTCGCCCGTGCCCTCGGCTGCAGCGAACTGGCCTCGCTGATCGCCGCGGCCGGCTACATGATGTGCGCGCTGGTGGCGTTCTTCGTCGGCTGGCCCCTGGGACGGGTCTGGGTCTTCCTGCCCCTGGTCTTCCTCGGCGTGCGATTCGTGGTGCGCGAGACGAACGTCCGGGCCGCGGTGCTGCTCACCACGGCCCTCGTGCTGACCATCTTCGCCGGCCATCCCGAGTCGATCCTGCACATCGTCTTCGTCGGCTCGATCTACGGCGTCTATGAAGTGATCGTGACGAAGCGGCCGCGCACGATCGGGCTGGCTGTCCTCTGCGGCGTGCTGGCCTTGCTGCTGACCGCCGTCTCGCTGATGCCCTTCTTCGCCGTGGCCCCGCACACGATGGAGTACCGCTTCCGCCGCGATCACTACGCCACGGCACGCTTCGACGTCCCCGCGGAGATGATCCGCGCACGCGCGGCGACGTCGCTCTTCCCCTTCGCCGGCGGACGTCCCGAAGGCGGCGCGCACACGCCGCGCTGGGACGCCTCGCCGATGCGTGCCGGCAGCGTGATCCTCGCGCTGGCGCTGATCGCGTTGCTCGTCGCGCGCAAGCGGCGCGACACCTGGTTCTGGTTCGGCTTCCTCGTCTTCATGGCCTGCGCGGGCTTGAACGCCTTCCCGGTCGGCGACCTGCTGCACGCGCTGCCGCTCTTCGACATCGCCCTGAACGAGCGCCTCGGATTCGCCGCGGTCTTCGCGTTGTGCATCCTCGCCGCGTTTGCGGCTGATGCGTGCTGGGGTCCCGGCCGGCGGGGCGCCGGCGGCACGGCCGGCTGGGAGCCGGCCCTACATTCGCGTTGGGCCGCGGCCATCGTGCTGGCGTTGGGCATCGCGCTCGGCATCGGTGCGACGTTGTTGCGCGACGCCGAGATCGCCGCCGGCACAGACCCGACGCAGATCGCCTGGTTCACCGTCGCCGAGCTGCTGCCGCTGGCCATCCTGGCCGCGCTCCTGGCGTTGCGCGTGGCGCCGCGTTACGCGCTGCCGGTCGTGCTGGCGCTGGTGCTCATCCAGCGCGTGGCCGAAGACGGCAACATGTACCCGTCGCTGCCGGAGAAGTCGTTCTACCCGACCGTCCCCATCCTCCGGCACGTCCAGAACGACACACAAACGCCCTTCCGCGTCGCGGGACTGCATTACGCGCTGATGCCCGACACCGCGGCGCTCTACGGCCTGGAGGATCCGCGCGGCTACGAAGCGATGACGCTGATGCGGCTCCACGAGACGTATCCGCTCTGGTCGCGCGCACAGCCGGTCTCGTTCAACATCATCGAAGACAAGACCCGCACGTTCCTCTCCTTCCTCAACATCAAGTACGCCATCGGAGGCATCGACCAGCAGCCCGACGAGCAGTGGAAGCTGGTCATGGAAGACCGGCAGTCGCGGCTCTTCGAGAACACGCGCGTGATGCCCCGGGCGTTCGTGCCGCGCCGCGTGCGCTACGCCCCGAACGACGACCGAGTGCTGGCGGGGATGAAGCTCACCGTCGACTTTGCGGAGACGGCGTGGATCACGGTGCCGGAGTATCCGCCGCACGAGATCCACAACGGTCCCGGCACGCTGACCACGCGCCGCGACGGGCTGGCGTACGAGATCGACGCGGTGATGGACCTCGACGGCTGGGTGGTGATCTCCGACACGAAATGGCCGGGCTGGCGCGCGTACATCGACGGCAAGCGCGTCGAGACGCAGTACGCGAATCACGCCTTCGTCGGCGTCTTCGTGCCGAAGGGGAAGCATCACCTGCGCGTCGTCTTCCACCCCGAAGCGTTCACGCGCGGACGAAACGTGACGCTGGTGACGCTGCTCGCCGTGATCGCGTTCTTCGTCCTACGGCGCTACCGATTCAAGCAGCCACGCGCCGTACGCGTCTGAGGTCTCGCCGATCGGCAGCACCACGAACTCCGGCACGTCGTACGGATGCAATCGCAGCAGCTCCTCGCGCAACGCCGGCACGCGCTCGTCGCTGGTCTTGATGATCAGCAACTGCTCCGCGTCGTCGAGCACGCGTCCTTCCCACCGGTAGATCGAGTGGATGCGCTCGACGATGTTCACGCACGCGGCCAGCCGCGCCTCGACCAGCGCGTGCGCGAGCGCACGGGCGTCGAACTCCGCGCCGGCCGTGGTCAGGACCAGGACGGGCTTCAATGCGCGCGCACCGCCATGGGCAGTAGTTTATCCTCAGCGTCTTGATCAAGCGCATCCTGCTCATCCTCCTTGCGGTCGTGGTGGCGTGGCTGGCCTGGGAAGCGATCACGTTTCCCGACGTGAAGAAGCTGGCCACCGAGAAGCCGAAGACCACCGCCTTCATGGAGCAGCGCAAGCGCGAGCTGCGCCGCCAGGACAAGAGCGACGCGCTGGAATGGCGCTGGGTCGCCTACGACCGGATCTCCCCGTCGTTGCGGCGCGGCGTGCTGGTCGCGGAAGACAATCAGTTCTACGAGCACGAAGGCGTCGACGTCGAGGCGATGAAGGAAGCGTTCGACCGGAACTGGAAGCGCGGCAAGGTCACGCACGGCGGCTCCACGATCACGCAGCAGCTGGCGAAGAATCTCTATCTCTCGCCATCCCGCAATCCATTGCGTAAAGTGCGCGAGTACTTCATCGCCCGCTCGCTCGAGAAACACCTCACCAAGAAACGCATTCTCGAGATCTATCTCAACGTCGTGGAGATGGGAGAGCGCGTGTACGGCGCGGAAGCGGCGGCACGCCATTACTTCGGCAAGTCCGCGTCCGCATTGACTCCGCGCGAGGCCGCGCTGCTCGCGGGCTGCCTGCCGAATCCGCGCGTCATGAATCCCGGCGATCCGAACAAACGTCTGCGCGCGCGGCAGAAGATGATCCTCTCGCGCATGCGCCGCTGGGGCTACGCGTTCGAACGCGAAGTGCTCACGGAGAAGAAAACGGAACCCGGCAAAACGCCCGCGACGGACACTGTCGCAACGGATACCGCAACCACCGAAACAAGCGACACCGCGGACACCGAAACGACAACAGAAACGACGGAAACCGGCGAGCCAACCGATACCGCGCCGCCGGAGCCACCTCTTACGGAAACTGTTCCCACCGACACGTCAGTGACCACAACGTAGGACAGCGACCTACGTGCTGCGCGCGCAGTAGTTTGGCGGAGATGGTCCGCCTTTTGCCCCCGGTGCAAGTTCGTGATGCTCAACCGAAGTCATAAAGACGTTCCGAAATGGCGCGGGGGAAGCGACTGGAGAGTGGTCTGCTCCTGCCAGCTCCACTCCCGCAAGCCCAACATCATGCGCAGCGCATTGCGCATGACCGCGCGCGCCGCGGCGGTGTTGCTCGGCATTCCTCTGGCCATTGCGGCTGTGGATGTTCCCGACACGGCGAAGATCCTTCCGTTGCGTCAGACGCAAAAGCCCGCGCAGGTCGCGAAGAGCAACGCCCTCCCGCTGATCACCGACCAGGTGCGCGAACAGTTCCTCTCCGCCACTACCGGCCCGATGACGTTCGACGTGTTCAAGGAGGATTACTTCCGCGCGAATGTTCCGTATGGCGCAATCATCTACCGCGAGGCGCGCAGGAACGATCTGCCGCCGGAACTGGTCGCGGCGATGGTGCACACGGAGTCGGATTTCCGCCCCGGCCTGGTCTCGAACAAGAGCGCCCAGGGCCTGATGCAGATCGTCCCCAGCACCGCCGCCCTCCTCGGCGTCGACGATCCCTTCGACCCGGAGAAGAACATCGCCGCCGGCACGAAGTACTTCCGCTATCTGCTCGACCGCTTCGACGACGAGACGATGGCCCTCGCCGCCTACAACGCCGGCGAAGGCAACGTGTCCCGCTTCGGCGGCGTCCCCCCGTTCGCCGAGACGCGCAATTACATCTCGAAGGTGAATCGCCGCACCCGCCGCTACCGCGAAGGCTTCCGCAACTCCTACATCGCCTCCGTCCGCATGCAACGCGCTGCGCATTAACGTGTCGCGCCGCCCACCCGGGGACGACGGGAGGCCTCCGGCGGGCCGGTGCGACCGGCGGCGCTGATTGGCCTAGCCTGATCGCACGCCCTGTCTACGAAACACGTGTTTGCGCGATGACTGGGCTCACTAAGCGCCGCCGGTCGTACCGG
>DASVSV010000046.1:0-13137 GCA_036387915.1 Thermoanaerobaculia bacterium
AGCTGTTGTTGGGGATGTAGTGCTGCGCGTAGAAGCGGCGCACGTCGTCGTCGGTGATGCGTCCCACGCTGTCGGCGTTGCCGATCACGGAGTTGCCGTACGCGCCGGTGCCGTAGAGCAGGTTCGCGAAGCGCTTGCCGGCGATCGCCGACGGCTCGTTGCGCTGCTGCAGAAGCTCGTTCAGCCGCTCCGCGCGCACGCGCTCGAGGCCTTCTTCCGGCAGCGTGGCCCGCGCGGTGACGTCGCTGAAGATCTCCAGTGCCGGCTCCGCCGTGCGCGCCAGCACGTCCATCGAAATGTACGACGCGTCCCACTCCGCGCCGGTGCCCATCGCGCCGCCGAGGAGTCCGATGTCTTCGGCGAGCTGGATCGCGTCGCGGTTGCCGGCGCCCTCGTCGAGCAGGTCGGCGGTGATCGAGGCCAGTCCGGCGGTTTGCACGGTGTCGTGATCGGCGCCGGAGCGCACCAGCGCGCGCAGCGAGACCAGCGGCGCGTTGTGGTTCTCCGCGACGAGCAGGCGCAAGCCGTTCGGGAGCGTCGTGCGCGTGACGTGCGGAAAGTGATACGGACGCGGCTCGGTCGGAACGGGTGCGATGCTGCGGTCGATGTTCATCAGGAGGCGCTCCGGTCGGGCACGAAGAGAGAGGTCACGCGGTTCTCCGGGATCAGATATTTCCTCGCCACATGCGCGAGGTCTTCGGCCGTCGCGGCGCGGTACGGATCGAGCCAGCGCTGCACCAGCGACGGGTCGCCAAAGTACGTCGACATCATGCCGAGCAGGTCGGCGCGGGCGTCGAAGGTCTCGAGCTGGTGCGCGTACTCGATCTCGGCGCGGTTCTTCGCGCGCGTCAGCTCGTCGTCGGTGATGCCGCCGAGGGTGAGCTTCGAGACTTCCTCGTCGATGGCGGATTCGATTGCTTCGATGGCCACGCCTTCACGCGCCGTAGCCTGCAGCATCAGGATGCCGGTGGCCTCGGTCGGCAGAACGTACGCGGCCACGTCCTGCGCGATCTGCTGCTCGTGCACCAGCGCGCGATCGAGGCGGCTGGCCTTGTCGGTGGAGAGCACCGTCGTCAGCAGGTCGGCCGCCACCCAGTCTTCGCGCCCCATGCCCGGCAGGTGATAGAGGCGGTAGATGCGCGGGAGCTGCACGTTGTCGGCGAACGTCTCGCGGACCTCGTGTCCGGCCGGCACGCGCTGGGCCTCGAACTTCGGGAACGCGCCGCCGGCGGGGATGCCGGCAAAGTACTGCTCGACGAGCTGCTTCGCCTCCGCGGGCACGAAGTCGCCGACGATGGTCAGCGTGGCGTTGTCGGGGCGGTACCAGGTGGAGAAGAACTCGCGGATGTCGTCCAGCGACGCCGCCTCGAGGTCTTCCATCGAGCCGATGGTCGGCCAGTGGTACGGATACTCGGGGTTATACGCGAGGTGCAGCAGGCGCTCGAAGGCCGTGCCGTACGGCACGTTGTCGTAGCGCTGGCGGCGTTCTTCCTTGACCACCTCGCGCTGGATGTCGAGCTTCTCCTGCGTCAGCGCGGGGAGGAAGAAGCCCATGCGATCCGACTCCAGCCATAAACCGAGCGCGAGATAGTTGGACGGTAATGTCTCAAAGTAATTGGTGCGGTCAAAGAATGTCGTTCCGTTGAGCTGCCCGCCGACCGACTGCACGTAGCGAAAGTGCTCGTTGTTGCCGACGTGCTCCGAGCCGGAGAAGAGCATGTGCTCGAACAGGTGCGCGAAACCGGTGCGCCCGACGCGCTCGTTCTTGGAGCCGACGTGGTACCAGAGGTTGACCGCGACCAGCGGCGCGGAGTGGTCTTCGTTCAGCACCACGCGCAACCCGTTCGCAAGCCGGTAATCTTCGATGGCTAACATGACCGCGGGTTCTATCACGGGGGCGGAGGAAGGAGGAAAGAGGAAAGAGGAAAGGCGGCGGTGCCGCGGAGGAAGGAGGAAGGAGGAAAGAGGAAGGAGGAAAGAGGAAAGGCCGCGATGGGCGCGAGCCGGGCGGGCGGCGGCCTCTTTCCTCCTTCCTCTTTTCTCTTTCCTCTCCCCCCGCGTCGTTTATCCTTGCGCCCGCATGTCCTCCCTGCCGTGGCGCCACATCGCCATCGAAGGTCCGATCGGTGTCGGTAAGACGTCGCTGACCAGTCTTCTGGCGAAGAAGTTCCGCGGGACGAAGGTGCTCGAGGACGCGGACAACCCGTTCCTGGACGACTTCTACAAGGACAAGCGCGGGGCGGCCTTCCGCACGGAGCTCTTTTTCCTGCTTTCGCGTTTCGATCAGATGCGGCAGTTCGCCCAGCGCGACCTGTTCACCGAGCTGATCCTGACGGACTACACGTTTGCCCGCAGCAAGATCTTTGCATACCTCACCCTCGACGACTCGGAGCTGATGATCTACAACCGGCTGTACGACCTGCTGTACGAGCAGGTGCCGAAGCCGGACCTGACCATCTACCTCCAGGCCAGTCTTGATACACTGCTGAAGCGCATCAAGAAGCGCGGGCGCGCTTACGAGAAGGCGATCTCATCGTCGTATCTCCAGGAGCTCAGTGAGGCATACTCGCATTACTTTTACCGGTATGACGAGACGCCGTTGCTGGTGGTGAACTCGACCGAGATCGATTTCGTGAACACACCCGAGCATTTCGAACAGCTCGTCGAACAGGTTCGCAACGCTCAAAAGGGAACTCAGTACTACGTACCGCTTGGATCCTGAGTAGCCGGACCGGGACGAGATCGTAGGAACGTGGAGGACAGGCAATCGTGCCGGTCCGGACAGGCACCAGCTGCCTGCCCGCCACGCCTACCCTCCTCCGGTCCTCGGAGGAGAAAGATGAATCAGCGTAAGAAGGTCACCGTCCCCGCCGTTCGCGCCATGAAGTCGAAGTCGCGCATCGGCATGCTCACGGCCTACGACTACCCCTCCGCGAAGATCGCCGACGCCGCCGGCGCCGACATCCTCCTGGTCGGCGACTCCCTCGGCATGGTGATCCTCGGCTATCCCGACACGCTGAGCGTCACCGTCGAGGACATGCTCCACCACACCCGCGCCGTCGTGCGCGGCGCGAAGACCTCGCTGATCGTGGCCGACATGCCGTACCTCTCGTACCACGTCTCCGTCGAAGAATCGGTGCGCAACGCCGGACGCTTCGTGCAGGCCGGCGCGCACGCGGTGAAGGTCGAAGGCGCCAAGCCGTCGCGCATCCAGACCATCGAGGCCATCCTCGACGCCGAGATTCCGGTGATGGGCCACATCGGCCTGACGCCGCAGTCCGTCAACGCCCTCGGCGGCTTCAAGCTGCAGGGGAAGAACGCGGACGACGCGCGCCGCCTCATCGACGAAGCGGTCGCCCTCGAGCGCGCCGGCTGTTTCTCGCTCGTCCTCGAATGCGTCCCCACCGAGCTCGCGGCGATGATCACCGAGCAGGTCACGATCCCGACCATCGGCATCGGCGCCGGCCCCTCCTGCGACGGCCAGGTGCTCGTCTACCACGACGTCCTCGGCATGTACGACGGCCACACCCCGAAATTCGTCCGCCAGTACGCGCACATCGCGCAGGACATGCAGCAGGCCCTCGAGACCTTCCTGGCCGACGTCCGCGAAGGCCGCTTCCCCGACGAGCAGAAGGAATCGTTCCACATGGCCTCCGACGAGGAGCTCAAGCGCCTCTACGCCGCGCTCGATGACGGCGGCGTGGTGGTGGAGATGCCGCGGTAGGTGTTCACTCAGCGCGAGCGACAACCCCTCATCCGCCTTCGGCACCTTCTCCCCTCACCGAGGGGAGAAGGGCAACAAATGAGCGCCTCGCGAGATGGATGTTTGTTGCCCCTCGCCCCGCGGTGAGCGGGGAGAGGGTGCCCGAAGGGCGGGTGAGGGGTCGTGCACCTTGCGCTGAGTGCCCCTGCCATAGCGCTGTGTGAGCGTTCTGCATACGATTCCGCCACACCGATGAACATCACCCGCACGATCGACGAAGTCCGCACCGCTGTCCGCACCGCGCGTATGCATGGCGCCACCGTCGGGTTCGTGCCGACGATGGGGTTCCTCCATCCGGGACACGTCTCGCTGATCCAGACCGCGCGCGATGCCGGCGCGACGTTCGTCGTCGTCTCGATCTTCGTCAACCCCAAACAGTTCGGTCCGAACGAAGACTTTTCGCGTTACCCGCGCGACGAGGAGCGCGACCGCGCGCTGCTCGAGGAGGCCGGCGTCGACCTGCTGTTCCTCCCGCCCGTCGAGGTGATGTATCCGCGCGGCGCGACGACGTCCATCACCGCGGGCGGCGTCGCCGGTCCGCTGGAAGGGGAGCGGCGTCCCGGACACTTCGACGGCGTGGCCACCGTCGTGGCGAAGCTGTTCAACATCGTGCAGCCCGACCTCGCCGCGTTCGGACGCAAGGACGCGCAGCAGTGCGCCGTCATCGAGCAGCTCGTGCGCGATCTCGACATCCCCGTGCGGCTCGTCTTCGGCGAAACGGTTCGCGAGCACGACTCGCTGGCCATGTCGTCGCGCAACAGCTATCTCTCCGCCGGCGAGCGCGCGAAGGCGCCGGTGCTGCACCGCGCGCTGCGCGCGGGACAGGAGGCCATCACGCACGGCATTCATGACGCCGCCGCAATCGAGCAACTGATGCACCGGGTCGTTGCGGAAGAAGGCGGCGTGGACGTCGACTATCTCGTCGTCGTCGACCCGGTGACGTTCATGCCCCCGGCCGATTTCGCGCGCGAGGTGCTGCTGGCCGGTGCGATCCGCGTCGGCAAAACGCGGCTCATCGACAACCTGCGGGTGCCGCGGACATGATGCGCCGGCTGGTCCGCGCGGCGATCCAGAACGCCACCGTCACGCGATCCGAGGGGCTGACGCTGCGGGTCGATCCGGTGTTGTTGCGGGCGGCGGACATCCTGCCGCTCGAGGAAGTCGAGATCGTGCATCACGCCACCGCCCAGCGCTTCGTCACCTTCGCCGAAGAAGGTGCGGCGGGAGAAGTGAGCGTGCCGCGCGTCCGCGCCGGCGACACGATCAGCATCGTCTCGTGGGGCACCATGCACGACGGACAGACCCTGGCCCATCGCGCTAAGCTCGTCACCCTCGATGCGTCGAATCGGGTCGTGGCTCTGGTCGAAACGTAGCGCGCTGCTGTTCGCGGCCGTGGCGGCGTGCTCGCTGCCGGGCATGGTGCGGCTGGTGCGGCAGACGATTGCCCTCGCCCCGCTCGACGTCGAGGCGCGCCGCGTCGCGGTGATGGGCGACTTCTACTCGTCGCTGCGCGCCGTCCCGCGCAACGAGCCCGCCGCGATTCTGCTCCTCGGCAAAAATGCGCTCGACCGCGGCGTGTTCGTGAATTACTACCTCTACCCCACGCCCGCGCGCATGCATCACGATCGGCTGTCGACCGACGCGCCGCGCTCGATCGTTGCCGTTGCGGCCGAGGGGCCGATCCGGCGGACCGTGATCGCGCATCCGCCGCCGGCGGAGGAGTCGCAGGTGTTCATCGTCCCGTTCGTGGCGTCGGCGATCGGGAAGGACTCGTATACGACCGAGGCGGTGTTCGAAGGCGACGCGGAAGTGACGCTGCGGCTGCTGCCGTTCGGCGTCACGAAAACCATCACCGCGCCGTACGTCTTCAGCGACGTCGTGCAGGAGATCCTCGGACGCCGCGGCACCGGCTGGCTGCGCGTCGAGGCGACGAAACCGGTCCGCGCCGCATTCTGGTTCGTCGCACGCGCCGACGCGGTCTCAACGCCGCTGCCGCTGATGACACATTCGACGCCGGCGTCACGCACGTTTCACGGCGGCGAGCGGCTCTGGCTCCTGAATCCGTCGAACGTTCCCACCGTCGCAGCGATTAACGGACAGCCCCAGCTCCTCCCCGCACATGAGCTGCGTATGCAGCCCGCCGCGCCGGTGACGCGCGTTGAAGGGGACGTCATCGCCTTCACCTCCGAGAAGATGGCCTTCACGTGGTGACCGGCCTCCTCTTCTCCCTCCTCTTCTTTCCTCTGGTGGGGCTGGCGGTGACGCCGCGCAATCCGGTCGTGGGCGGACTGGGCGCCGCGGGGATGGCGCTGTTCGTCGCGGCGGTGTGGCACGTGCCGCTGGTGTGGGTGATCGTCGCCCTGACCATCGGTGCGTTGCCGTTCGTGCGGCGGCTGCGGCTGCATCCCGCGCTGCTGGTGTTCGTGCCGATCCTCATCGTCGCGGCCATCCTCCCGCTGCAGGACTACGACGGCCGCACGTTCTGGATGCTGAAGGCGAAGGCCATCGCGCACGAGGGGGCAATCGACGGTCCGTTCTTCCGCGGCGAAACGTCGTACAACCCGCGCAACGAATACCCGCTGCTCGTGCCGCTCGACGCCGCGGCGATCCTCACCGTGGCGCGCGATCTCGACGACCGGCACGTGCGCTGGCTCTTCGTCCTCTTCGCGCTCGGCTTCGCGCTCGAGCTCTATCGCCGCTGCGGCCCCTGGTTCGCGGCGATCTTTCTCGTGCTGCCGCAAATCCTCATCGAGCCCGACGGCGGCGTTTTCTCCGCGTACGCCGACATCGCCCTCGGCGCCTTCGTCGCCTGCGCGTTCTTCGAGCTCACCGACGACAAAGGCTCGCCGCTCCGCCTCGGCCTCTTCGCCTCATTCGCGCTGCTGACCAAGAACGAAGGCCTGCCGCTCGCGCTGCTGCTGCTCGCCCTCGGCGCGTTCATCTTCCGCAAGCGCATCGCGATCGCGCTCGCGCCATTCGCGATTGCATTCGCCCACCTCGTCATCTGGCGCGCACGCATCGAGCAGTTCGACGAGCCGGACTACGCGAGCATGATCTTCGACCTGCCGCAACACCTCGACCGCTTCGCCGGCGCCTTCGCCGAGCTCGCGTCGAACATCTTCGCGCTGCACGACTGGAGCATCTTCCTGATCGCGGCCGTGCTCTCAGCGGTGCTGCGTCCCAAACCAATCGCGCTGGCCATCATTGCGCCGATGATGCTGCTCTACGCCGCCGTCTACGCGGTCACGCCGTGGGAGCTGAGCGGCATGGGCGAAAACATCGCCCCCCGCCTCTTCACCCACGTCCTCGGCCCGCTCTTCTACCTGCTCGCTTTCATTGCACCGACGCAAAGCAAGGCGACGGGAGGCCTCCGGCGGGCCGGTGCGACCGGCGGCGCTTAGTGAGGTCATGTCGTCGCGTAAAGACGTGTTTCGTAGAGAGGCGTGCGTTCAGGCTAGGCCAACAAGCGCCGCCGGTCGCACCGGCCCGCCGGAGGCCCTCGGTCGTTCTCCCTTGCGCGGCTCCAATGCGAGTTAGATCACGCGCGGCCGAAGTCGATGAAGCCGCGCTCCGGGTTGACGTCGAGCAGCTTCACCTTCACGCGGTCGCCGATATCGAGGCCGTCCCAGCCGCGGACGAGTTTCCCTTCGATCGGCGGGCGGAAGATGCGCACCCAGGTGCCCTTCTGCGACGCGCCGGTGACGACGCCGTCGAAGTGCTCCCCTTCGCGGCCGGCCAGCACGAACGCCGCGGCCGACTTGCGCACCGCGCGCTCGACCTTGTTCGCCGCGTCCTCCTGATTCGTGCAGTGCTCGGCCAGTTGCGCGAGCTCGTCGACCGTGTACGGGGGCTTGCGTCCTTCCAGCGCGGCCTTCACCAGGCGGTGCGTGATGAGGTCGGGGTAGCGGCGGTTCGGAGCGGTGGAGTGCGTGTAGTCCTTCACCGCAAGGCCGAAGTGCCCGACCGACTGGTCGCCCGGCTCTTCGACAACGTACTCCCCCGCGCCCATGGCCTTCACGATGGATAGCGAGAGATCGGGGAAGCGCATCGGATCGGCCTTCTTGCGGCGCTTGAGGAACTCCTCGAGTGCGCGCGCATCCGGCTCGGGCGGCAGCCGCTCGCCCAGCTCCTCGGCGATCCGCTCGATGCGATCCCAGCGCTCCGGCGAGCGGACCACGCGGCGGATGCTGGGGAAGTTCTTCGACGCCAGGAAGCGCGCGGTGGTGCCGTTCGCGGCGATCATGAAGTCTTCGATCAGCAGGCGCGCGTTGTTGCGCTTCGCCTGACGCAGCTCGACCACTTTGCCGTCGCGGAACACCGGCCGTGCCTCGATGGTCTCGAGGTCGAGCGCGCCGTTCTCGTGACGGAGCTCGCGCATGCGGTCGGCCACGTTGTCCTGCAGGCGGATGTTCTCCGCCAAGCCTTCCACATTGCGCAGCTTCTTCGGCTCTTCGCCCTCGCCGTCCAGCCACGCGGCCACGTCGTCGTACGCGAGCTTGGCGTAGTTGTGCACGAGGCCGCGGTACACGTCGCCCTTCGTGACGGAGCCGTTCGCGTCGAGAGTCATGTCGATGACGACGGCCACGCGGTCCTCGCCTTCGTTGAGCGAGGTGAGATCGGTGGAGAGCTTCTCCGGCAGCATGGGGAAGACTTTCGCGGCCGTGTAGACGGAGGTGGTGTTGTGCTGCGCGTGCTGGTCGATGGGCGTGTCTTTGCGCACCAGTGCGTCGACGTCGGCCACGGCGATGAGGATGCGGATGTCGCCGTCGCCGCGGTCCTCGGCCCAGGTGAGCTGATCGAGATCGCGCGAGTCGTCGTTGTCGATCGAGCACCAGGCCAGGTCGCGCAGGTCGCGGACGCCGTCCTCCGCGCGGGCGGGCGCGTCGATGCCGGCCAGCTGTTTTTCCACCGCTCCCTCGAACTGCGGCTTCAGTCCCTGGTCGAGCATGGCCTGGTGCGCGAGTTCGTCGAGAACCTCTTCGTGCTTGCGATTCATGTCCGCGGACGGTATCACCAAGCGATGCAACTCGCGCCCGCCGGCGATCACGCCCTCCTCCTCGACCTCGGCCAGGTCACGGCCGCGGAGCTGCATGCAGCGAACGCCCGCGCGCTGACGGTGCCGGGCGTCGCGCGCTCCATCCCCGGCCACTCCTCGCTCTACGTGATCTTCGACGGCGCGCCGGATCGCGACGCACTCACTCGCGCTCTCAAAGGCACCAGCAACCAGCAACCAGCAACCAGCAACACCATCCACGTCCCCGTCGCCTTCAACGGCGAAGACCTCGACGAGTTCCTCTCGCACGTCAACCTCACTCGCGACGCGTTCCTCACGCGCGTCGACGGCTTGCGCCTCACCGCGCGCTACTTGGGCTTCCGCGGCGGCTTCGCCTACCTCGACGGCTGGCCCGCGGAATGGTCGATGCCGCGCCGCGCCACTTCACGTCCCGTCGCACGCGGCTCGTTCGCGATCGCAGGCAGCGTGGCCGCGTTCTATCCGATCGACACCCCCGGCGGATGGAACCTCCTCGGACGCACGGACCTGGATCTCGAGAACGCGATCGCCCCGGGCGACGTACTCGTCCTCAAACGTAGGGCGCGGCTTCAGCCCGCCCCCCCGGCGGGGGTGGGCCGGGCGAACCGCGCCAAACGTTCGCCCCACGAGATCCAAGCACCGCTCGCCACATGGACCGATCGCCCGTTCGACGACATCGCCGCGTCACTCGCGAACCGCGCCGCCGGCAACGCGCCGAACGCGCCGCTCCTCGAATGCCCGCTGGTCGGACCGAAAGTCCGCCTCACGCACGACGCCGTCCTGGCGTGGTGCACGCCCGATCTGCGCGTGATCACCGAGCGAGTCCGCGCGGGTGAGGAGCGCACGTTCGGCCGCATCACCGGCGGCCTGCGCGGCTATCTCGCCATTGGCGCGCACGAGGGCGCCGTCGAGTCACCGCGGCGCGACGAGCGTCACCGTATTCACGTCATGCGCGGACCGCACGACGTCGCGATCGGCGGTGACGTCCAGTGCGACGTCACGCCGCAGCTCGACCGCGTCGGCATTCGTCTGCGTCCGCTGCAACCGCTCGAGGTGAAGATCCCCGCGGACCTCCGCTCGATCGGCATGCAGTGCGGAACCGTGCAGCTGCATCCCGATGGCAGTCTCGTGGCGATGGGGCCGGACTATCCGGTCACCGGCGGGTATCTGCAACCGCTCACGCTGCTGCGGAGCGAGAGGTGGAAGCTCGCCCAGCTTGCGCCGGGCGAGCGCGTCACCTTCGTTGTTCAGGAACCGAATTCGTAGCCGGAGCGCGCGGTCACGCGCAGCTCGGGGCTCTTCACGGACACGTTCACCTTCTGGAATCCCTTTTCGCCGCGCGGTTTGTTCGAGCGATAGGTCAGCAGGTAATAGCCGGCGTTCTTCTCTTCCACTTTTTCCAGCGCGGGCGTGAAGCTGGTGCTGTACTGAAAGTACTCGCCGCCGGTCTCGCTGGAGATCTCGCTGAGGCGCTGGTGATACGCGGCGGTCGTGTTGACGGCCTGGTCGATCTGGCGCTGCAGCTGGACCGCGTACACGGTCACGTTCGCGGCGTTGAGCGAGCCGAGGGCCGGGTCGAGGTAACGGCTGCGGTCGAGGATCATGCCGTTGCGGATCTCTTCGTTGATGTCGGCGATGCCGGGGGAGAAGAGGATCATGTTCTTTCGCGCGCGTACCGGGCGGACCGCGTCGGCCAGCACGTCGAGCGCTTGGTAGACCGTTCCGGTGTGCTTGTTCATCTGATTCTGGTCGACGTTGCGCAGGATGGACGGGCCGTCGCCTGCCGGCGCGGTGGTGATGCCGCGGCCGAAGCGCGTCGACTCACTGAGCGCCTTGCGCAGCGTGGCCTTGTCGTTGGTGAAGTCGCTGTAGACCTTCAGGCGCACGTCGTGACCGACGATGGCCACGAGGTCGGTCGGCTTCATCCGCTCGTCGATGAACTGGCGCGTGGCGTTGCGCGCGTGTGCGAGCTGGTCGAACAGCGCGTTGGCTTCGGGCTTGTCGAAGAAGATGATGAAGTAGCGGTTCTCGTTGGTGCGCTCGACCTGGAACGGCGCGTTCGACTCGCGCGCGTCGAGCAACTGGCGGTTGGTGAAGTAATCGACGGACTCGACTTCCTGGACGACGCCGTTCTCCTTGACCACGAAATCATCTTTGGTGAGGCCGAGGATCTGATTGCCCCGGGGATCGGTGACGATGACGTCGAGGAGGACGGCGTTGACTTCGATCTGCTCGCGCAGCGGCTGCTGTTCCTGGGCGAATCCAGGCAGCGCCAGCGCGGCGAGCGCGATCACATTGATGAACCTTCTCATGAAAGATGTCTCCATGCCCGATCGCAACGGGACACCCGAGGGTGCGATTCCGGCGTCACCGGAATGAAACGGAGGGGGCTGCCGTTCCATTGACCGCTTGGCGCGATTCACCTAGAATCCGCGCCTCCTGCCGCCACCCGCGCGGCACTCGGCAGCAAATCGGGGCATAGCTCAGCCTGGTAGAGCGCACGGTTCGGGACCGTGAGGTCGGAGGTTCAAGTCCTCTTGCCCCGACCATCCTTCAATTCGAACCTTTCGGTGGGGCGCACATCGACCAACTTGTCTGTGCATCGACGTTGTGCGTGGTGGCCTCGTGAGAGACGTACACCCCTTCGATATGCGCGAACTTGTACGAGAGTCCTCTGACCTCGACCAGGTTTCGACTAATGAGTACCACCGTCGTGTTGAACGACGCTACAGCGTGGTCATCAAGCGCTGGGCTGAGGTAGTACACCCTGTTCCCGAAGAATCTGCTCGTACTCGTCTTTCGTCATCGGGCATTCGACGAAGCGTTGAAAATCGACGTTCGTGCGCAGGCGCATTTGCGCGCGCATCCGCTTTATCAAGCCAATTCCGATTTCTCGCTCGCCCTGCGAGATCTTCGTCGACACCCCCACGTCTTTGCCGTCGTGGATAAAGTGGAACATCGTGTGATGGGTCTCACGAGACGTGAAGCCCTTTCGGAGCAGCGCGGCTCCAACCGCACGAGCCGGAAACGGTCCCATGCTTCAGGCGACAAGTTCCGCGTACCGCTTTTTCAGCGCTACGGCCTCGCCGGCAACTTGATCATCACCAAGCTCGCGGTAGTACTCCCAGAAGTATCCAAGGTCGTGGGAGAACGACTTCACTGCTTCTTGTAGCGTCCTACCGACGCCGAAGATGCGCAGCGCGTCATTCTCCACGAAATACTCTCCCTGTTCGATCGCAACGCGAAGCAGGAGCGGATGGCGGAGCGCTTTGTTAGCACCGGCAACAACGAATGAAAAGAGGGGCAGTACAGCCGGAGCGACGAACGTTACCGCGGGGCGGTCTTGAATGTACGAATAAGTTTGGACTTTCGGTCGGGATGGACGAAGCCCCGACGCTGACGAAAGCGGCTCGTAGTCCAGAAGTGCGGCGCTCATTCCAATCCCTCTCCTCGCAAGAAGCTACGGTACCGAGATGTCAACAACCCTTCGAAGAGCCGTTTCGTTTCCGTGTGGCTATTTTCGAGGTATTCCTCCACGCGGTCGATGTGCAGTTCGCCGCCCGACATCGCGAAGTCAAAATCCAGAAGGATGGCGGATTCGATGCCGTTTACGCTTTCCATCTCTTGAATCTGCACTGTTAGTTCGCCTGATGTGCTCGGGATCACGGCTGAGAGATGGAGACGCGAGAAGCTGGTGGACTCTACCACTCCAAGCTTTATCGATATGTCAAAGAAGTCAGCTATCGGAAAACCCTCGCCAGGGGCATAAGGAATGATGTTTGTGTAGCGCAGACCTGTTCTGTTTAGACGGCCAATCTCAAAGCGTTTCCCGAAAACCTTCACCCATCGCAGCGCCTCATCCTCAAATCGGGGGAAGCCGGGGTAGCGCGAAGTCTGGTAGGCGAACAGATTGAGCGCCGTCATCAACGACGCCGAGTTGTCGGCGCGCTGGAACCGATATGGCGAGAGTGCCACCGCCTCGCCGGGCTGTAGCTTCGGAACGAGGACGGTCGGGAACTCCGCGCGTGCCATCGCAAAAAACTCGTCACGGTGGCACTCGATGGCGGGCTCGCCGGGGAAGCGAATCTCAAAAACGACCCCCTCTAGTGGGGAGTTCGGATAGTCCGGCCGAGGGAACTGGTTTGTGACCTCTCCCATTGGTGCGCTCATCTTGCCACACCAAAGCCGCACTTGAATTGCTCAGAGATGTGACGGAACGCCCGGGGTCTCAACTTACAAAGATTGACGGGGATTGTCACGCCCGGCACCGTTGCGCCTTCGGTGTTGTACCAGATCGCCTACTCGATCGTTCTGTGCTCGATTGTCTTGGTAGCCGCATTTC
>DASVSV010000047.1:0-5914 GCA_036387915.1 Thermoanaerobaculia bacterium
GGCCTTCGCCGCCGCTTTAATATTCGCGACCGCATTGCCGAGACGTACCGGAATGGCAGGTCGCTCCCGAATATTAAAGCGGCGGCCGGGCCGCCGCACTCCATATCAGGTGACGAGGAAGGCCAGTAGCCAGAGCACGAGGGTCGTGGCGATGGCGATGTGCGGCTCGCGCAGGCGCGGCACGAACTCATCGAGCCAGACTCCGAAGCGCGACCAGGGCGCGAGGACGAACAGCGCCGCGATGACGCCGATCAGTCCCAGCGGCACGATCAGCACGACGGCTACGACGCGAGCCGCGCCGGAAGTCGAGATCAGCACTCCGCCGCCGATGCAGAGCGCGGCCGTCACCAGGAACACGAGCGCGATCAGGACGCGCGTCGCCAGCGAGGCGCGTCCCACACTGAGCGGCAGTCCGGCGGTGCGTTTCACGTGCAGGTCATTCTCGCGGCCGGTCACAGCTTTTGCACTCCCATCCTCGCGAAGGAGGACGTATGCCCAACCGATACGACCGCGATTTCGACGAGCGGAATCGAGGGGAATTCTCCGGGGGGCCGTTCGCGCCGCGGCACGGCTTCGGCGGTGATTATGCGCGCGACCCGCATCGCGGGTTCGGCGACGACTACGCGCGCGACGGCGGCTGGAGTGGCGGCGGCCGCGCCGATCAGTACACGCGCGAGAGCCATCGCGGCCGCGGACCGAAGAACTGGCGCCGCCCCGACGAGCGCATTCGCGAGCTGGTCAACGAGCGCCTCACCGATCACGACGACGTCGACGCGACGGACATCGAGGTCGCGGTGCAGGACGGCGAGGTGACGCTGACCGGCATCGTGGCCAGCCGCACGCAGAAGAGGATCGCCGAGGATGTGGCGTGGTCGTGTGGCGGCGTGCATGACGTGCACAATCGGCTCACCATCGGCGAGCGCGAGACGCACCTCGGCAAAGCGCGCGAGTAACGCTCACTTCACGAGTCAGAAGAGGCGCCGCTCCCCGTGCGGCGCTCCGCCGCGCGTGTAGCTCCGCAAACAGGATCTCAGCCCGCGAGGCGAGAGGTCTGGCCCGCCGGTTGCGATATTCGACACCCGTCCAACACCGGGGAGATCCTCATGACCCAACGTCTTCAACGCTTTATGGCGCTCGCGCTCGCCATCGCACTGCCGCTCGCACCGTCCACGTTTGCGGAAAACCGCACATCGCAAAGGACAGCGGACCTCGCGGCGGAGATGGAGCGCGTCTTCGGCAAGCCGCGCACGACGCGCACCGCACCGCGGACTTCGCCGCGAATCGAACAGCCCTCGTCCACCGCGGCCGAGACGCTCGTCGACGCGATGAACCGCGAGCGCGCCGGGCACGGACTGCGGCCGCTGCGGCTCAACGCCACGCTCTCGGCGGCGGCCGGCGATCGCATCGGCGACATGTTCGCGAAGAGCTACTTCGCGCACGTCTCCCCCGACGGACTGGACCCGTTCCTCTGGGCCACGAAGCGCGGCTACTCCTACCGCCTGATCGGCGAGAACCTCGCCGTCGGCTATCGCGGCACGAGCGTCGTCGACGGCTGGATGCGCTCGCCCGGACATCGCGAGAACATCCTCGAGCGCGGTTTTGACGAGGTCGGTATCGCCATCGCCGACAGCTCGCCACGACGTGGTTACAAAGGTCCGACCGTCGTCGCGATGTACGGCCGGCGGTGATACCTTCCCGCGCCATGAGAACGATCCTTGCCCTGACGCTGGTCATGACGCTCGCCGCCTCGGCACAGCCGCAACCGCAAGTGGAGATCCCGCCCGGCTACTGGCCGGTGGCGAAGTCCGACGAGATCCTCAAGAAGACGGAGACCATCCGTCTCGCGCCCGACCTCTCGAAACTGACGGCCGAGGAGCAGTCGGCGCTGCGGGATTTGTATGAGATCGGCGGCATCATCCAGAAACTGTACGAAGAGCAGCGGCACCATCAGGCGCTCTTCGCGCTCGACCGGCTGCGCGTCCTCGACATCCAGCTCGGCCAGCCGAAGCTGACCCAGAACCTGCTGCAGCTTTACCGCCTCAACCAGGGGCCGATCGCCACCACGCTCACCAACGAGCGCGAGCCGTTCGTCCCCGTCTCGCCGCAGATCCCGCAGCGCAACATGTATCCGGTCGACGCGACGAAAGACGAGATCGAAGCGTTCCTCGCCTCCGCGCCGCAGATGCGCGCCGACGTCCTCGACGAGCGCACGCTCGTCCGCCGCGCGACGAAGGCGAACCTCGACCGCGACATCCAGATGTTGAAGGTGTATCTCGAGCTGCGCGTCCTGCATCCGTTTCTCGAGCCGAAGCTGCGCTCGATGCAGGCCACGCCGAGCGCGGAGGCGTTTTACGGCGTCCCGTACTCGGTCGCGTACGCCGATCAGCTCATCCCCATCTTCCGCACGCTGAACATCGCCGCGAACAAGCTCGAGTCGACCGATCCCGAATTCGCGCGCTACATGCGCAACCGCGCCCGCGACTTCCTCACCAACGACTACGAGAGCGGCGACGCGTCGTGGGTCACGGGGCGCTTCAAGCGGCTGAACATGCAGCTCGGCGCGTACGAAACGTACGACGACGCGCTGTTCGGCGTGAAGGCGTTTCACGGGATGAGCATCCTGCTCGTCAACGAGCCCGCCACGACCGAGCTGCGCAAGGCCCTCGGCGGGTTGCAGGCCATCGAGGACGCGCTGCCGTACGACGCTCACAAGCGGGTGAAGGAAGACATCTCGGTCGGCGTCTACGACGTCATCGCCGATTTCGGTCAGGCCCGCGGCACGAACACGGCCACGATCCTGCCGAACGATCCCCTCTTCTCGCGCCGCTACGGCCGCACGATCCTGCTGCGCGAGAACATCATGAAGCACCCCGACCTGTTCGCCGCCGACCTGCGCGTCTGGCGCGCCGCGACGGCCGACACGCACAAGGACGACCTGCGCGACGAGGGCAATTTCCAGCGCACGCTCTGGCACGAGATCGGTCACTACCTCGGCGTCGACCGCGACAAGAAAGGCCGCACCCTCGACGTCGCACTCGAGGATTACGCCGACGCGATCGAGGAGATGAAGTCCGACCTGGTGTCGCTCTTCGCGTTGAACCGCATGAACCATCCGTCGCTGCGCGCCATCCAGGCCAGCGGCATCCGCCGCACGCTGCAGAACGTGAAGCCGCGCCGTGACCAGCCGTACCAGACCATGCAGCTCGTCCAGTTCAACTGGTTCATGGACAAGGGACTGATCACCGCCGACCCGAAGACCGCGCGCCTGACGGTGTATTACGACAAGTACCCCGAGGCCGTGACGTCGCTGCTGACGGAAGTGCTGAAGCTGCAGCACGAGGGCGACAAGGCCGCGGCCGCGGCGTTCTTCGACAGGTGGACGCAGTGGCGCCCCGAAGTGCACGACAAGCTGGCCGGCCGCATCCGCGACGCGCAGGGCGCGCGCTTCCGCATCGTCCGCTACGCCGCGCTGGGAGAGCAATAAGTGCGGAACGCGATCGCGGTTCTCTTGCTGCTTGCCGGATGCGCGACGGCGACTCATCCAATCGACGAGTCGCCCGGTCATCCAGCCGGTCCCACGCCAGCCGCTTCGACGCCTGGCGACTCGCCGGCTGCGAAGCCGGCGAAGACGACGAACTTCGACGGCTTCATCCCCCTGCGCTGGGACGAGGAATCGGGCAAGCTGCTCATGGAGATCACCCGCTTCAACGAGGAGCTGATCTGGCAGGTTTCGCTGGCCGCGGGCGTCGGCTCGAATCCGGTCGGGCTCGACCGCGGGCAGCTCGGCGCGACGCATCTGATCCGCTTCGAACGCGTCGGACCGCGCGTGCTGATGGTCGAGCCAAACTACGGCTTCCGCGCCATCAGCAACGACGCCGCGGAGCGTCGCGCAGTCGAGCAATCGTTCGCGACGTCGATCCTGGCCGGCTTCAAAGTCGAGTCGACCACCGATCGCGGCGTGCTGGTCGACGCGACGGAGTTCTTCCTCTCCGACGCGCACGGCGTCTCGCGCCGCCTGCGCGAAACGCAGCAGGGCAACTACTCGCTGGACCGCAATCGCAGCGCGCTCTACCTGCCGCGCACGAAAGCGTTTCCGCGGAACACCGAGGTCGAGGCGACGCTGACCTTCTCCACGAATGATCGCGTGGGCAATCTCGTGCGCGGTGTGACGCCGACCCCGGACGTGATCAGCGTCCGCCAGCACCACTCCTTCGTCGCGTTGCCGGAGCCGGGATACGTGCCGCGGCGGCAGGACCCGCGCGTGGGCGTCTTCGGCATCGAGTTCTACGACTACGCGTCGCCGATCACCGAGCCGATCACGAAGCGCTGGATCGCGCGCCACCGCCTCGAGCAGGGCAAGCCGATCGTCTATTACGTCGACAACGGCGTGCCCGAGCCGATCCGCGGCGCGCTGGTCGAAGGCGCGGCGTGGTGGAACGAAGCGTTCAACGCGGCCGGCTTCAAGGACCACTTCCAGGTGAAGGTGCTGCCGCCTGACGCCGACCCGCTCGACGTCCGCTACAACGTCATCAACTGGGTGCATCGCTCGACACGCGGCTGGTCGTACGGCGCCAGCGTCACCGACCCGCGCACCGGCGAGATCATCAAAGGCAACGTGCTCCTCGGATCGCTGCGCATCCGCCAGGACGTGCTCCTCGCGCGCGGACTGATGGCCGAGTACGACGAGCTCGACCCGAAGACGTCGCCGTCGCTGATGGCGCTGGCGCGCATCCGCCAGCTCTCCGCGCACGAGGTCGGCCACACCCTCGGCCTCGATCACAACATGGCCGCCTCGACGAACAACCGAGCCTCGGTCATGGATTATCCGGCGCCGTACGTGAAGATCGTCAACGGCGCGCTCGATCTCTCCGAGGCTTACACCGTGGGCGTCGGACCGTACGACGTGGCGGCGATCAAGTACGCGTATCAGCCGGTGCGCAACGACGCGGAGCTCGACGCGCTCGCCGCCGCAACGCCGCTGTTCGTCTCCGACCCGCACTCGCGCGCGGTCGGCGCCGCGCATCCGATGGGCTCCGTCTGGGACAACGGCGGCGATCCGGTGGCCACGCTGCGTCACGAGATCGAAGTACGCCGCATCGCGCTCGACCAGTTCGGCATGCGCAATCTCGAGAAGGGCTTCCCGCTGTCATCGCTCGAAGAGACGCTGCTCCCGCTCTATCTCCATCACCGCTATCAGCTCGAAGCAGCGGCGAAATCCCTCGGCGGCGTCTCGTACACATATGGCGCGGGCGATCCGCCGCGCGTCGTGCCCGCGGCGCGGCAACGCGAGGCGCTGGCCGCGGTGATGGCCACGCTCGACCCGTCGTTCCTCGAGATTCCGAAGCGGATCCGCGACATCATCCCGCCGCCCTCCTACGCGTGGGGCGACGCGAACACGGAGCTCTTTCCCCGCCGCACCGATCCCACGTTCGATCCGATCGCCGCGGCCATGACCTCCGCCGACGTCACGATCTCCGCGCTGCTCGACCCCGCCCGCGCCGCACGACTCGCGCAGCAGGAGTCGAACGTCACGTTGCGCGAAGTCCTCAACGCGCTGATCGACAACGCCTCCCGACAAGGCCCGATCACGCGCGCGACCCGCACCGTGCTGCTCGTTCGCCTCGCGGGACTGGCAAACAACCGCGAAGCCGACCCGCAGGCCCGCGCCGAAGCCGCGGACGCACTGCGCCGCCTCTCCGCGCGGCTCGCGCCCGTCTCCGACACCGCCGAAACCGCCCACCGCCGCGCCACCCAGGACGAGATCGCCCGCTTCCTCGCGAGACCGGAATCCTGGCAGCCCCCGGTGCTCCCCGCCATCCCGCCCGGACCGCCGATCTAGGCTGAACTGAGCCAAACGTAGGGCGTGGCTTCAGCCCGCCCCTCCCGGGGGCGGGCGGCGTGGACCTTCACAATG
>DASVSV010000048.1:0-23387 GCA_036387915.1 Thermoanaerobaculia bacterium
GTAGGGCGTGGCTTCAGCCCGCCCACGCCGAGGGGGCGGAAGCCGCGCCCTACGTTTGGTGCAGCCACGATGCACTCCGCCGCGGCGTGTACACCGCCATCGCGACTCGACACCGTCAGAACGGCGAGAAGGAGATTGGTGCGTCCACGACGCGCGTGACCGTGCCCCAGATTTTCCACTCGTCCGGCTGAGCCGGCATCCGTACCGGCGGATAGTGTGGATTGCTCTTGCGCAGGAATGGTCCGTCCGGTGTGTTGTGCCAGCGGCCTAGGACACCACCTTCGTACATCAGATACACAGCCACGAGCGTGCCTTCCACGGGTGTCGTCGCGTGCGTGTCGACCAGCACTTTCCAGCCGTTCTGGAGCACTGGAGACATCGAGTCTCCGAGGACGCGGATCACCTGCAGGTGCCCGTCCCAATAGTCGGCCACCGAATGCAGGACGGCCGTGGTACCGAGTGTCGAAAATTCGCCCTCCCGCGCCACGCCCGCCGCGAGCTCCGTCCGAACTGGAACGTCCCACGCGTGGAGGGGGCGCGGGTAGTCGTAGTCGCGCTCGATGAAGCGGTCGGGCGGCACGAGGAACCGGTAGGTCGACGCAGTCTCGCCGGCGCCTTCGAGCGATTCGTCGTCGAGATCGAACAGGTCGCGGAGGAGGTGGACGACCTGTCGCAGTTTCTGACGGTCGGTTGCCGAGAGCAGGTCGCGTGGCGCCGCGTAGCCCGGCTCCGCCAGCAGGTCGCCGACCGTCGTGCCGAGCGCTTCCGCGACATCTTCCTGCACCGTGAAGATGCCTGGGTTCTTCATCGGCGGTCGCTTCTTGTCAGCCGCGCGCTGTCGGGCGGGCAGGTAGTCCGGTGTGTGCCCGAGGATCCGCGAGAGCGTGTCGCTGACAGCCGGCGAGTGACCGGGGTGGCGGCGTCGATAGGCGAGCAGGCGCTGATGGACGCGCTCGGCCAGTGCGCGGATGTCGCGAATGCCTCCCCGTCTTCCGCCAATCGACATGACTCTGATAGGTTACTTGTCGAGCGACATGAATTTTGTGACGGTTGTTGGCGATAGACTTCCCGTGAGTCATTCGTGCCGCCAGTTGCCAACATGCGGACTCCTTCACGTTCCATGTTGAAGAATTGATAGAAGGTGCCGGGATCGCGCGCCACTACCATCGGCCGTATGGCCAAGCACACCGACATCACGCGCGATGCCCTCGCCCGTATCCACGGCTGGCGAACGACCGTCGTCTTCGGCGCTGCTCTGCTTGTCATCTGTTTTCAGCGTCCCCTCGGCATCGGCGCGGAAGGGATCGCGATGCTTCAGTGGCTCGTCTGCGCAAGTTTCCTCCTCGACCTGCCGATCACCCGCTTCTACTTTCCGCGCCCGAGGTTCCCTCGGAGCACGCCGAAAGGCAAATCCTCTACAGGATGTAGGCGGCCGCCGTGCGCCTGTTCGCGTTGCGAGGACAGTGAGTGGGTGCGATGAAAGCGTAGGCAGTCGCAACGACGGCTTCCGCGGACGTAAGGCGGTTTCTCGGCCGTGCATCGACGCAGGCGTGCCGGCGGGTCGCTCGCGTTGAGGTTGAGCGATGTCGCGAACCGGCCTACACCGCGTAGCACCGTTCGGTCTACGATTCGGCGTCGAGCTCGTCAAAGCGCGCGCGAGCACGCTCGCGTACGTGTTCGAGGCGTTTCCTGGTGATGTCGTTGACCGCGGCGGACGCGGCGCCGCCCAAGGCGGCGTCGAACCGCTCGCGGCTGACCTGTCGCGCGAACAGGAGGTCGACCCAGGCAACGACGTCGCGCTCGTCGGACAGACTCAGGATTTTCGCGGGCGAGAGCAGGTCCTCGATTTTCACCGCCGTCGCCCGAGCGGGGGACGACGAGTCGTTCGTGGGGCGAGTGGGAGGGGTGGTGCCGAGTTGATACGCGGTGAAGCGAGCGAGGATCGGCTCGACGCGGCGTGCGATCTGGCGCTGGCGGCGCCGATCTTCGATTGCGCCCGCGAAGCGGCGGAGGGCATCGTCAGCCGCGCTCAAGCCCGGCACGGCACTTTGGAAGATCGCTCGTGCGGCGTCGTCATCCTCGTTTTCGACGAGGAGGCGCAACGTACGCGCGGCGGAGAGTCGATCGGCTTCCGAGAGAGCGGCCGCGCGATTGAACTCCATGCCGCACAAGATGCATGTTGCGTTGTCGGTGCGCGTGGCCGGTCCGGTCATGGCCAGCGTCGGAAAGACTTCCCGGCAGACCGCGCACGACGAGACGTGATACGAACGGACGTAGACCGGCAACACCTCCTCGGCGCAGAACGCACAGTGCGCCGTCTCGTCGGGAAAACGGGTCGTGTCGAGAGACCGTCCGGCCGGACACGTATAGATGTTCGGGCAGAAGCGGCCTTCCCTGTCACGATCGGCCGCCAATCCGTACCGCGGCTCGCTCCGCGGCAGATGGCACGACGGGCATGGTGAGCCGGCCGGCGCGGCGGCGATGAGCAGATGGCGAAAGGTCGTGCAGAAGCGGCACTCCTCGAGTGCCGTGCCACAGCGGTCGCAGACGGCGTCGCCGTCGCGGCGCGGCATTCCGCAGTGATGGCAGGTGAGGAATCGCTCGTCCGGATGCGTGTAGCAATACCAGCGCGCCCGTTCGTCCGTTCGATGGAGGTAGTGCGGGTGAGGCGTGCCGCCGATGGGGCAGAGCGGGACCAGCCGGCAGCCGCACTGCGGACAGTCGCTGCCGCCGGCGAGCGTTGCCGCAAGTTCGCGCGCGACCGCGGCGCTCTGTTGACCGTTCACGCCGTTACGGCACGCGGTGGCCAGATCTCCTTCGAGGCGGAACGGCTGCGGCGGCGCGGCCGCGGTGCATCCGGGGCAGACGAAGTGCCCGGTACCTTCGGGGCGACGCTCCGCTGTGCGACCTTCACGGACGCAATGCGTGCAGTGCGGCTTGTCCATCGAGACGCGGCGCTGATGACGCGGGCACGTCCACCAATACGTGCGTAACGGCTCGCGGCAACGAGGGCAGCGTCCGCTCGCGATCGCTTCCTCGAGGCGCGGGTACGACGCCAGATCGTCGGCGGCGCAACGCTCGTTGCCACAACGCGTGCGGATCGGGCGGCGGCACTCGGGACAGAGGAGCGTGCGCCGCGGCACACCGCTGATGTCGAACCGGCACCCGGCATTCCCGCACAGGAGCCGGCCGCGCGCCCCGGTCGCGGAGAGGAGCGGCGGCAAGAGCGACACGAACCGCCGGTCGCTGTGAAAAAGCTCGGGGCGCGGCCGGCGGGCATAGTCGGCGTAGTAGTCGTAGATGCCCGCGATTTCCTCGGCCGGGTGAAAGAGATCTTCGACCAGGATCAGTACGCGATTTTCGTCGCGAATCGTTGCCGGCTGGTACGACGCGCCGAGCATCGACTTGCAGACCCTTTCCAGAAACTCGCTGAACTCTTCGCGCCGGGGAAAACGTTCCGGGATGACCGCGCGCACGGCGCGATGGCGTACCAGCGACTCCGTTCGTCCGAGCTCGAACGTCGGCGTGCTGCACTTCTCGACGAGCGCGACGATGAGATCGTCTCCATACGAATCCAGAGGCGAAAGACAATCGAATGTGCGTCCCGGCCTCGTAAGGAAGACGCGGTGGATCTCGTCGACGAGCTTCCCCGCCGCGTGGCGGTCGTTCGCGCGCATGGCGTACACGCCGTGGAACGCCTTCAGGATGCCGAGGCGCAGAACCTCCTCTGCCGTTCGATCATTGATCCGCGCCAGCTCGGAACGGACACTCCTCACGACGTCGGCCTCGGCGGTGCTGATCGCCACACGGTCCCGACTGCGCGTGTTCACCAAACTCTCGTCCGAGACGGCGTCCTTAACTTCCTCATAGAAGCGCGCCGCGTCCGACCACGCCGTTTTGATCTCGTTGCGGAGCGCCTCGAGTTCCTTGACCGCCGTGTTGCGGATGGCCTGTTCGAACAGCGGGCCACGCTGGGTACGAAGGTGCTGCCGGAGATTGTGTACGGCACGGTCGTGTAGCCTGCGGAGCCGCACGCCCTGCAATAGCGGCACAGCGAGGAACCACTTCCACGGGACGTTCAGCCACGTGTGGAACTCGCTCATGTCGTCCATCGGCTGGACCCGCTCGAGCTCCAGGCGCCGCCGGACGTGGTCGAGGAGGTACGTCACCACGCCGAGGGCGGCTCCAGGGTTGATGTCCGTCCGGTCACGGATCGGCTGAAGCTCGCGACGCAGTTCCTCGCGAAATGACGAGCAGGCCGGCTGCAGCAGGTCCGTTGATTCGGGAGCCTCCGCCATCCGGCTACCTGCCTTCGGGTCGCCGCAGAAGCCCCGCAGCTTCGAGACGAATTCTTCGAGCGACTCCGACGTCCACCGCGGCGGCCGGTTTTTCTCAACGAACGCCTCGACCATCGCGTCGATGTGCTCGTCGCTGAGACTCTCCTTCGACTGATGGTCGCTGGCGAGCCACTCGATCCTTCGGACGATCCCGTCGACGTCCTTCGGCGGAAGTGGCTGGTCGAGGGTATCGAACAGTTCCCGGGGGGCGTGTCCAGCGGCTTCCAGCGCGAGACGACGGGCAATGAGCCGTGAAAGATCCTCGTATGACAACAGCCGGATGGACGCAGCGGAAAAACTGCAGAAGAGATCTCGTGAAGCCCGATCGTCCAGCGCCGCGCTGCCGTCGGCATCGACGTTCGCCTGCTGCGAGACGCGGTTGCCGCGGAGCGTCTCCGTCGTCAGGACCTTCAGCATGTCCGCGATGTGAGCGTAGCCTTCCGCCGGCGTCACAAACGGCTGCCGGTCGCCGACATACGGCCCGACCACGTAGACACGCTGCAGCGGCGGCCCGTTTCGTCTCGGGTCGGAGGCAACTTCGCGCAGGTAGCGGCTGTCGATGACGACATGCTGGTTCTTCACATACGCCAGCTCCCAAAGCGTGGCGTAGGCGTTCGCCAGCGTCTTTCCGCCAATGTCGACATGTTTGAAAAAATCGGGCAGGAGGAGCACGGCGCGGACGGCGACGCCTGGATGGTGGTGGCGGATGCGCGCGGCGACGTCGAGCAGAATGCCGGAGCCGGTCCCGCCGGCGATGGAGGCGACGAGGTACACGACGATTTTCGATTGTGTGGACCGGACCGATCCGGCGCGCGTGTTGACTTCGGCGAGGCCACTGCCGATCGTTCGCACGATCTCGCTGTCATAAAGATAAAAGCCGACTCGGCCCAGGGGGCGCCATTGACGGGCACCCGCGGCCTCCACTTGAGCAAAGCGGATCGCCTTTCCTTCGACGTCGGGATACCAGTCGAGAATGGGCTCGAATGCGGGCTTCCAGTCCGGATCGCTGCCGACGAGGACCCGGTTGTGCATGGCGCGGACGCAGTTGGCGATGGGGCCGGGCGGAAAGAATTGAAACTCGTCCCGATGGAGGCCGGGCTCTTCCAACGTGACCACCGGCTCGTCGAAATCGATTGCGCGGAAGGCAATCGGGATGTTCGGATCAGCCGGACCTTTTCCGTGGACCATCTGGCGGAGCCAGCCCAGAACCTTGGCGCCGCTGCCGCCGAGGCCGACGAAAAGGGTCGGTGCGTAAGGGCTGGTCATTGCGCAACCGCGACGGTGTCGGCGACGAGCGACGATATGGCGATCGTCGCAGCAATGAACGTGATCGACGTGCAACTCCAGATGATGATGCTCAGCTGCCGGAGTCGCTGGTGCGCCGTCGATGCGGGCAGTACGGTGCCGCGCGGTTCGAACTTCCGTGACCAGACCCCGATCGACACGAAGCGGAGTAAATAGAAAACGCAGATCGCGAGCAGTAAGGCCGCGGGGACGGCGTTGAGGACCGATATCCACCCATCGCCCGACAGCAGATACGTCGGGATCAGCCAGTAGCTCGCGCCGTAGGCGATGTTGAAGAACCTCGCCGGTCCGGGAAGCAGGTCGAGAATCTCCGAGTCGAGCGCCGCTCCGAAGATGAGGAGGGCGATCTTGCGGGTCGACAGTAGGGCGGTGGCGACGACGATCCCGAGGAACCGGAGGATCGCCGGGAGGTAATCGAAGGCGTTGCCTTCGGTTTTCGCGTGGTCCTCCTCGGACGGCGCGCCGCTGGTCTCGCCGTTCTGTAGCACGACGCCGTTCTCGACGGAGAAGCGAGCGTGCACTGTCTCCGCGGCGCGCAATTGCGGAGCATTCGCGGGGAGGGAGATGGCGAATGTGACCGGCTCGTCGGCTTTCCCTTTTTCGATCGAGACGGTTTTCCGTACCCCGGCCACATCCACCGTCACCTTCGCATCGTCCGCGAGGAACTTGCGGACGTCGACGTGCAGGAGCAACGTTCCCTGTCGCGGGCCGGCGACAAGCACGCGAGCACTCGTGGCTTCGATGCGGAGCACGTCCCGTACGGCCGGGGCTTCAGCAGGGCCTTCTCCCACGTCGAATTCGGCGGTGATCCGAGATCCCGGCGGAGCGGAGATCTCGATCATTTCTGTTGCTCCGCACCCGATCACCCGGTCGACGACGGTCCCCTCGTTCCCTACTTTGGTCTGAAGGAGGCGGACCGGGAACGCGTTTGGATTCGTAATCTTCAGCGTGAGTTGGACTTTTTCGCCGTCGGACCGGAGCACGACCTCGGCCAGCATCGGCTGGCCGATCTTCCGCCGCAACTGCTGCGCGACGGCACTCTCGCCGATGACGCGAATGCGCTCGGCGTTCAGTGGCTCCGCCAGCAGCGTCTTCGTGATTTCCCTGCCTACCGCGGCGGCTTCTTCCGCCACGACATTGGCGTCGAGGATGATCGTCTCCGGGAGTAACTCGGGCGTGACGTCACGGTGGAAGTCGGTGAAATGCTGCAGAAATTCTTCCTTTCTGCCCTCCTCGTTTTTTTCGTTCTCGTTCCTCGGATCGTGAATGAAGTCGCTGGCGAGAATGACGTACGTCCGCCGGCCGGCGACGAGCTGTCTCTCGAGATCCTGCAGGACGAGAGTCAGGTCGGTTGCGTTACTGACTGGATCGTTCGGGTCGGGCGGCAGCCCGCGCAGCCGCGCAAGCTCCGCGGAAAGGCGGGACAGCGCGTCACCTTCGATGATCTCGTCGAATGACTCCCCGGCTGTCCCGGAGAACGTCACGAGACGAACGCGGTCGCCGTCACCGAGAAAATCGGCGCTGCCGGCGAGGAGGTCGCCGATGGCGCGCGTGAAAATCCGCAGCCGGCTCACGCCGCCCGCTCGCGGTACACGCATCGAATTCGAGATGTCGAGGTAGAGCAGGACGTCCTTCTCGCAGACCGGCTTCGACTCCGCGGCCGCGAGCGGCGCCGCTGCTGACAACGCGAGCACGAGTGGAACGAGGATCAGCGGCAGTCGCATCGGGCGGTTTCTCCTGATTCGCACTTTGGATCGCCACAACGGAGCTGTGAGCGATACAGCTGGAGGATGGCGTCGATGCGGGGCCCCGCCACCCGCAGCACCGCTTTGCGCTCAATGCGTTGCGCGAAGCAGATCAGGTAGTCCTCGAACCGTTCGCGCGCGAGCTCGAAGTACTTGCCCATGAGGCAGCGGAATGCGTCCTCGGTCGTGCGCGTGCAGCGCAGCGTCCGTGCGATGAGCACGAAGAGGCGCCCCATCTTCAGCTCCTCGTCTGCACCGTCCGAACCGGCATCCGTGTCGGCGCTCGTATGTCTGGCGAAATCCTGCGTCAGCTCGAACCCGAAGCCGCAGAGGCAGCAATACGTGTTCATGGCCGGCGGATTACGTTCGGGACATTTCGCGGGCGAAGCACTTCCCTCTGCCGGTTTCGTTTTCACGTCGTTGGAGGGGACGTCGAATGACCGGCCGAACGACTCACGGCACACCCAACACCGCGAGAGGTGATGGTCGCGCGTGCGCGCCATCAGCAGCGGGAGGTCGCGATCCTCGCAGACACGGCAGTGATGCGTCCCCGGCGGGAATGTCGCCTCGTCGAGACGGGCGCCGGCGGGACAGCCGTAGAGGTTCGAGCAGAACAAGGCGCTGCCCTCCGCATGGGCGAGCGTCCCTCGCTCATGATGGCGCGGAGCAATCCGTCGCAGGCTGCACGACGGGCACGGCGCGTCGGGCTCGTTCGCCTTCGGAATGCGCAGGTGCCGTTCGGGCGTACAGAAGCGGCAATCCTCGAGGTCCACGCCGCAGCGCTTGCAGCGCGTCTCTTCCGGCTCGACGGGAAACTGGCACTTTCCGCAGGTCAGAAAGCTCATGGCGGTGTGCGCGTAGCAGCGGAAGCGCCCGTCGCGTGCTGCGCTGCGCCGGTGCAGGTAGTGGAGCCGCGGCGTTTCGGCATTCCGCTCCGGACAGAACGGAACCAGGTGCGTGCCGCAGCGCGGACAACGGCCATCGGCGTGCAGGTGCTCCGCGAACAACTTCTCCGCGATGAGCGAGTCATGGCCGTTGACGCCGTCGCGAAGAAAGCGGGCCAGATCGCCACGCGCGGTGAACGGGTCGGCCAGTCCACGCGTGACGCAACTCGGGCAGGTATAGCGGCTTGCGCGATCGGGGCGCCGCGCGATCTCCTCCTCGGGCCGTCCCTCGAGCACACACGACGGACACGACTCTTTGTCCATCGGGACCTGACCGTGCGTGCTGCACTCCCAGAAATACGTGCGCAGCGGACGGCGGCAGCCAGGGCAGGCGCGGCTCTCGATGAACTTCCGCCGCTCGGCATCGGGCCGCGACGCAAGATCGTCGACCACGCAGCGCGAGTTGCCGCAGCGGTTCTGAATCGGGCGCTCGCATCCGGGGCAGAACAACGTGGTGCGCGGCGTAAAGCGAAGGTCGTAGCGACAGCCGCGGTTGCCACAGTGCACCGGACTGCGATTTCCGGCGCGCGTGATCAGCGGCGCGAACTCGCGCGGCCAATCCTTGTGAATGTGGAAGAGAGTCGGGTCCGGCTGTGCCGCGTATTGCGCGTGATAGTCGTAGATCCCGCTCAGTTCCTCAGCCGGATGGAAAAGATCGTCCAGCACCACGACGATGCGGTCTTCGACGTCCTGGCTTTCTTCCGACGTGCTGCTCGCATTCGCGCCGAGCAGCCCGCGGCACCATGACTTCAGCCGCTTCTCGAACGCGTCACGGTGTGCGAAGCCGTGGGGGATGAGCAATCGCGCCAGTCGCGCCGTGGCGCGGGCCTGGACCCGGCCCGGCTGAAAGATGCGCGTGCCGAGCCGGAACAGCGCGAGCTTGACCTCGTCCGGCGTAAACAACGCCTCGGGCGCGACGAACCTGTAATTGCGGGCGGGCTCATTCGGGTCTTTCTCCCGATCGACCACGCTCAACTCGCGCTCGAACAGCGTCTGCGTCTGCTTGATCCACTCGTCGAACAGCCGCGGCTCCGTTGCTCGCGACGCGGCGAAGTCGCGATAAAACCGGTCGAAGTTGCCGAGGAAAAGATCGATGAAGGCCTGACGCCGGTCGGCGCCAATGCGGTCGAGCTCTGCCCGCAGCGCCGCGCGCACGTCGCCGCGCCGGCTGTCGAGCATGAGATGCTCTGCTTCGGGATCCCGTTCGCTGCCTGCATTGGAGAGTTTTTTCTCCGCGAGAGTTTTCAATCCGCCCACGAACGACCAGAACGTCTCCTCGGCTTCACGGAGCGCGACGATCGCGTCCCTGGCCCCCGCCAGCACGGCCTGCGCGGCCCAGGTCTTCAGGTCCGTCTCTTCGGGTGTGACGCGCGCCCATTCGGCGATGGCCGCTCGCACATTTGCCAGGTGCGGCGGCGTGATGCCCTGCGTGAAGGAGAGCGGCAGCGTCCTGCCGGTGAGCCACCGCGGCACGCTGTCGAGAAACTCCACCGCGGGCAGGACGCGGCGCGACCGCGGCTCCGGAATGCGGTGCTCGAGGTCCTGAAGCAGCGCTTCGAATGCCCGTGGCGACCGCGCGTACGTAGTTTGGCGAAGTTCTTCCAGTCGTTCGCGGAGCGCGTCGCGGAACCGTGTTCGGATCGTGGCGGCGATCTCGGGCGGCTCTTTGCGGCTCATCGAGGTGTCGGTGCCGATGAAGCGATGTACTGTATCGACGAGCTTCTGGAGACGCTCCGGAGACCACACCTCGCCGTATCGCAACTCGCTTGCGAGCATCGTGCGGATGCGGTCCTGCATGAATCCGCGGTCGATAGAGAACTTCGAGTCGCCCCCGTTCGCGGCATTGGTGATCCACTGCACGATCTCGTGTCTGGTCTCGTCCTTGGGCGTGGAGGCGAACATCTCGATCGTGGGCCGAGGTCCGCGGGGCTCGAGCTCTTCCAGGAAACGGCGCACGACGAGATCGGCCAGCTCGCAATAGCGGAGCAGGCGGATGCCCATCGCCGACATGGTGCAGAAGACGTCGCGGGAAGTCGGGCTGCCGAGCGGCGCGCCCGTGTCGGCGGCAGCATTGGCCTCGGACGTCAGCGCCGCCGCGCGGATCTCGCGGGTGATCGTTAGCCGCAGCAGGTCCCCGAGGTGGGGATAAGCCTCATCCGGATTCACGAACGGCCGGCGGTCGCCCATCCACGGACCGAGGACGTAAACCCGCTGAAACGGCGGAGGACTGTCCGAGACCGTGACCGGCGGAATGCGCGGATAGCGGGCATTGAAGACCACGTGCTGGTTCTTCAGGTTCGCGATTTCCCACAACGTGGCATACGCGTTGGGGACGACGCGGTCGCGGAAGTCCACGTGCTCGAAGATCTCGGGCAGGAGCAGGACGGCGCGTACCGTGATGCCGCGCCGGATCTTGCGGATGGCCACGGCGACGTCGAACAGGATCGACGATCCGGTGCCGCCGGAGAGCGAGCTCACGAGCATCACCGTAGGCTGCTCGCCGAGCCGCGCACTGTGCGCCCGTTTGTCGTCCAGCATCGTGAGCGCGAGCGAGAGTGCCTCCGTGATTTTGCGGTCGTAGAGATAGAACCCGATGCGGCCGAGAGGGCGCCACTGAGCGGCGCCGGTGGCTTCGCTCTGCGCATACCGGATGGCGCGCTGCTCCGGATCGGGATACCACTCCCTCACTTCCTCGAACTCGAACGCGGCAGGCCGCTCCGGCCCGTCGTCGGAGCTGTCGAGCTCCGGCCGTTCGCGGTCGAGATGATTGACCTGCTCCGCAATACCGGGCGCGGCGAAGTAGTGGAACTCGTCGTCACCGAGTCGCAGGAGCGGTCCGGCGGCGTTATTCGAGAACGGATCGAAGTCGATTCCGAGAAACGCCACAGGCTCGTGCTCGAGCACCGACTCGCCCCGGCCGTCGCACATACGGGTCTTGACCCAGCGCAGAACTTTGATGCCGCTGCCGCCGAGGCCGACGAACAGCGTGGGTGCGTATCTGGTCATCGGATCGCTCCTGCCAGCAGCCGGCTCGCCCACGGGGGAGCCGAGGCGCGGAAGACGTCACTGAGGATGATGAAAAAGACGATCGCGGTAACGCCCCAAACCACCACGCGGGCGGAGGTCCGCCGGAACACGGCGTCCTCGTTCTCCAGCAATCTTGGCTCGAACATCCGCCACAGTCCGCCCTGGAAAAACCACTGCGACAGGAGAAGGTGGGTGACGGTTGCGGCCAGCAGCGCGCGGACCAGCACCGCGAACCCGACCGCCCACCAGTCTGCGAAGGGAAGATGACCGAGCTTCACCGACAGCGGGATCAGCGCGAGGACGGGCGCGGTGAGCGGCACCAGCCTTCTGAAAACCGAAGACATGGCGTCGCGTGTTTTCTCGTCACGATCCTCGGACGCACGGCGCACGAAGACGGCGATGACGAGATAAACGAGGAGGATGAGCGATACCGCCTGATGTCCTTCGATGAACCGGCCGACGGATGACGACAGCGGCGTACTCACCGGCAATGTCAACCGAGGCAGCGGCGCCGCGTCCGCCTCGACGATGCGGGCTCCATTCGCCGAAATAGTGAGAGGCAGGCCGCCTCTCCACGACTCGGAGCCTCCGGGGTCCATGCTGAAACGGAACGCCGTTGGCTGCGTCGAGTAGCCTGGGTCGAGCTCGAACTCCCTCGGCCGGCCGCCCGGCTCGGCCCCTCGGATGGACAGCAATGCGGGGCCTCGCAGCGATCGCTCCACCGCGGCGTTGACGAGGAGATCGCCGGAGGTGAAAAAGCGCGGGTAGGCACGCGCCGACGGACGTGACAATCGAATCCAGTCTCCGAGCCAGAACCGGGCGGAAGGCTCCGTGCGCGCTGCCGAGCCGGGGGCGAGCAGCGGCACGACTTCGACCTCGCTGTTCCACAGCGGGGTCAGCTTCTCCGTACTGACCCGCGCGTCGGTGTTTCCGTTGCTGAGGCGAACGGGTTCGGCGAACGTCTGTTCAACCGTACGCGCCGCGCCGCGGAACTGGACGCCGCCGATCTGCACCTCGGCGCAGTTGTCGTTCTGCAGGCGGATCGAGATGCTCTGATCGGCTGCAACGCGGACCAGATTGCCGTCAGCCGGAGCGGCACGAATGGGTGTGACGAACGCGTTCCAGAGCGTGCGCGCCGCTTCATCGGCGTCCTCGTTGAAGTCGTAAGTGCGCACGCCGCGCTGGCGCAGACTCTCGCGTACCTGTGCCGCAACGGTGCGGTCGGTTTCGCTGACCGGCGTGGGCGCCGCAATGCCGACGACCTGCACCTTGCGTCCACTGCCATTCCCGAGCAGCGGCGCGACGGGCTGCAATGCCGCTTCGAACGAGCGGATACGATCTGCCGCCGCGGCCGCAGTCGGAAGCGCTATGGGATCTTCTGCGAAATCGCTGGCAATGAAGATGATCTGTTGCGCGGCCGTACTGTTGGCGACCCGGTTGGCTACATCGGCGAATGCGCGCCCGAAATCCGTTTTGCTGCTGAACGTGCCGCGGTCGTTGGCAATGGCGCTGTCCCACGTCTCGCTGCCGGCCAATTGCTGCAGCAAGGCCGCAATCTCATCGCGGCTCTCAGCTTTTGTGACCACGTACGTACCAAAGAATTTCAATGCGACTTCGTCGTTCGCGCGAAGAAACTGTGGATTGGAGACGAACTTGAGCAGTGTCGAGGCGATGAAGTTCAGAGGGACGAGCCGCTGATTGCGCTGAAACGGCGCAGCCTTCGTCATCGTCCCGGACAGGTCGATGTAAATGACGACCTGTCGCGAGCACGGATCGCGTTGTGCCGCCGGCGCGGCGCCGCTCTGCTGGGCAGGCGTGTCAGTTTGCGCGAGCGGGGGAGGTGTTTGTCCGAGTGCGGCCGACACGAACAGACAGGTCACTGTAGCGAGAATCATTCGCATGGTGAGGCGCCTATTGCGCAACGAGCATGCCGGACCCCACTGTAGCCAGGTGCCGGCTGTAAGTGCCTCGATGCGCGGTCACTTATGAGTGGCTCGGCCGAGAATCGCGGTGTTGGCGTACTGCGCACGAGCGTGCACAGTGCGCAGGCCGCTGCGCACCTTGCGCAGATGCCGGTCAGAGACCGTATTTAGCGATTTTCCCTTGAAGCGTACGCCGGCCGATATTGAGCATTCTGGCCGCGTGCACGCGATTGCCGTCGGTGCGGCGTAATGCCTCGGCGATTACGTCGCGCTCCGATTGAAGCCTGGCGTCGGCGAGGTCGAGCGCTGGATTGTGGCCGCCGCCGATCGCGGAATGGCGCGCCGCCAGCAGCGACTCGACGCGCTCGGCGTGAATGGTGTTCCCCTCGTGCAGGTACGCCGCGAGATAGGTGATGCTCTTGAGCTCACGCACGTTTCCCGGCCAGTCGTGTGCGCAGAGGAGTCTCAGTGCGCCCGTATCCCAGCGCACCTGCGGAAGATTGAAACGTGCGCGTGCCTCCTCGAGAAACATGCCCGCCAGGAAGGTGATGTCCTCTCGATGCTCGCGCAGGGCCGGTATGAATAGAGGCGACCAACTGATGCGCGCAAGAAGGTCCGCGCGAAACGTTCCCTGCGCGACCATCTGCCACAGGTCCCGGTTCGTTGTGAATATGAGGGCGGCGTCGCACGACAACGTCTCGCGTCCGCCCACGCGCTCGAAGAGCCGGTGATCGACGAGGCGCAGCAGCTTGGCCTGCAACGTCGGGTCGAGACAGTCGATCTCGTCGAACAACAACGTGCCTCGGCCGGCGAGCTCGGCCCGCCCGGTACGCTGGTCGCGCGCGTCGGTGAACGCGCCGCGCTCATGTCCGAAAAGCTCCGCCTCGAACAGCGTCGGCGTCAGATTCGCGCAATGGACGTCGATGAACGGATTGCCGGCACGCCTCGATTTTTCGTGGATGTGGCGCGCGAGCTCGTATTTGCCCGTGCCAGTCTCTCCGGAGATCAGGATCGGAAAAGGGAAATCCGCAAGACGCGTGGCGAGACGCCTGAGATCTGCGATGGGGCGGCTGTCTCCCGTGAACGCCGCGCGTCGTGTTCCTGATTGTCCGATCCGTTGCATTGGCGTCTCTCCGGGATCGTGACTGCTGTTCCCGCCCGCCGCGCTCGTCAGTGGTGCTTCAGTTGGACGGTGACGACGACCGGCTCCGGCGGCCGGCCGCCCACCGCGCGGCGCACCACATAGGTCGCTGGAGCAGGACCCTCACGGTCCGTTTCCACGACCAGGCTCTTGCTGCCACCGAGTGGGCCAATGGCGTCGTACCGCACCGACGCGAGCTGCGGCTCCTGCGGCCGCGTCGCCGACGCCGGATCGGATTCTTGACGCGGCGTCAGCACGATCGTCAGTTCCTCCGTGCCCGCTCGATCGTCGAAGCGGAACCAGGATGTCGGTGACGGCAGGGCTGTATCCACGCCTTTTTCGATCCGGCCGCTCCCATCGCGAATACGCTCGTCCGGAAACAGTCGCATCGCCTGGCCGTTCAGGGTCCGCTGATAGACCGCGATGTCGCCGTCCAGCGCCGACACGACGTGCAGAAGAATGCGCTCGCCGCTCGTGAACGTGCGGTCGGTCGTCACGCGGCGCTTCTCGCCGTTCGGCGATAGCAGCTCGACGTAGTACATCAGGCCACTGACGTCCGGCTGCGGCTTCGGCACGGCGGCGACCGCGGGCGGCGTTGCGGGCTTGCGGGCCGCGCGGACAGGCTTGCGGCCGGTATTCGTGGTTCTCTGCACCTCCGGCTTGGCGGCGGTGCTCGGAATCGTGGCGCCGCTCGTCGTATCGAAGAAGAGCGCTTTTGCGCCCTTCTCTTCCGCGAATGCCAGGGAAGCGAAAGTGAGTGCAACAACCGTAGCGATGATGGATCTCATGGGGTTCTCCTCCTCAGTCAACGGCTGTGCCGATGACGATGTCGATGCGTTGCCCCTCGGGCCACATGACCGGGGTTTGTTTCCTCTCGCGCTCGGCCATGACCGCACGTGGAACCGCGCGCTGCAGATGCGTGAAGATCGTAGTGATGTCGGCCAGGCCTTTTTTTGCGCGCAGTGCTTCGATGAGGTGCAGCGTGAAATAGCTGTTCGGCCGTTGTTTCGACTCATACGACAGCTCGTCGTTCCGGCTCGACGCAATGACCACGCGGCCGACGCCCTGGGCAATGCGCGATTTCGTGGAGTCGTTGATTCCGATCGACAGCATCTTGGAGCCCGCTGTCGCCGCGGACCTCGCTGTATCGCCGCTGAAGCAGGTATCGAGAAACAGCACGACCCGGCATGCGCGGATCCGTTTCTCCACGACGCGCCGCAATTCCTCCATCGGAAACGCGGTGCCGTAGAGATTGGAGGTGTCGGTTTCGTGCGTGACGATGTAGCCGGATTTTGCGTCGTCGTTGGCGACGTCGCTCTCGGCCGCCGTGCCGTGGGAGCTGAAGTACATCACCACGACGTCCTCCGGCCGCGCGTCTTTAGCCACGTCGTTGATGGCCGTGCGGATGTTCGACACCGTGGCTTTCTCGTTGACCAGCAGCCGGACGTGCTCGCGATCGGCCCTGAAGCGGCCGATTGACGGGTTCTGGAGTGCATCCGCGAAATCAGTGGCGTCCTTCGCGGCATAGCGTAGGTTGTAGGACTGGTTTCGAAATTCGCTGATGCCGACGACGATGGCGTATTTCTCTCGCACCCAGCCCCGGCCGTCCTTCAGGAGCTGATCGCACCCTGGCGTGCCGCCCGGTGCGGCGGCGGCGGTACCCTGGAACTTTAGTGGCGTGCCGCGTTGCTGCGCCTCCGCGCGCTCGCGCCACGATTTCGCTATCTCAATATCACCCAGCGCTTCGTACAAATCCGCGATCCTGCTGAGGACGACGGCGCTGGTGGGGCATTCGAGCGCGGCCTGTTCGATCCAGCGGCGTCCCTGCGCATGATTGCCGGCGACGATTTCCGCGCGGGCCTTCCCGAGGCTTCCCAGACCCTGCGAGACGCATTGCTGCGCGTCGGCGGCCAGGGTGCCGGCGAGGAGCATGAATGCAAATGAAATTGTGAAGGTTCGCATCGGCACTCCGTTCATTGTTTGGCGGTCTTTTTCGTGACCTGAGCTTTTCGTGGCGCTTCGTCATAGGTGTAGCGACCGTGCACCGCCTCAACCGAGCGCCTGTCGAGCGACAGGTTCTTTCCGAGGTCATGCAGCACGGTCTGCTCGTCGGCGGACAGCATGCGGTCCTCGACCAGAGAGGCGAACATCTCCTCGTATGTGCCGATCGCCGCCGCGGCACGAGTCAGGCGCTCGGTCTCCTGAAAAACCACGCGCTGCGTCTGATCGGAATTGAGGCCGTAGGCGCTCTCGCCCGTCGCCTCGAGCTCTTTCCGGTCATCGGCCGCGAGGTCTCCCTTCGCTCCGCGCAGGCGCACGGCCACCAGTTGCCGGAACGAGGCTTCTTTCGGCGAGTCGCGGCGGTTGTCTTCGAGGATTTTCCGGCGCTGTTCCGCAATCCTCTTCATGTCACGTTCTTCAGTTTTCTCGTGCTCGGCAGTCTCGGTGGCGATGTTCTGCATCGCCGTCTTCAGCGACGCATGGGTTTGCAGCGCTGCGATGATGTGTTTCTCGCTCGGTTTCGAGCTCGATGCTTTGAGGAGAAGCTGCCCGCCCTGATCGAACAGTGCGGCGACCTGGGCGGCGTCCTGTCCCTGGCCGTAGGCCTGGAATGCGAGCGCGATGTGGCCGACCCCGAGATTGAAGCTCCGCATCCACTCGTTTTTCGCGTTCTTCATCGCCGCCTTCTGCCAGTACTCCGTCGCACCGGCCCAGTCACCCGCGAGCGCCAGCGACGTACCGGCGACGAGACCTGCTTCGGTCGAGAGAACGATCGGGACCTCGCTGATCGTGCGGGCGAAGCGGCCGCAGGCCTTGCCACTGACCTGGTCGACGAAGAGGAGATCGAGACTGTCGGCGGTCGGCCGGCTCGCCTCGGTCCCTTTTTTACCGAGGCCGATGATCTTTCCGAAGTCGCGGCCGATATCGACGACCGACGTCTGAGGCGCGGGATCGTTGATCGTGATCTTTTCAGAGAACTCCGCCGTGGCCGCAGCGGAGTCGATCGCCGCGGTCGAGCCGCGCGGCGAGACGGTGACGCGGATGGCCAGCCGGCCCTTCCCTTCCCAGTAGCGGATCGGCACGAGCCGGTCCTCGTAGATCCCCTGTGTGGCCTGTCCGCCGAAGAGGTTCTTCTTCGGCGTGCCGTCCTTGTTGTAGAGCGGGGTCTCGCCGACTTGAATCCGCCGTTTCTCCTGAACCTCGTACTCGTGAACTTTCGGCGGCTCATAAGCGGAGACCTCGACCTCGAACGACAGGTCGGCGTTTCCATCCTCGGCGCGGACGAATTGCGTCGATAGCGCGCGTTCTATGGCGGCGACCAATTCCGTCTGCCGCCCGAAGGCTTTCGGCGTCGGGCCGAGCTTCACGCGCATGGTCTTGCCGTTGAGGTAACGTTCCGCCGGCTTCACCACGCGAATGACAGCGGTTCCTTTTCTGGCGTCGAAGTCTCCGCCGAACAGACCTGCATGGAGGGGCAACGCGGCGAGTAGAAATACGGAAAACAGGGATTTCATACGATCGAGCTCCATTATTTGAACAGCGTTTCGAAATCGCGGCGGCCCCGAAGGGAGGAGAGATCGGGATCGCGCCTGACGCTTGCGGTGAACTTCATTCCGTGATTTCGGGCGGCCGTCAGGCTCGCCACGGCGTCGGCACGCTGGCCGACCCGCGCCTGCAGACAGGCCATGTTGTAATGGGCGGCGGCGTCGCGCGGGTTCTGCTCGATTGCACGCCGAAGGTATTCGGAGGCGCGGACGAAATCGCCCACCTGGAGATACGTCACGCCGAGATTCATCAGCAGCCCGTCGAAACGAGGCGAGAGTTTCTCGGCGGCCCTGAATTCCTTGAGTGCGTTCGCATAGTCGCCGCGCGAGGCATATTGCACGCCGCTTTTGAAGAAGACGACCGCTTCGGCGGACCGCCGTGTGATGTCTGGCGCCGGAGGCAGGGGCGTGCGCCGGACGCAGACAATGTCCCAATGCGACACCCGGGCATCGGCGAGGAGCTGAGCGTTGACGTCGGCTTTAAGGCCGGTGAGCTTCTCCTGCCAGCGTTTCTCCGGTGTCTGCCCGGGCAGCGACCAGCCGATGTCAATCGTTTCAATACGCCCATTGCGCGAGAGAATTACCCGCGTCTTGTGTAATGAGACGTCGAGATCGCGCCGCTCGATGTCGGCGAGAAACTGCCGGAACAGGGACCATGCATCGCCGCCGGCGAGCACGATCGTCCGCGCGTCCGGGCCCGATGCGGCGATCTGACGGCCGCAGTCGGCACCGGTCGCGGCGAATGCCGCGCCGCACAAAGCGAGAGCGATTGCGGTGCGAAAGCTTGTCTGTCTCATGAGGACCTCGTCTTGCCTGATGCGGAGCGGAGCGTTTTCGCCGTGCGCTCCAGCTTTTCGAACGAATCGCACCACCGGCGGACAGTAGAGTCCCGGTCGTCGAAATCGGCCGGATACGCCATCTGCAGTACGTGACAGGGCTGGCCGCCGAGCGGCTGCGCATCCACCGCCCAGTCGGCCGAGCCGGCGACTGACGGCCCGGTGATCCGTTGCCACTGGTCGATGAGTACCGCGCACGCTTCGCGCACACCGCGGTCGTCGACGCGGTCGGCGAGGCTTCGCAACTCCCGAGGGTCGAGTGCACGGATCGCCGCTACCTGTGCGGCCACGTCGCGCAATGCAAGCTCTCGTTGCACGATGGACGACTTCAGGACGACCAGCGTGGCGGCCAGGGCCAGTCCGACTGCCAGCGCCGGTCGCGCGGCGCGGGAGCGACGCGATTTCCCGGCGTCAGGTGCGGCACCTGGCGTGACTTCACGGAGGAGCTCGAAGACAGCGTCGTCTTCGCTTCGGACCTGCTCGAAGACCTGTTCTGCGCGTTCGTCGAGCGGATGGCAGTAGACGACGTCGAATTCTTCTCCAGCCGCGGTGAGCCGCGAGCTGGCGGTGACGCCGAGAATCGCGGGCAGGTCGCGATGCTGACGCATGGCACCGAGGAGGAGCGCGCGTACTTCGGCGGGCGTAGCGTGCGCATCGAATCGACGGAAGACCGGCACGCTCACTATGAGACGGAGTGGTGCCGGGAGGGCCAGCGGCGCACGTACCGCGAAGGAGGCGGGCGGCGATGCGAAGCGCAATGCGGCTTGGGCAGCGTCGAATGCATCCGCGGCCAGTATGCTCTCGAGCGTCTGCGCGTCGGGACACCACAGCCCATAAACCGCCCAGCTCGGGCGGCCGAACGAGTCGGAGGTTTCTACGGTTACGCAGAGCAGATAGCCGCTGCCGCTTCGCGGCCGAATGCCGCCGAGCGCCTGGCCGAAACCGCCCAGATGACCGCGGTCGCCGCTGAGAAGCGCGCAGTAGCGCTCGAAGAGCCAACGCAGGTCATCGCGGCCGGCGAGTGCGCCGGTGGCAGCTTTGATTCCCCAGTCACGTCCGATTCCGGGCGTCCATGTGCGATTGTCGTAAACGAAATAGTCGAGCGTGAGCATGATTCGTGGCACCGGCTACGCAGCCGCTTTCGCTGTGCGGACAAAGTCGGAGTGACGGGCCAGGACGCGCGCAAAGATCGCGTCGCCTGCACTGAACTGACGGATGGCGTTCTCGAGGATCGTCGCGCGTTGGCCCGTACTGCCGGCGCGAGCGAACCAGTCCGACAGAAACGTGGTCCTGGCATCGAGCAGCGGGTGGAGTGTCGTTCGCCATTCGGCCGTGTTCTCCGGATCGAGAAGCGCCGCCAGACGGCGGAAACGTACCAGTTGATCGGCGTACGCAGGATCGAGCGCCGGTTCGTCCGCGAGATGCTGCGCGGCCTTTCCGAACGCTTCGTGCACGTCGCGAATCCCGCGCCGTACATCGGCCGAGATTTCGCTGCGATCGTCGCGGTACGCGTGGAGAACCTCGCCGAGTCTTGCCTCGGTCGCCGGTCCGAGCGATGCGAGCTGCCCGTCGTTGAGCGCGGCGGCGACGTCGGCGAGTAATTGAAGTCGTTGACTCTCGCTGCGTGCGCGCAGGAGGAGCGCAGTCGCGGCGGTCAGCAGCACGAGTACGACGCCGGCGGCAATGCTGATCATTCGGCGCCGCTCCGTCGCGCGCTGTGCGGCACGTCTCGCCGCGAGCTCGGCTTCCTCGCGCGTGCGCCGCACGGCGTTCGCCGTCGCCGCCAGACGCGCATTGACCCGCGGCATCGCGGCCCGCAGAAGCTCGAGGACTACCTGCGCGGGCTCGGGCTTCCAGATGTTGCCGTCCAGCGTCTGCCGGACAGGGGCGAGGTCGCCCGGAACCGTCTCGTAGCAGGCGATGCGGCGCACGATGCCGAATGGCCGCGTGCCCGCCCCGGCTTCGTCGTGGTCGTCCGTGAACTGCCGCTCGAACGCTTCGACCCGGGGCATGCTGCGGAACACCTCCTCCGTCAGCATCGGCGTCTGATCGACCTGCGTGAACAGAAGCGCGACCGGCTTGCTCTCGGCCCGGCAATGCGCCAGGAGGAAGTTCACGCTGGGGCTGAAGGGATTCCGTTTCGGCGTCTCATTGAGCGGATCGATCTCTTTCGCGTTGATCAGAATGACGAACGCGTCCGCCTTCTTGAGCGTCTCGTTCACGTTGCGCAGCGCTTTGACGTCGTCGGGCTCGGAGTTGCTCGTTGCGCCGAGCCCCTTCAGATTGGCTAGCGACCGGAAGTGACGGCCGGCGAAATCCTGGATGTCGACCGACAGCACGGGCGGCAGCGTCTGCGTACGCGGACCGTACGGCTTCACATAGATGCGAGCCGGAAAGACGGAGTGCGGTAATGTCCCCTCGGGACTGCCGTTTTCGATGAGGCGGTCTTCGATGTCGCGGAAGTAGTCGGCGTTCCCGATCTCGTGGCGATCGAAATCGAGAATCACGTCGTCCGGACACGCCGTCCAAATGCTCTGGAAAATACAGGTCAAAAAGACAGTTTTTCCGGCACCTTGTTCACCGCAAACACCGATGGTGACGTTGCCGGATTCATTGGGCACGAGGTTCATCACGGTTTCGACTCTCCCTGAATGCGGATTTTTTGGGCCGCGGCGACGACGATGGCGAAGCGCACGCGCAATTGATCGAGCTTCCCTTTCCGGGCAACGAGCATGGTGCGATCGGTCCCGGTACGCGTTGCCGCGTCTGCGAGCAATGCGTCCTGACGGCGTTGCCAGGAACGCTGCAGCCACGTGCGCTCGCGAGCGGACAAACGCGCGTCCAGCTCTTCGAGCAGGAGCGTCAGCAGCGCCTGCCCGTCGGGCGCGGGCGTTGAGGCCGGGTGGCCTTCGAGAACCCATGCAAAATGCTCGATGAGGTCGGCCACGTGTTCGAATCGCGTCGTCTCGGCGGTCTTCAGTGGATCGGACGGATCGGCTGGGGTCTGCGCCGTTCCTCGCAGGTCGATGAGCCAACCCATGAGCGCGCTGAGGGTCCGCCTCGCTTCAGCCGTGTCGGACGACAGCGCATAGAACAATGGGTGATCGGATGGCCACGCGCCGACGGTGACCCACGGTGCCATCTCACCGCAGTAAAGGAACGGAAAGTCGAGCGCCAGCAACTCCGAGGCTGAGTAGCAGTCCGGCTCGCGATCTTTGTCCGGCATCCAGGAGTAAATCGTGGCGAGGAACTCGTAAATCGTCGGACCGGCGCGGCGACCGAGATAGAGCAGCCGTGCACGGGTGCGCTCTTGTATGTTGCTGTCTCCCTCGTTCAGCAGGCGGCGCATCCACATGAACGGATCGAAGCCACGCACATATCGGAGGCTTGGCTGAGCCAGGAGATCGAGCAGCATCTCATGCTCGCGGTCGGCGACGAGCCGATCGAAAAATTGCCGGACCGCGGGACGCAGCACATCGTGGTCCGCCATCTCGCGAATCAGGATCGACAGACGCTCGGCGACACGGTGTCGCCCGGTCTTCTCAATGCCTGCTCGCCGCCCAGCGTCAGAGACGAGTTCCCTCAGCCAGGCGTGCCCGAATGCCGCCGGATCTGCGATCGCCCGGTCGACGAAAAGCCGTACGAGTCCGTCGGTCGCCGCCGGCGACAGCTCGGCATCGAAGAAGATGCCGGGCTGCTGGAGGCGCTCGCACTGCCGCCGCAGGTACCACGGGTGCCGCTCGGAGATATGACAGCGAAGCGCAGAGCGGAGATAGGGCTCGGCGAAATCGACGACCCATGCGCCGTTCGCGCCTGCAACCGTTCGCAATGCACACTCGCGAAAGATCTTGTCCGCTTCGCGGGTCCAGATGTCGATACAAGGTTCTTCTTTCTTGTCGCGAACTGTGACGAGCTTGCCGTCCCGTCGAAATGCGTGGCGAACTTCTTCCGTCTTCGTCATTTCATCTCGCAGCGTCAGACGCACGAAACGGTCGAAGTCCTTCTGATTCACCTCCGGGAAAGACGCAGCGACGAAAGCCGTGCTCTTGTGAACTTCCGAATCTTCTTTGAAGACCGCGTCAGCGGCGATGGTGGGCACTTCAGTGGGAGCGGCGTCGGGCGTGACGTTTGCGGCAGTCTCGCGTTCCTCCAAAAACCGCATCAACGCCTCGGGCCCTTGTGCGCTTGCGACGCGTCTGTACATGGGGAGGCGTTCGGCGGATTTCGCCGGCCACGGTGCGTAGGTTTTCCGAAGCCGGCGTTCGAGCTCGCCTGCCCCCGCGGGGAAGAAGCGCGAGATCAGGTATTCGAGTCGAGAGACTGGCCACCGTCGGTATGTATTGATCCTTTCCTCAACGTCGGTGTCTTCGAGGAGAGACTCGTCGACGACGATCACGATGTAGCACTGGTGCTGCTCCAGCAGTACGCAGATGTTTGTCAGCGCACCGCCAGGAGTGTGCAGAATCGTCTCGAGGAACGTACGCTGCTCGCCGATCTCCACCAACAGTACCCGCCGTTCCTCCTGGACGAGCGCATCGGTGACACTGACGAGGTCGAGATCATTGCGATCTTTGTCCTGCAGAGT
>DASVSV010000049.1:0-5133 GCA_036387915.1 Thermoanaerobaculia bacterium
CCCGCACCGAGCTGCCATGCCGCGGCCGCACCACCGCTCGCGTTTGCGTCATTGTGGAGCGATGCGGCGCACCGGAAGGCGCCCGCCCTCGCCGCGTTTCCGGAGCTGGCCGGGAAGCCGGTCGCGCTCACGTTCTTCTACACGCGCTGCGACAACGATCGTAAATGCTCGACCAACCTCTCCCGCTTCGCACAACTGCAGAGCGCCGCGGCCGGTCTGGCCGGCAAGGTCCGCCTGGTCGCCATCACCTATGACCCCGAATACGACACGCCGCTCCAGCTCACGCGCTTCGCCAGCGGCCGCGGCCTGCGCGTGAGCGACGACCTGCGCCTCGTCCGCTCCACTCCCGCGGAGCTCGCGCAACTCGCGCAGGCCCTCGGCCTGGCGGTGAATTTCGCGGACGGCCGCCCGAACATTCACGGCGTCGAGCTGTTCGTCCTCGACCGCGAAGGCCGCGTCGCCCGCGAATATCGCAACGTGATCTGGGACGAACAGTCCGTGCTCGCCGATCTCGCCAAGCTCGCCCTCGAATAGCCGGGCAGAACGCTTTCATTGCACCCACGCAAAGAAAGACGACCGAGGGCCTCCGGTGGGCCGGTGCGACCGGCGGCGCTTGTTGAGGCCATGCCGTCGCGCAAAGACGTGTTTCGTAGACAGGGCGTGCGTTCAGGCTAGGCCGACAAGCGCCGCCGGTCGCACCGGCCCGCCGGAGGCCTCCCGTCGTCTCCCTTTGCGCCAGGCGGTAATGCGAGCCATCAGCGCGTGGCGTCGGCTTTCTGAAGCAGTTTGCGGCACGGTGCGGCGACGCGCTCCGCCATCACGCGGTAGCCGCGTGCGTTCGGGTGGATGGCGTCGCTGCGCAGCGCCGGGTCGCGGAGGATGCCGTCGAGCAGGTCGGGGATCAGGAGGCAACCCTCCTCTTCCGCGACCCGCTCGTACATGTCCTCGTAGCTCGGGCCGAGGCTCGGGAAGCGGAAGCCGAGGAGGACCACCATCGCTTTCGCGGCGTGGATCTGACGAATGGTGTTGCGCAGGTTGGCTTCCGTTTCGGCGAGCGGCATGCGGCGAAGAAAGTCGTTGCCGCCCAAGCCGACGATGACGATGCGCGGATCGCGTGCGAGGACGTCGGCGTCGAGACGCGCGAGCGCGGACTCGGTCGTGTCGCCGCTCACGCCTGCGTTGAGCACCGGCATGCCGAGGAGCGCCGCGAGCACGGACGGATAGTCCTCGGAGGCACCGGCGCCGTAACCGGCGGTGAGTGAGTCTCCGAAGGCGATGACGTTCGTCCCGCGCGAGTCGAGATTCGTGATCGGCGCCGACGGCCAGAGGAGCCACGCCACGATCGCCAGCACGACGATGCCGGCGGCGATGACCGGTGGTGCCGGCATCCTGCCGGCCGTACCACCGGCTCCCAGCCGGTGTTTCCCCGGCGGGGGTTGTCCCGGCCGGCGGGGCGCCGGCGGGACGGCCGGCGGGGCGCCGGCCCCACGTGGCCGGTTCATTTGCATCGTGCGCTCCGCGCGGCCTGGGCGTTGGGGAAGAGCGCGTGCGCGGCGGCGGCGTGCGCGCAGCGCACGCTGCGTTTGCCGCTGCGCGCGAGGCGCAGGCGCGCGCGGAAGTTGCCGGGGTCGATCCGTGCGGCGTCCGTGATCGAACCGCGCGTGAAGAGGTCCATGGCCACGAGCTGCGCCGTGCTGCGCGTGAGGCCGAGCGCGGTGATGACGATCATCGCCAGTGCGGCCAGGATGCCCCATCGCGATCGCGATTGAACGATACCGCGCGGGACCAGCGCGCCGAGCGCGGCCCAGACCAGCAGCGCCGGTGCGCCGAGGAGGAGGACGGCGTCGAAGGCACCGGTGACGCCGGCGCCGGCGATGGTGCCGAGGAGGGCGGTCGCGCGCAGCGGATCCTCGCGGTCGCGAAACGCGATCAGCGCGAGGCCGAGAAACGCGAGGCCGAGGAGCAGCGTCGCTGCGAAGCCGCGCTCGGAGATGCAGGCGATCCAGTCGCTGCTCGGCCAGGGGTTGTGGGTCATGCCCGGAACATTCCGGTCGAGCGACGGATCGCGTGGCGCGGCATGCTCGGGATAGACGACCGGCCAGTTGCCGGGGCCGACGCCGAGGAGTGGATGGGCGGCGGCCATGCGCAGCGAGCGCTCGTACTGCACGAGGCGTCCGCGGCCGCTCCCCTCGTCGTAACTGGCCACGCCGGCCAGCGAGTCGAGATACGGATTGTCGCTGCGCCAGCGCAGCGTGTTCGGGACCAGCAGCGCGGCGAGCACGCCGGCCGCGGCGAAGAGCAGCACCAGCGTGAAGCGCTTCCACGCGCGGGCGCGGATCACGCCGACGAAGAACACCAGCGCCACCGCCGCGGCGGCGAGCCACGCGCCGCGCGAGCGCGTCAGCACCAGCGCGGCCATGACGATGCCCACGCCGAACGGCGCCAGCCGCGAGCCGCGCAACGCGGCGAGGAGGACGACCGGCAGTCCGAACGCGGCCGCGTGTCCGACGAAGTTGCGGTTGCCGAGCGTGCCGCCGGGCGAGCGGTTCGGCGAGAAGAGCTCGAGCTCGGCGCCGTACGCCTGTGCCAGCGAGATGCTGGCCGCGAGCACCACCGCGAATGCGAGCGCGTTGAGCAGCGGCTCCGACGGAACGGCGCGCGCGGCGCGGAAGATCACGTACGACGACGCGCTCACCGCCAGCGCGCGCATGCCCAGCCAGGGGTTCGTGGCGAAGACGGCGGAGACGGCGCTGAGGAGGACGAAGGCGAGGAGGGCCAGGTCGATGCGGTGGATCGTGCTGTTGTGCGTTGTCCCACCCTCCCCCGGGAGGGGCGGGCTGAAGCCGCGCCCTACGTTTGGCTCGTCTTTGCGCGAGACGGAACCTCGGCGCAGGGTGAGTAAGCCGGCGAGGAGCGCGGTCGCGTGCAGCGCGATTTCTTTCGGGACGAGGAAGCGGTCGAGGTCGAACCCGCGATGGAGCGAGGCCGCAACGACGACCGCGATGGCGCCGAGTTGCAGGACGCGCAGGGCCAGACGTTCGGCGCGTGTGGCCGTTTCGGCGGGGATGATCTCCAGGTCCACGCGCGAACAATAAGGCGTGTTAACGTCGCGGGCCAGAGGAGACGCGTTTGCGCACAACCATTCTGACGGTCGGCATGCTGGTCGTCTCGAACGTCTTCATGACCATCGCTTGGTACGCGCACCTGAAGGACCTGTCGGCGCGGCCGTGGTACGTCGCGGCGCTGGTGAGCTGGGGCGTGGCCCTGTTCGAGTACCTGCTGCAGGTGCCGGCGAACCGCATCGGCTTCACGAAGTTCACGCTGCCGCAGCTGAAGATCCTGCAGGAAGTGATCACGCTCTGCGTGTTCATCCCGTTCGCGGTCTTTTACATGCGCCAGCCGCTGAACCTGAATTTCGTCTGGGCGGCGCTGTGCATGGTCGGCGCGGTGTTTTTCATTTTTCGCTGAAGGAGAGTGCGATGCTGACCGTGCTGATCGTCGACGACAACGTGAGCTTCCGCTCGCAGGCCGCGCGCCTCTGCCGCGCGGAAGGATTCCAGACCGTGACCGCGGGCTCGCTCTCCGAGCTGGCCAGCGTGCTCACCACCTCGACGCCCGACCTGGCCCTGGTCGACATCGAGCTCCCGCAGATCCCCGGCCACCGCCTCGGCGCGCTGATCCGGGCGCGGCAGAACGTCCCCATCGTCCTCGTCTCCGCGCTCGACGAGGCTCACGTGCGCCGTCTCTTCGAAGCCTCGGACGCCGACGGCTGGATCTGCAAGCCGCTCACGCGCGACAAACTGATCGGCGCGGTGACGCGCTTCGTCGTCACGCGCGGACGGAGCACGGCCACGCACGACGCCGTCGCGCCGGCCGATTCGGGCAAGGGACGCGTGCTGCTGGTCGAGGACGAGCCGATGATCACGGACCGCATCGAGCACGTGCTCTCCGACTACGCGGTGACCTCGGTGACGGAAGGCGACGCGGCCATCCAGCGCGTCGAGACGACGCCGTTCGACTGCATCCTGCTCGACCTGATGCTGCCGCACCTGAGCGGCTTCGACGTGCTGCGCCACCTGATCCTGCGGCGGCCGGAGCTGCTGGCGCGGACGTTCATCATGACCGCTGCGACCGACGAGTCGCTGCAGTTCATCGAGGCCAGTGCCGTGGCGGGGATTCTGCGGAAACCGTTCGAGGTGGGGACGCTGCCGGCGCTGGTCCGGAGTTTGTCCCGCGCGTAGACGCGGGATCTCGGGTGGCGTCGCGCTGTCCGCGCGCTGTCGAAAGCTGGTGCAGGGTGCACCAAAGATCCCGCGTCTACGCGCGGGATAAACTCAACTTATTGCGGGCCGGTGGTGGTCGGGTAACCGAGATTCTTCCACGCGTCGAAACCGCCGTAGAGAGCCGAGACTTCGGTGATGCCTTTGTTCTGCAGGATGAGCGCCGCACCGGCGCTCGATTCTTCGGCCGGTCACGTACAGTACGTGACGATCTTCTTTCCTTTAGGGATCGAATCGGCCATGCCTTCGATGCTGGCGAAGGGCATGTTGATCGCGCCGGGGATGTGACCGCGTGCGAACGACGCCGCGTCGCGGACGTCGATCACGGTGACTTCGCCGCGGTCGTTCTGCGCACGCAGGTCTTCGACGGCAATGCGCTTCACCTCGGCCTTGTTGCCCTGCGCCGCGGCCGGAATCGGAGGCGGTGCGCTGTTGGTGACCTGCACGTTCGGCGTGGTGCCGGTCGGCGCGGGGGTCGTGGAGCCGGTGGTGGTGAAGCCGGTGGTCTGGTCGGTCGACGTCGGCGCGGCAGTGCTCGCGTCCGCGACGGGGGTGGTCTCCGTCGTCATCACCGAGGCCGGCTCCACGGTCCGGGTCAGCGCCCAGATGATGAGCGCCGCGACGAGAACGCCGCCGGCCGCGAGGATGTACATCGTGCTCTTGCTGGAAGGAGGTGGCTGGTCGTGTCGGGCTTTCGGCATACGCGAGGGATGCTACTGGAAAGGAGGCGGGGGAACAATGATGCGTGACGACACGCCACACGAGCCTCACATCCCCCTGTCATCCCGAGCGTGAGTCGAGGGACCTGGGTGGGTGGCGGCGCGCAGCTCCAGCCCGACGACCAGCAGCGCGC
>DASVSV010000050.1:0-8062 GCA_036387915.1 Thermoanaerobaculia bacterium
ATCGCCAGCGATTCGCAGTCCAACTTCACCGGCATCTTCCTCCTGCCCGGGCTGTTCACGCGCAAGGCCGGCGTCTCGCTGGTGAAGCCGAACGGCTACGGCGCGCTGAAAGAGATCGAGCACCTCTCCACGATGAAGGGCAGCTTCACCGTCGACTACGGTTCGCGCCGCGTCGAAGTGAACCGTCCGCCGTTCGACCTGATCTATCTCATCGACAACGTCAACGAGCAGGGGCGCGTCGTCAGCGAAGACAGCGACCTGCACACGCTCATCGCCGACGGCATGTACGTGCAGATCGGCTCGCAGATCGGCGCCGACAGCGCCAACGCGGTCGACAACATCAAGACGCAGCTCGCCACCGCGAACCGCGTGCAGGGACGTTCGCCGCAGTACTGCAGCTTCGGCGTGGCGTCGCTGACGATGCCGAGCTTCGACGCGCTGATGTACGAGGACGCGAAGCGCCTCGTGAACGACGACCTGCTCAACGGCTCGGTGCCCGACGCCGACGTCGAGCAGGACGTGCAGCGCTTCATCGACCAGCACCGCCTGCGCGAGGACGACAGCGATCAGGTCATCGAGATGCTCAGCCAGCGCGAGGGCGGCGGACAGCTCCGCTTTCCGATGTCCCTCGGCTCGCTAAAGTACGACAACAAAGCCCTGAGCGCGATCAAGAACCTCCACACCGTGCACCGCTCGCGCGCCGAGCGGCAGATCGCGCAGGCCATCGGCACCAACTTCGAGACGCTGCGCGACCAGTCGGTCGCGGCGATCAACGCGCAGTGGGACACGGCCGTGAATCGCGTCAACGGCTTCACGCGCGCGGAGCGCTTCTTCGAGAAGCTGCAGGCCAAGCTGGAGTGGTATCGCAACATGATGGAAGCCGAGGCCAAGGAGGAGCGCGCGAAACTGAAGGCGCTCAACTTCCGCACGGCCGAGGAGCAGATCACCGAGGCCGTCGGCGCGTTCATCCGGCGCGAGGCGAAGGTCAAGACCGCGTGCGAGGTCTACGGCGGGATGGCCGATCGCGAGACCGACCTGACCATCCTCGTGGCCCGTCTCGAGAAAGCGGCCGAGCTCTACTCGACGCTGCACGCGCACACGCAGTCGATCCTCAATTACTGCTACCGCATCCGCGAGAACCTCAACGCGGCGCGGAAGCAGTTCGAGCAGCAGTATCTCGACGCGACCAACACGCGCGGCACCTCGCGGCTCTTCGAGCAGGTCGTGCCGTTCGAGCCGGGCGAGCACCGGCCGAAGGTCAGCGGCGAGGATTTCGTGAAGTGGTACGCGGACCACAACGGCTCGCTCGCGCAGTGGGCGGGCCTGAAGGCGTCCGAGGTGCACGGCGACGTGCAGCAGTTCGTCGCGAAGTGCTACGAGCCGCTGACGTCGCTCACCATGGACGACATCCTGCGCCGTTCCTCGCCCGAGGCCGTGTCGCAGGAGCTGAAGCGTCTGGACAACCTGGCCGTGCCGCTGTGGCGCTACGACGTCGGCAAGATCCCGGTCGTCAGCCAGACCCTCATCAACGAGTTCTACCACTTCGGTGTGGCCGACGCCGACACGTCGGTGCTCAAGGAAGCACGCTACAAAACGGGCGTGCCGCGTGGCAGCCAGGAGCCGTCCACCGTCTCCACGCGCGACCCGCGGCGCATCGTGCTCTTCAAGGTCAAGACCGGCCTGCCGCTCTTCGCGCTCGCGGAGATGGAGGAGATGGAGCGCGCGTACACCGATCCGAACAAGATGATCTCCAACCATGTCGACAAGCGCTGGCACGAGCTGCCGAACGTCATCCCGCGCAGCGGCGACGGCGAGGCGCTGCGCTGGTTCGCGCTGGCGCAGGCGCCCGAGCCGTTCGGCTTCATCAAGCGCGAGGGCAACTGGTACTCGATGAAGTCGAAAGGCGCACGCCGTGTCGACAACAGCATGCTCCGCCTGGCGCAGGGACGCGTGCCCGCCTACGTGGCCTTCGAGAAGAACCGCGAGCTGGTGCAGGAGGCCGAGGAGAACATCGACGCCATCGTCACGCGCGAGGGGGCGGTGAAGGTGATCCAGATCCTGAAGGGCTACACCGAGACCCTGTCGAAGCAGATGGCCGGCGCGGTGGAGCCGGCGGTGAAGGATCAGGTGGAGAGCGAGATAGTGGCCATCGAGGATTACGTCCGCCGCATGGAGACGGTCAGCTAAACGCCGATGCTCAAGCCCGTCACCATCCTCGCTCTCGACGCCGCGGCCGCCTCCCTCGGCCTGGCGGTGCAGCAACGCATCGCCCACGCGTGCGGACTGGAGGACCTCGTGCAGTCGCGCGTGGTGGGGAGCGGCGAGCTCGCCGACCTCGTCACCTCCATCCACGCGCGCCGCCAGGCTCCCGACAATCCGCTCCGCACGCGCGAAGACATCGCCAATCGCGAGCTGATTCTCCTCATCGGCTCGTCGACCACGACGTCGTTCATCGAAGTCGCGCGCAACGTGCGCCAGCAGTACGAGCGGCGCCGCCTGGCCGCGTATTTTTCGGTCGAGGCGCTCTGCCTTCTGCCCGATCTCTTTCCGGAGCCGGACTACGGCGCGGGGTACTCGCTCCTCAAACTGCTCAGCGAGACCAAGGCTTTCGACGAGGTCTGGCTGCTCGACTCCACGAATGCCAATCGCGTGAAGTTCGGCGCGTTCGACGCCGAGGCGTACGTGCAGGCCGTGGCCGGCATGCTGACGCTCGATCCGGAGATGAGCGGTGCGCCGGCGCCGGCGCGTCCGCGGAAGATGGAGCCGCGCTTCAGCTCCTTCGGCTACGCGGAGCTCGTCTTTCCGCGCGACGCGGCATTGCAGCGTCTCGAGCCGCGATTCGCGTCGGAGCTGGTCCGCGAGAAGCTGCTCGCGCGCGGACCGGCTTCGCATCCGCAGCTCGCGGCGAAGCAGTTCGTCCTCGCCGAGCCGTTCGCCGGACCGTTGTCGCGCATCGGCATCGACGCGGGGCAGTCGCTCTTCAAACGCTTCCAGGCGAAGACGCTGGTCACGGACAAAACGCGCGGTGCCGAGGAAGTGATCGTGGCCGTGCGCAACGAGCTGACCGTGCATCGCGAGAGCACGCACGTGCAGAACCTGCACGCGCTGGCGACACGCGGGGAGCAGACGGCGAATGACTTCGAGACGCTGCTCGCGCGCGCGGTCGACGAGGCGCTCGACAAGCACGATTACCCGTCGGCCGTGGCGCTGCTCGAGTCGCTGCTCGACCCGATGCCCGACCTCCGCTCCGGCACCGACGTCGCGCCGCGCAACCTGATCACGGAGTTGAACACCGCCACGGCCGCTCTCGACGCGCGATTGCGCTTCGCGCCGAACACCGCCGCCAGCAGCGCCTCGCGCAAGCGCATCCGCGAGCTCGACGACCTGCTGCGCGATCAGCAACTCGTCGCCGACGTGCACGGGCCTGCCGCCGCGGACGAGAAGCTCGCCGCGATGCAGCGCGAGAAGGACGAGCTGACCGCGCGCCTGCCCTCGATCATCTTCGCCGAGGAGGGGGAGAACAATGCCGCGCGCAACGCGGCCCGTGACGCGGAGATGGCGCGGCTGGCCGAGGAGACGCAGGCGAAGGAGCAGCAGTTGCGCGAGCTGTTCGCGCAGAAACCTCGTGCCGAGCAGGCCCTGCGCGAGGCGCTGGAAGAGCGGCGCACGTTCCTCTGGTGGCAGGTCGTGATCGTGGCCGCGTTTCTGTCGGCCACGTACTTTCAGCGGTACGCGGTCTACGCGCTCGGCCTCTACGCGATCTGGGCGGTGGTCCGCTACTTCCGCGAGATCGCGCCGCGCATCCGCGACGCGCGCGAGCAGCTCGAGCGCATCCGCACGCTCATCGAGACGACGGACAAAGCGAAGAACGCGGCGCACAACGACGAGCTGCAGTTCGAGTATGACGTCGCCCATCGACGCACGACGCTCTCGGTGCTCAGCCGCACACGCGACGCCGCGGAGTTCACGCTCGACGCGGTACGCACGCGGCTGACGGAGCTGCAGCAGCTCGCCGATTCCTTCACCGCCGCGCCGCTGACGTCCGCCGGCGTGGCGTTCTCCCTGCTCGACGACGCCGACGTCGACGCGTGGTACGACCGCACCGCCGAGGATCGCAAGCCACTCGTTCGCGAGTTCCCGATTTCGCGTGCCGAATCGCGGCATCTCGCCATCGCCGTCGTACGCCAGCGCATCGCGTCCTACGCCGCAACCGGCTTCGGCGCGTTCCGGAAGCTCACCTTCGCGCAGGCCGTCGCGCTCGTCCCCGAGCCGAAGCTCGCGCAGCGGCTGAAACGCTTCGTCGACGCCAGCTCGCCGCTGCTCGAGCTGCACGACGACCTGCCCGCGCAGCAGGCCATGCAGCGCGACGTCACGCTCTGGACGGACTCCGCTCCGTCGCTGCTCACGCTGCTGCAGCGCCGGCTTCCCGACGCGCACGTCCGTCCGCCGCACGATCCGCTCCGCCTCCAGGCCGTCAGCCGCGTCCTGCACTACCCCGCGTACGTCCTCGGCCAGATCGACTACTACCGCGCCGCGTACGATCCAACGCGCTTCAAGGAATCCGCGTCCGCACCCGATCTCGTGCCGACCGAGCTCGTCCTCGGCGCATTCCGCGGCGCGTACGAGCAGATCCTCCTCGGCCGCGCGGTCGGCGTGATCCGTCTCCGCCGCGACGGCCAGCTCGCCACCCCGACGCTCGTCCTCGGCGACTCGCATCTCGCCGCCGCGCAGCGCCTCACCACCTCGCAACTGCACGACCTCGAGCGCGAGATCGAGCCGCGCCTCTCCGTCGCCGCGGACGTCGAACGCGACCTGCGCCACCTGCTCGACCAGAAGATCGACCCGCTCGACCGCGACGTCATCGGCACGCTCCTCGAGCGCTATCGACCGGAGATCCTCCAATGATGACTGACGACGCTTCGGTGGAAGCGTGATCGCGCGCGAGCTGGAAGCGGCGCGGCAGAGCCTTCTCGATCTCACGCTGCGTAACCGGCTGCTGAACTACCGCCGTGCGCGGCGGCTATTCGCAAGCGTTTAACGCATCTCACGCTAACCTGTCCGGTCAAGGCCCACGTGCCGAAGCCGTAGCGGCGCGGCGGTTGCCGCCGAGGAGTTGCGCGCCACGACTGGCGAACTGCAACCGCCGTGACGCCGCCACGCTGGCGATGATGTAGGCAGCTCGGCTGCCGGGCCGAAGCCGGGCCGCATCAGCTTCACACCAAAGTTGGGCCGCGGTTACGTTGTGGTGATCTTTACGAGACCAAAGCCGATAAGTTCTTTAAGCAGGTCAGCCGTCTTCGCTTCAAGACTGTCGCCGTCAAACTCGATGTAACCAATGCTCTGGAAATTCGTCGGGAAATTGAGGCCCTTTTCCTTGAAAATCACGATGCGATCTTCGTAAGCGAATGACGCTGCTCCAAGTTCGTGAACGACATTCTCGCTGGGGCGCCAGACAACGTTCTTTTGGTCATCGTACAACTTCTCGTCGCATGTAAATATGAGTATCGCCGATCCGCATTCTTGCATCGTGTCTTTCACTTTCTGCGGAATCGGCCTTCCGAGATTTGCCTCGTCAATCACGACTTTGTGGGGGATCTGAAACGACGTGAGCATGCGCTGAAGTTGCTGAAGAGGGACCTTATTTTTGCCGTGACCGATGAATATTGCTTTCGGAACAACACGTTCTGCCGGAGGCGTCGGTGGCGAGGCCGGTGGCGTTGACATCTCTGCGGCGGGCGCAGGGAACGGCACAACCGCCGGTACCGGCTCCTCAACTGCGACTTCCTGCTTCTTCTCCTCATTGCGGTCGGCGGCTTCAGCGGCGGCTTCCGCATCGAGCAGCACGTGTGGAGACCCAGTGATGTCACGGATAACATCGACGAAACGGCCATTCGCGGTGAGGAGCTTGGCGCATTCGCCGGCCAGGTCTTTCGGCACTTCGTACTCGGCCACCAGGATCTTCACAAGCATCTCGGGCGATGGAAGCTTCTTATCAGCGTACGCCGTGAAGAACGTTTGGAAAACTTCAGGTGCAAGAGCTGCTCGTCGTAACGCCTTCAAGCGCTTCGCCTTGTCTCCGACCTGCGTTGCATCTGCGCCAGTGCCCGTGAGTTTTATGTCTGGAGCCTTCTCGGTGCCTTCGGTGAGATCGTACTTGTATGACGAGCTAAGCAGGTCGCGAAAGTTGGAGCTACTTGGCGAAATCCCCAGCGCGTCAGCAAGAAGTAGGCGCTTCATGGGTTTTCCACCCATTTCGTCCTGTATTTTCTGAGGAAGGACGAGCGTCTCCTCGAGAGAATGCTTCGGGAAATTGCGATACTTTCGGGTTTCGGGCTCTGGTACTTCTGGTCGCTTCTGGGCCATCGTGTTCTCGGTTTGAAGGTGAGTAATCACGCCTTTGCGCGGACCCATTCTACGGCTCCGAGGTGCCGACCGACGCGAAAGTCAACCCGCGGCGCGTCGTCCTTCATCGATGTGCTAAGCGCACGGCCTTCACGGAGCCGCAATTCCACCGCTCGTAGAGTTGGTCTGAGCGCGCCGTCTTGGTCCCGGCGACCTTTACGTCGGCCCAACGGATCTCACGCTAAGCTGTGCGGCCTGGTCCTGCGTCCGAAGCCGAAGCGGCGCGGCGGTTGCCGCGCATGACCGTTCGAAGAACCGAGTCGCGATCTGCAACCGCCGTGACGCCGTCACGCTGGCGACGACGCAGGCAGCTCGGCTGCCGGGCCGGAGCCGGGCCGCACCAGCTTCAGCGTGAAGTTGGGCGGCGCAGGTAGGGACTTTTCGCTCCGCGTCACTCCTACATCGCGTGGCAAAAAGACGAATCCGCCTGAATATTATTGATGTTAGCTGGATGATCATCCTGTCGCTGGCGTTGGCAGCCGGCTTCACGGCCGTTGCTGTCCACGCTCTTGACGCCACAACCTTCAGCTCGGGCGTCCGACAGCTTGCCGTGGGATGGTTGTTGTCGGGGGCAGCCGCAGCTACCGGCGGCTTGGCTGGGTTCCTTTTCGGTATTCCCAGAACACTCCAGTCTGCCGACACCGGCCCTGACGCGGAAGGGGCAGACGCGAAGTCGCCTTGGCAGCGATATCGTGGCAACACGAACCTTGAGCAGATATCCGACTGGCTCACAAAAATTCTGGTCGGTGTGGGCCTGACACAGCTCACAGACGCTCCGAGCTTTATTAGACGGGTATCGTCACGATTAGGCCCTGCGTTTGGTGCAGCAAACACGTCAGAGCCGTTCGTGATTGCAGTCCTCATTTTCTTCTTGACCAGCGGGTTTCTAGTGGGATACCTCTGGACGCGTCTCTTTCTCGCCGGCGCACTCGTTCGTGCTGACTTAAATTCCGTTGTGCAGCGGGTTGAGGAGCGCCTCGACGCACAGGAAGAAGCAGTTCGCGCAGACGCGACGGCGTTGGCACTAACGCACAGCTACCTTCAGCAGGAGACGAGTGTAGCTGCCGTAGACGTTGGCCGAATGAAAGAATCCATAAAGCACGCCTCACCAAGCGTTCGAGTACAAATTTTCTACAAGGCGCAGGAGGTGCGCGCACGAACATGGCGTGATCAGAAGCGCTTGATGGAGCGCACCATTCCAATCTTCGAGGCGCTGGTGGAGGCTGATGTGAGCCGAGACTTTCATCAGAACCGTGCGCAACTCGGATTCGCCCTGAAAGACAAGCGAGAACCTGACTGGGTTCGTGCTGAGCGCGAGCTATCTGAGGCGATTGAGATCCGCGGCGCGGACACGGAACGTTGGTGGATCCTGTACGAATACAATCGATCCGTCTGCCGAATCATGCTCGACGAGCAGTTCCACACGAAAACGGCATCTGCTGATTCCGTTCGCGAAGGAATCATGGCGGATCTGGCGAAGGTGAACCGGTCGGGGTACTCGCGGCTCTTGAACGAGTCGCCGGTGGCAGATTGGGTTCGACTGAATGGCGGCGAGATACCTGGCTGACACTTCCGTCCGCCCAACGGATCTCACGCTAAACTAACTAATTCTACTTTGTCACATTCACATTGCGTTTTAAGTCGTTTAGAATGAGCGGCG
>DASVSV010000051.1:0-10212 GCA_036387915.1 Thermoanaerobaculia bacterium
GTCGATCTGCGTCCGCACGACGCTCTGCACCATCAGGTCTTTGAGCTGCGCGGCGGCGTTGGCCAGGATGAGGCTGCGCAGCGAGAGCACGCCGACGAGGTGCTGGTCGGCGTCGACGCAGTAAACGTAGAAGAACGACTCCTTGCGCGGGTACTGGCGGATGGCCTCGATGGCCTGGGCCACGGTGAGGTCCTCGTCGAGCGCGAGGATCTCGGTGTTCATCAGCGAGCCGGCGGTTTCCTCTTCACCCTCCATCAGCGACTCGAGCTTCGCGCCCTGGGTCGCGCCAAGGATCTCGAAGATGCGCGCGCGGCGCTCTTCGTCGAGGAAGTCGAGCAGGTCGGCCGCGTCGTCGGGCGCGGAGGAACTGCAGATCGAAGCGAGGGTCTGATCGTCGAGCGAGTCGAGCATCTCGTTGAGATCGATCTCGTCCAGCTCGAACAGCGCCCGCGCCGCTTTCCCCGCCTCGATGAGCAGCGAGAGGATGCGCTTGCGATCCTCCTCGAGCAGCAGCGGCAGCACCGGCGAAATGTCGGCCGGCAGCGTCTTGTCGATGATCTTGCGGAGCTGCGGATACGCCCCATGCCGCAGCAGCTTCGTCAGAAGCTGCTGGTATGACCGCGCCTGCGGAGGCGACGCGGCATGCTGCTGCGGAGTACGTGGCGGCACGTTTCGCATCCTAGCCCAAGGAGCGCGAAACGTACGCCGCGTTTCGACGTCACCGGCTACTGAAAGTAGCCGGTCACGTCGATGAGGAAATGCGTCGGGGCTCCGGCGTTGCGCACCGTGACGTGGCCGTTCGCCGAAAGGCCGACCACGGTGTTGTTCGCGCGCGTGCGGCCGCTGCGGTAGTTGACGGTGCTGGTGCCCGGCCAGATCACGTCGCTCGGGTAGAGCGCGAGGTAGCCGGAGGTCGACGGCGCGACGACGGTGATGTTCGCGGCGATGCTCTTCGCGCCGGGCGGTATGCCACAGATGCCGCTGACCACGACCTCTTGCTCCCAACCGCTCGCCAGCGGCGGGCCGCCGCGCGTGTCGAGGATGCGGCAGGGGCTGATCAGATAGAGCAGCGACGCGCCGGCGGGACGGGCGATGACCGGCACGTCCGCATGCGGCGACGACGAGCCGGCGCAGCCAGTCGCGGTGACGACGACGTCGATGCCGACCTGCCCGCTCGCGCCGGCGGTGTACCGGATGGCGCGCGTTCCCTGTCCCGAGGTGATGGTGCCGTTGGTGACGGTCCACGCGTACGTGGCGCCCGCGCCTTGACCGGCCACGGAAGCGTAGTTGGCGGTGGAGCCGGCGTAGACGCCGCTGCTCGCATTGACGGTGACGTCTGGCGTGCTCGAGATCGTCACGGTGAGCTCGTTCGAGACGGCCTGCGAGCAGGACGACGTCGCGCTGACGACGAGAAACTTCGTCCCCGCCCCGCCGAAATCCGCGCCGGCGAGCGTGTACGAGGTGCCGGTCGCGTTTGCGATCGGCGTGATGGCGCCACCCGGCGTCGCGCGCCAGCCCCATTGCAGCGACGCCGAGGACGCGCCGCCGACGACGGCCGTCACCGTTCCGCCCGTGCCCGCCGTGCATGCTCCGGCGTTTCCGACGATCGACGTCGTCACCGACACGACGGGACACGTCGCGGTGACGGTGATCGTGCCGTTCTGCAGCGCCAGCATCCGGTTCGCGAATGTTTCGACGATGGTCCCGGCCTGATTGGAAAGCGTCGCCGTTGCGGGATCGACGGTCATGGTGATGGCGGTGCCGGGGCTGAGCGCGGACGACGTCGTGACGTCCAGGTATCCGATCAGGTTGCCCGGTGCCGCGCCGTCCGGCGTGAAGGAGAGCGCGTGCCCTGCCTCGGCGAAGGAGACGACGTAGGCGGCGTCATACGACTCCTCGAACAGCGGGCTCCCGGCGAGCACGCCCGCGGGTGTAAAGCTGGCTGCCGTGACCGCGCTCGCGGGAGCGAACGTGACTCTGAAGCCGAGCGCCTGGATGCGCTGCGTGGCGGGGCGGTCTACGCCGAGAGGGCTGCCGGCGACGTCGCGCACGTAGACCGGCACGCGCACCGTGCCGACAGGCGCGGAGACCGAAACGAGCGAAAGCACGTCCTTCGCACCTGCTGCCGGCGCTACGGCCGGTGTGGCCGCGACGTTGCCGTGCCGCGCGTTGACGAGCCTGAAGAGGTCGTTCGTGTCGAGCGCGGAGTCGCCGCTCTGGTCGGCGCACGCGTCCAGACCGGAGCCGTCGCCGTAAAACCAGGACGCCAGCGCGGCAGGGTCGGCGTCGTCGACGTCACCGTCGCCGTCGGCGTCACCGCGCGGCTCGCTGGCGAGGTCGATCAGGTCGACTTCGAAAGCCGGACCGGCGATGACCAGCTCCGGCCTGCCGTCGCCGGTGTGATCGGCCAGGTGAAAGTCGGTGAAGCCGAAGACGGGCTGCGGCGTGAACGAGACGGGGTATTCGGCGGTGACCTTCTGCGCGCATGGCGCAGCGGTGCCGGGAAAGAAGTGGAGCGTCTTCCGCGTCCCGACCGCAAGCCACCGCGAGCCTTTGAATTGCGTGTAATGCGCGCGCGTCGGCTCGCCGCCGAGGGCGCAGCGCCAGCGCTCGGTCAACGTCGCGCCGTCGAGCACGACGACCTCGTCGCCGATCGTCACCGCCAGTTCGCCGGTGGTCGCGGCGACCCGCCTCACACCGGTGACGGCGACGTGCGTGCGCAGAGCGAGATCGGAGGCACGGAAGATCGAATAGCCTGCTTTCGTCGCCACCACCAGATCGAGCGCGCCATCGGCATCGACGTCACCGATCGCGAAATCGAGATGCGAAGCGGAGAGTGGCGCCGATGTGGCCTGGATCACCGCCGTGGCGCCGTTCCAGACCCGAACCGAGCGATCGTTCCTGCTGACGAAAATCTCCGCCTCCGGATCCCCATCTACGTTGCGCACGAGCATGGGGCGGTCAGCGGCCCGGGAGCCGCTGTCTTCTGGCGTGGTGAATTGCCGGGTCAGGGAGAGGCTGTCGAACACGAGCACTTCATGCTCGATGGCGAGGACAATCTCGAGCTGAGGATCGCCGTCGAGCTGGCCGGCGTCGATAGCGTCGGCGGACCCGTTGACGCCGAACTGCCCGAGCGAGCCGGTGCGGACGTCTCGGACTTCGACCAGCGTGCCGCTGCTGTTTGTGAACGGCCAGCGCAGCGAGCCGGCAGTGATGAGCTCCGCATCGCCGTCACCATCCAGATCGGCCGTCACCGCGGCGTGAATGAAACCTGCATCCACCCGCGACCACTCGACAGCCTGCGAAGCGATGCCGGCGACGAAGAGCGTGTCGTCTGCGGTCACGTAGTGATCCGCGCCCCAGACCACCTCCGACACTCCGTCGCCGTCCGGATCGCCGACCGCAATGGCATCGACGGTGTAGCCTTTCTGCGGGATGGACCAGAGCACGGTGCCGTCGTGCGCGCGGCCGTGGATCGGCGTGTAGAACTGCTCCCCCGTCACGATCTCCATCTGCCCGTTGCCGTCGACGTCCGAGACCGCCAGCCCACGAGTCTCGGACCGGGTGGTGAACTGCGTCCACGTCCTGGTATCGCCCTGCACCACCCGGACTATGCTGTAGCCGGAGCCGACGATCTCGTCCCTGCCGTCCGCGTCAATGTCGGCAACGAGCATCTCGTACTCGCCGAAGTAGCAGAAACAATCCCACGTCATCGACCGTGAGACGGCGTCGTATACGAAGCCGCTGGAGACGACGATCTCCGGCATGTCGTCGCCTTCGAGATCGGCGATGCCGACGCTGTGGCCGGACGACGGCGTGCTCCACTCGAGAGCGAGGGTGACGGCGTCGTACACGTAAAGGCTCGAGTTGGTGATGACGACGATCTCGACGGCCGGATCGGCGTCCACGTTCCCGATGGCGACGTCATTGGCGCCGGCGTTCCCCGGAAGGGTCACCGACGCGCGCGGCGGCGCGAATCCGCGCGGCTCGAAGATGTAAATCGCGCCGGCACCGTTCGGATAGGGCTTACTCCCGACGACCGCGTCGGGATGGCCGTCCCCGTCGATGTCGCCGATGCGCACGGCAGAGCATTCCACCTCGGGCGAGCGCCAGACAGGCACGTACTCCCCCCCGCGCGCCGTGAGGGCGTAGGCCGATTCCATGCTGCAAGTGACGATCTCCGGCGCCGCGGTGCCGTAGACGTCGTGCAGAAGCAGGTTCGCCGCACCAGCCTCCGGCACGACGGCATCCGTGCGCATGATCGGTACGCGGCGCAGTGCGTCACCCTGCACCGACCACGCGAACAGAGCGGCGGCAAGCAGCGAGAGGAGAACGCGCGCGAATGTCGGCATGAGGGGTTAAGCGGTTAGAATCCGGGCCATGACGACCACTATTCCCGAAGCCGGAACCGCGCCGCAGGAGCGCTCCGCAACCGCCCGCCAGTTCGTCAATTTCATGTTCTTCAGCGTCGACCGTGCGTTTCGCGCGCTGCCGGCGGATGTGAAGGTGCAGGCCAGGCGCGAGCTGACCGAGATCATCAAGCGGTATCAGGGGCCGATGTTCGTCCTCCCCTATTCGACGGTGGGCCTGAAGGCGGGCGTGGATTTCATGCTCTGGCGCATCGGCTACGACATCGACCCGTTCCAGAAGATGGTCGCGGAGATCAATCAGTCGATGTTCGGCCGCTTCCTCGACGTGCCGCAGTCGTTCCTGGCCATGACCAAGCACTCGCAGTACGTCGACGAGCACGTGCACGAGGGACAGGAAGGACGCCGCCTGCGCATCGTGCCCGGCAAGCGTCCGTACCTGTTCGTCTATCCGTTTGTGAAGACGCGCGACTGGTACCTGCTGCCGATGGCGGAACGGCAGCGGATCATGAACGAGCACATCGCCATCGGCCACAAGTACCCGCGCGTGAAGATCAACACGACTTACTCCTTCGGCCTCGACGACCAGGACTTCGTCGTCGCCTTCGAGTCCGACACCGCCGACGAGTTCCTCGACCTCGTGCAGGAGCTACGCGAGACCGAGTCCTCCAAGTACACCGTCCGCGACACGCCGATGTTCACCTGCCGCCGCAGCACGATGGAGGAAATCCTCGACTCGATCGGGTGACGCGTTTACGCGTTGTTCGTTGCTCGTTCGGCGGGCGTTTCGGTGGGGCGGCCAATGTTGCTGGTTGCTGGTGCGTCTCGGCGGGCCGCACCATCGCTGTCATCCCGAGCGTCGAGTCGAGGGACCTGGGTGGGCGGCGGCGCGCTGCACGTGTCGCGCTCGATGCTCGAACGCGCTGGCCTGACTCCAGTCCCGACTCGCTGATGACCAGCGCGTCTCGTCGAAACGCACCCCCGCCGAGCAACGAGCAACGAGCAACGCAAAAGGGCGCTCTCGGGACACACGCGTTGTCCGCAAGAACGCCCGAGTAACCAGAAACCAGCAACCAGTCCAACTACGTATTCGGCTCGTCCGGGCCCTTCTCGGTTCCCTCGATCACCGGCCGCTCCACTTCCTGGAAACCGCCGTCGTAGGTGCCGCCACCGGTGGTGCCGAAGACGCCGCCCTGCCCTTCGGGGACGCCGTACTGGCCGGGGCCGCTGTGCGCCGCTTCGTCGTAGCCGGCGTTGGTGGGATCGTCTTTCTCGCGCGGAGGCGTGGCGCCTTCCGCGTTGTAGTCCATCTCTTCGTCGTTGCGAGTTGCCATAATGCGGCTCTTCAGTGCAAGCGCCGCTCCCGGTCGACGCTCATGTCGACGCCATCGTCTCCCTGGTCCGCGCCGAGAAGCGCGCCGTGATCCTCGCCCCGCCCGGCGCAGGCAAAACGACGCGCATCCCGCCCGCCCTCTCCATCCTCGGCCGCACGCTGCTCCTGCAGCCGCGGCGCGTGGCCGCGCGCGCGCTGGCCCGCCGCATCGCCGCCGAGCGCAACTGGACGATCGGCGAGGAGATCGGCTGGCAGATCCGCTTCGAGCGCCGCTTCAGCGCCCGCACGCGGTTGCTCGTCGCGACCGAAGGCATCCTCACGGCGCGCCTGCAGGCCGATCCGCTGCTGAGCGAGTTCAACGTCGTCATCCTCGACGAGTTCCACGAGCGCAGCATCCACGCGGACCTCGCACTCGCGCTGGTGAAGCAGGCCGCCGACACGCGCGACGACCTCGCCGTGATCGTGATGTCGGCCACGATGGACGCCGCACCGGTCGCGCGTTTCCTCGGCGGCGCACGGGTGATCGAGATCGAGACACGCACGCATCCGATCGACGTCCGCTACATGAGCGTCTCCATGCCCGAGGCCATTCGCAGTGTGGCTCGCGATGCGAAGGGACACATCCTCTGCTTCCTCCCCGGCGCGCGCGAGATCGAGGAAGTGCGCCGCGCGATCCCGAACGCGCTGCCGCTGCACGGCTCGATGGACGTCGAGGCGCAGGAGCGCGCGCTCGCTCCGTCGCGCGAGCGGAAGATCATCCTCTCGACCAACGTCGCCGAAACCTCGCTCACCGTCGAAGGGGTCACCGACGTGATCGACTCCGGCCTGCAGAAAGTGCTGCGCTTCGATCCGGAGACGGCGGTCGACCATCTCGAACTCGAGCAGATCTCGCTCGACTCCGCCGACCAGCGCGCCGGCCGCGCGGGGCGCACCGGACCGGGACGCGCGACGCGGCTGTGGGACGAGCGTGCGATCCTCCGACCGCATCGCGAGCCGGAAGTGCGGCGCGTCGATCTCGCCTCGCCCGTGCTCGACATCGTGGCGTGGGGCGGCGACGCACGGACGTTCGAGTGGTACGAGCGCCCGCCCGAGCACCGCATCGACGCCGCCATCGAACTCCTGCGCCGCCTCGGCGCGCTCGACCCGCGCGCGGCGGAACAGCTTCGGCGCATGCCGCTGCATCCGCGGCTCGCGCGGGTGCTGCTCGATGGTGGCGCGGCGGCGGTGCGCGTATGCGCGCTTTTGTCCGAGGACATTCGCAACATCGGCAGCGGCGACGCGCTGACGCTCGCCGATTCGCCGCGACTGGACTTCGCCGCCCGCAAGCTCGCGCGGCTCGCGAAAGGCACAGGTGACGTTCGCCGCGCGCTCCTGGCCGGCTATCCCGATCGCGTCGGCATGCGGCGCGAGCCCGGCTCGCTGCGACTGCTCCTCTCCAGCGGCACCGGCGCCGTGCTTACGCGCGAGAGCGGCATGCACGGCGGCGAGTTCGTCGTGGCGCTCGACGTCAGCGGCGGACAGGAGGCGCTGGTGCGCATCGCCTCCGTCGTCGAAAAGGAATGGCTCACGCCGACGCACGAGGACGTGGTTCACACGCTGCGCGAGGACGGCAAAGTGCGCGCGACGAAACGCGTCTGGTACGACGCGCTGCTGCTGAAAGAAATTAACGTCGCGCCCGATCCGCTGGAAGTGGAGCGGCTCACGCCCAAGAAAGAGCTCTCTCCAGAAACGAAACTCCGTCTCGCCTTCGCCGGACTCGAATCGCCGGACAAACGCCTGGACCAGCTCGCACCCGAGCGCATCGACCTGCCGAGCGGGCGCACCGCGAAGCTCGAGTATCAGGACGACGGCTCGGTCCTGGCCTCGGTCAAGCTGCAGGAGCTGTTCGGACTGGCGGACACGCCGCGCATCGGGCCGCGGCAGGTGCCGGTGACATTCGCGCTGCTGTCGCCCGCGGGCCGGCCGGTGCAGGTCACGCGCGACCTGCGCTCCTTCTGGAACAACGGCTACAAGGAAGTGCGCAGAGAGCTGCGCGCGCGCTATCCGCGGCATCCGTGGCCCGAGGACCCGTGGACCGCCACGGCCACCCATCGGACCAAGCGCAAGTAGAATCGACTCGAAAGGAGACAACCCTTGTCTCGAATCTTCGCCGCTGCCTCGCTCGTCGCGCTGCTCGCGATCCCGGCGTCCGCACAAACTCAGGAATCCATGCAGAAGCTCGAAACGGAACTGGTCGCAAAATACGGAGAAGCGCAGCGCGCGCGATTGCAGCGCGGCATGAAGCAGGTCGCGCAGTTCTGGCGCGCCGACGACGGCGACAACGCCGCGTTCGAAGAGCTGGTGCGCACGCACTTTGCCCCTTCGACTCCGCTCAGGGCAGGCTCCGACCAGGTCACGCTCGACGCGCTCTTCGACCGCATGCAGTTCGTGCTCGAGTCGATCAACGGTCACATGACCGAGATCTCGCGCGACCTGCAGTGGCAGTCGGACCTCGACGTCGGCACGGTCTACCCGTTCGACGAGATCATGGCCGGCTACGCGGCCGGCGCGCACATCACCGACGATTTCTTCAGGAACAAGCTGGCCTTCGTGGTCCTGCTGAACTTTCCCATCACGACGCTCGAGCAGCGGCTGACCGAGGGAGAGAAATGGTCACGCCGGCAATGGGCGGAGGCCGCCCTCGGCCTCTATTTCTCGAAGCGCGTGCCGTCCGAGGTCAACCTCGCGGTGGGCAAGGCCTCGGCCGAAGCATCGCAGTACGTGGCCACGTACAACATCTGGATGCACCACCTGCTCGACGATAAAGGCAAGCGCCTGTTCCCCGCGAAGATGCGCCTGCTCGAGCACTGGAACCTGCGCGACGAGATCAAGGCCAACTACAGCGTCGCCGCGAAGACCGGGCTGCCGAAGCAGCGGATGATCCAGCGCGTCATGGAGCGCATCGTCGACCAGTCGATCCCCGAGGTCGTGATCGACAACCCGAACGTCGACTGGAATCCGTACACGAACGAAGTGAAGGCCGCCGCGGTCGATGACGCTGACGAAGGCGAAGGCAGGGCGGTGGAGCCTGCGGTGAGCGGAGCCGAAGGGGCGAAAATCACCAACGCACGCGAGCCGGACACGCGCTACGCGAAGATCCTCGGTACGTTCCACGCGTCGCGCCTCGTCGATCCGTACTCGCCGACCGCGCCGACGCACATCCGGCGCAGCTTCGAGGAAGGGCGGCAGATGCTGGAGTCACGGGTCGAGGCGATGCTGAAGGACGTCGTCACCTCGCCGCACGTCCCTCGCGTCGCGAAGCTCATCGAGAAGCGCCTCGGCCGCAAGCTCGAGCCGTTCGACATCTGGTACGCCGGCTTCCGCTCCAGCGGCGCGTACAGCGAGGCGCAACTCGACGAGATCACGCGCAAGCGCTATCCGACGGCCGCGGCTTACAAGCAGGACATGGCCAACCTGCTCGTGAAGCTCGGCTTCACCAAGGAGCGCGCCGAGTACCTGGCCGCCAACATCGAAGTCGATCCCGCCCGCGGCTCCGGTCACGCGCTCGGCGCCGGCCGCCGCGGCGACAACCCTCGCCTGCGCACGCGCGTCGGCAAGGAAGGGATGGACTACAAAGGCTTCAACATCGCCGTGCACGAGATGGGGCACAACGTGGAGCAGGTGTTCTCATTGAAGAACATCGACTACTACCTGCTGTCCGGCGTGCCGAACACCGCCTTCACCGAGGCGCTGGCGTTCGTGTTCCAGGCCAAGGACCTCGAGCTGCTCGGGCTCGCGTCACCGAACGCGGAGTCGCGCGCGCTGCGGACCCTGAACGATTTCTGGGGCACGTACGAGATCGCCGGCGTGGCGCTGGTCGACATGGGCATGTGGCACTGGATGTACGACCATCCCGACGCCACCCCGGAGCAACTCAAGAACGCGACCGTGCAGATCTCGAAGGACATCTGGAACCGCTACTACGCGCCGGTGTTCGGCAAAAAGGACGTCGTGCTCCTCGGCGTCTACGCGCACATGGTCAACAACTTCCTCTACCTCCCGAACTACCCGATCGGCCACCTGATCGCCTTCCAGATCGAAGAGCAGGTCGAAAAAGCCGGCAACCTCGGCGCCGAATTCGAGCGCATGTCCCGCTACGGCAGCCTCCCCCCGGACCAGTGGATGAAGAACGCCACCGGAGCCCCGGTCGGGGCAAGCGCGCTGCTGCACGCGACGGAGAAGGCGCTGGCTCGCATAGAAAAACCCTGAGCGAAAGCGAAGGGTCAACGGAGCCCTCTCGAGGACGAAGCCATACGCGAAAACCAGTCCCCTCTCCCCACCGCAGTGGGGAGAGGGTTAGGGTGAGGGGCGCCCTTTTGCCGAGCGCCACAACCCCTCACCCTAACCCCAATGGCCTTAACTTAGCGCGAGCGAAAACCCCTCATCCGCCTTCGGCACCTTCTCCCCTCACGAGGGGAGAAGGGCAACAAATGGAGCGTCTGGCGAGAGCCATGTTTGTTGCCCCTCTCCCCG
>DASVSV010000052.1:0-1547 GCA_036387915.1 Thermoanaerobaculia bacterium
GAGGGGAGAAGGGCAACAAATGGAGCGTCTGGCGAGAGCCATGTTTGTTGCCCCTCTCCCCGCGGTGAGCGGGGAGAGGGTGCCCGAAGGGCGGGTGAGGGGTCGTGCAAATTGCGCTAAGTTAAGGCCATTGGGATGACAGCGTTGAGTCTCCCCGGGCCGCTCGCGCCCCCGCACAACCTCCCACACCTCTTCACATCCCCTTCACCTCCGCTGCCCGTCCCCTTCGCGTGCGGTCCCGAGAATGCGCTTCATGAAACTGAAGCTGTTCTTCGCAGCAATGCTGCTTGCCGCAACACCGCTCATCGCGCATGACGTGCAGGATGACGCGCAGCACGACGCGCAGGATGAGCCGACCCCACCCACCACCGAGGAAGTCGCGGGCCGCGTCGAGGGGATCAACGAGTCGCTGACCGAGGTGCGCAAGACCGTCGGTCTGCTCAGCAAGTTGAAAGTGAGCGGTTACCTGCAGGCGCAGTTCGTCGAGGACGAGCGCTCGCGCAACGAGCTGACCGGTACGGGCACGCGGAACTTCGACCAGTTCTCCGTGCGCCGCGCGCGCGTGAAGTTCACGTATCGGATGACCCCCTCGTCGCGCTTCGTGCTGCAGCCCGACATCACCAGCTCCGGCGTCTCGCTCAAGGACGGCTACGTCGAGCTGACCGAGCCGTGGACGACGGGGAAGCACACGCTCACGGCGGGGCAGTTCAACTGGCCGTACGGCTTCGAGATCATGTACTCCTCGAGCTCGCGCGAAGTGCCGGAGCGCTCGCGCGCGATCCGCACGCTCTTCCCCGGCGAGCGCGATCGCGGCCTGATGCTCTCCGGCCTCGGCTTCGACGAGCGCTTCAACTACCGCGTCGCGATCGTCAACGGCACCGGTACCACGCAGACCTTCGACGCCAACAAGCGCAAAGACGTCGTCGGCCGCCTCGGCTACAGCTTCGGCGCGATCGACGTCGGCGCCTCGGCGTATCGCGGCTCCGATCTCGTGGCCACGAACACCACGCCGGCGGGACGCGAGTTCGACAAGGAGCGCATGGGCGTCGACGTGCAATGGGCGACGCCGATCCCCGGACTCGGCCTTCGCGGCGAGTACCTGCAGGGCAAGCAGGCGCCGGCCTCGGGCACCTCGCGCACTCGATCGCAGGACGTCGACGGCTGGTACTTTTACGCGATTCAGAACATCGGCACGCGCCACCAGGTCGTGGTGCGCGTCGACGAATACGACCCCGACACGAACGTCGACGACAACGCCATCCGCACCGTCAACCCCTCGTACATCTTCCACTGGGACGCGCACAGCAAGGTCATGGCCTCGTACGAGTCGATCGAGAGCCAGGCCAGCGATCCCGACGACAACGTCTTCACGCTCCGCTACCAGTTCTCGTTCTGAGGAGATTCTCACTCTCTCGTCGGCAAGGCCGGATATGTCCCGGTGAACTAACGTTTGTCATCCCGAGCGTGAGTCGAGGGACCTGGGTGGGCGCGGGCGCGCAGCGTGAGCGCGAGGACGAGCAGCGCGCCCCCATGCCCCCAGGTCCCTC
>DASVSV010000053.1:0-3283 GCA_036387915.1 Thermoanaerobaculia bacterium
AGAGAGCTCGAGTTCCGCAAGAAGCTCACGTCGATCGCGAACCAGATCAACTCCGCCGAGTCGATCCCGCACATCCTGATGACGCTCAGGGACCGCATCCTCGAGCTCCTCGACGCCGAACGCCTGACGATCTACGCCATCGACACCAAGAACCAGGAGCTCTACTCGCTCCAGAAGATCGGGGACGTGCCGAAGGAGATCCGCGTCCCGAAGTCCTTCGCGTCGATCGCCGGCTTCACCGCCCTGGCGCGCAAGACCATCAACATCAAGGACGCGTACGACGCGGCCGAGCTGCAAAAGTTCCACGCCAACCTCCGCTTCGACCAGCGCTGGGACAAGCAGACCGGCTTCCGCACCAAAGCCGTGCTGGCCGTGCCGATCATGTTCGAGAAGTACCTGATGGGCGTGATCCAGCTCATCAACAAGCGCCACGGCGTGGCCTTCACGGCGCAGGACGAAGACGGCGCCGAAGAGATCGGCCGCATCCTCGGCATCGCCTTCTACAACCAGCACAAAGTGCAGCGGCAGACCAAGCCGTCTCGCTTCGGCGTGCTGGTCGACAAGGGGATCATCTCGGAGAAGGACCTCGAGACCGCGGCCGGCAGCGCGCGCGTGAACAACACGAACATGGACAAGGTCCTGATCGAGGACTTCAACGTGCCGCGCGAGGAGATCGGCCGCTCGCTCAGCGCGTACTACTCGACGCCCTGGTTCAACTGGGATTTCATGTCCACGATCCCCGAGGAGCTGAAGGAGCGCGTTTCGGCGGACATCTGGAAGAAGCACGTCGCCGCGCCGGTGGAGCGCCGGCCGGGGCTGCTCGTGATCGCCGTCGACGATCCGCAGGACCTTACGCGCCTGGACGGCATCCGGGCCATGAACCTCGCGCCGCGCTACGAGTTTCAGGTGGCGATGAAGCACGAGCTGCTGCAGTACATCGCCAAGTCGTACGGCGAACGGCTCGAGGCCGACGGCTCGACCGGCGAGTCCGCCGACTGGTCCAAGATCCTCGACTCCCTCGGCGAAGGGGAGAAGGTCGAGCTGGACGAGGCGCCGAAGGACGAGCCGGAGCTCGACGAGACCGACTCCGGCATCGTGAAGCTGGCCAACCAGCTCATCATCGAGGCGTATGCGCGAGGCGCGTCGGACATCCACGTGGAGCCGGATGGCCCGCGCAGTCCGTGCACGATCCGCCTGCGCATCGACGGCGACTGCCAGAAATTCATGGAGATCCCCGGCCCGCATCGCAACGCGCTCGTGCAGCGCCTGAAGATCATGGCCAAGCTCGACATCTCCGAGCGCCGCAAGCCGCAGGACGGGAAGATCCGCTTCAAGTATTCGAAGGGAACGATCGAGCTGCGCGTCGCGACGATTCCGACGGCGAATCAGAACGAGGACGTGGTGATGCGTATCCTCGCCGCGTCGAAGCCGCTGCCGCTCGACAAGATGGGTTTCAGCGAGCACAACCTGCGCCGCTTCAAGGAGCTGCTGCAGAAGCCGTACGGCATCGCGCTGGTGGTCGGTCCGACCGGCTCCGGCAAGACCACCACCCTGCATTCGGCCCTCGGCTTCATCAACACCGAGGACATGAAAATCTGGACGGCGGAAGACCCGGTCGAGATCACGCAGAAGGGGCTGCGCCAGGTGCAGGTGCAGCCGAAGATCGACTTCACGTTCGCCGCGGCCATGCGCTCGTTCCTGCGCGCCGACCCGGACGTGATCATGGTCGGCGAGATGCGCGATCACGAGACGGCGGCCATCGGCATCGAGGCCTCGCTCACGGGCCATCTCGTGTTCTCGACCCTGCACACCAACTCGGCGCCGGAGACGATCACGCGTCTGCTGGACATGAACATCGACCCGTTCAACTTCGCCGACGCGCTGCTGGGGATCATGGCCCAGCGCCTGATCCGCGTGCTCTGCCCGAAGTGCAAGGAAGGCTACAACCCGACGCCGGAAGAGTTCGAGGAGATCATCGAGGCGTACGGCTACGACTACTGGAAAGATACCGGCATCACCTACTCGTCCGAGCTCGTGCTCTATCGCCCGAAAGGCTGCCCGCACTGCAACAACACCGGCTACAAGGGGCGCATGGGCGTGCACGAGCTGCTGGTCGGCACCGACGAATTGAAGCGCGCCATCCAGACCCGCAATCCGATCGACGAGCTGCGCCGCCTGGCCATGGAACAGGGGATGCGTACGCTGCTGCAGGACGCAATCGAAAAGGCCTTCAAGGGATTCACGGACGTGAAGCAGGCCCGCGCCATTGCCGTGAAATGAGAACGACGTGAGATGACATGGAACTGACGATCGAGATCGTGGCCGCCGGACAGTCCGGCCCGCCCGCGGGCGCGCCGGTGATCGTGCAACTGCGCGACGCCGGTCTGCAGGACGAGTCGTCGACGACGGTCGCGGAGTCGCGTACGGAGTCACGTGCGTGCGAGGCCGGGGAGGCGCTCGCACGCACGCAACTCACGCTCGACGCCGGCGGCGGCGGTCACCCGATCGTCTGGGTGCACGTGGACGTCGACGGCGACGGGTCGGTGAGCGAGGGGGACTTCATCACGATGCAGTCCTACCCAGTTCGCGGGGGCGGTGTGATGCGTGTGGAAGTGTGCCGCGTCTAGCCTCCCGCGCCCGCGGGTTCGACAGCCAGTCCGCCACGGCCTCGGTGATCGGCTGTCCGGTGCGGTCTTCGATGAACAGAAACTCGCCGCCGGTGTTCACCTCGAGGAACACGTAATCGCCATCCTTGGTGCGGCGTAAGTCGATGGCGCCGTAGACCAGGCCGAGGCGGTTCATGAGCGCGAAGAGCCGCTCTTCGATCTCCGACGGCAGCTCGCACGGCTCCGTGCGCGCCTGTCCGAGACTCATCCGGAAGTCGACCTCGTAGTCGGTACCGCGCGAGTCGATGGAGGCGGGAAAGATGCGGTCGCCGACGACCGTCACGCGCAGGTCCGCCGTCGCGGCAATGTACTCCTGAAAGATGATCGGCGAGATGCGCACCTGGTCGAGCATCTCCAGTTCCTGGTCGCGCACCAGACGCGTTTCGCGCCAGACCTGATGCGTGCAGGAGAACGTCTTGAAGATCGTGCGGCCGATGCCCTGCGAGTCGATGAAGCGGCGGGCTTCGTCGGGATCGCTGGTGATCAGCGTGCGCGGCGTGCGCAGGCCGAGCTCGCGCGCGACGCGCAACTGCAGCGCCTTGCGCGAGGCCACCTCGTCGACGGCGGGGGGATTCATCCACGGGACGTCGACGAGCTGATAGAGCCCGCTGACGGCC
>DASVSV010000054.1:0-3179 GCA_036387915.1 Thermoanaerobaculia bacterium
GGGTGAAGTTGTAATCGTCACGTCCGAGACCGATTACAACTTCACCCTGACCATCAATACACCGAACGGCCCGGCGACGTCGCCCGATCCCGAGATCGTCCTCGATCCGCCAGGAAACTAATCCGGTCCGCGGGGACGGGCGTCAGCCCGTCCCTGTCTTCCACACCGAGTCGCGTGCGCCATGCACCAGCACGTATTTCCGCAACGCGTGATTCATGACCTCGGAATCGAGCAGGATCAGCTCGTCCGCTTCATCCGGCTCGCTCAATACCAGCCCCGCGGCGCGAATCACTTCTTCTACAGTGCGATCGTGCAGCTCCGCAATGCGCGGGGAGACCGGTTTCGCCGGATTCACTTCATGCGTAATGGCCAGCGCATCCCCGCGCAAAATGAACACCGTCGCGTTCTGTGCGCGAAACCAGGCCATTGCAGCGGACAGCGTGACGAGATGCCAGTTGCGGTGACGGCGCCATAGTTTCGTAATGGCGCGATTGCGCTCGCCCGCGGGCTTGTAGACATTGGGCTGCACTTCCCAGATCAGCGCCACATTGCGCGCGCTGTCGTACGTGGCCGAGGTCTCGCCGATGGAACCGGGGAGCGTGTGCTGCTGCCCCTCCGCCTTCCCCGCCGCCAGCGCGTCGTCGAGCTCGCGCGGAATGACGTCGAACGACACCGTGTCCGCGCGCCCGCCGTAATGCGCGTTGCGCCCGAGAACCAGCACCCCATCCGGCACCGGCTGCTCGCCGAGGGCTCGTTGTACGAGATCGGGAAACGCGCTCATTGGAATGGCCGCCCCCGACGCCCGCCCCTCGGCAACCCGCGGATGCCATAGACTGGCGGTCGGCTTCCCCGCCATCCACAACGGATGATTGCGCCGCAGAAAACGCTCCACGACCTGCTCGCGAATCAGCAATGTGTCGTCCGGCGACAGCATCGTCGCCGAGGTCACCCCGTCCGCCAGATCGGCAAACACCTCCAGCACGTCGTTCCCCATCGACAGATAGAGGTCATACAGCGCCGCCTTCGTATCCGCGGGCACGCGATAGGCGTCGAGGACGCGGTCGATATGGTCGGGGAAGGGCATGAGGGAGAGGAAAGAGGAAGGAGAAAAGAGGAAAGAGGTCTCGCGGCCTCGTCTTTCCTCTTTCCTCTTTTCTCTTTCCTCCGGCGAAGCCCTACGCGGCCTCTGCGCGGCCGCGAACCGCGTCCAACAACCGCTGCGCGTCGCTGACAGCCGTAATGTCCTGCAGACCGGTGCGGATGTCTTTGCCGTGCGGGATTCCTTTCGAGAACCAGCCGATCACGGTGCGGGCTTTGTGGAGTTTCCAGCGGTCGATCTGCGGCGCGGCGTCGATCTTGGTCAGGTAGCGGTGCATGGCGTCGATGCGGCGCTCGATCTCGTTCGCGATTTCCGTTTCGCCGTGCGCGTACGCGTGAATGTCGCGGAAGATGAACGGATTGTGCAGCGCGGCGCGGCCGATCATCACGCCGTCGACGCCGGTCTCCTGGAACATGCGGATCGCGTCGGCGGGCGTCTTCACGTCGCCGTTGCCCCAGACCGGGATGTTGAGCTCGCGCTTCACGTTGGCGATGTACTTCCAGTCGCTGGCGCCGGTGTATGACTCCTTGCGCGTGCGGCCGTGGATGGCGATCGCGGCGACGCCGAGGCCTTCGAAGCGCTTGAGCAGGGGAATGACGTCGTCGCTCTCCCACCCCTTGCGCACCTTGACCGTGACCGGGATCTTCACCGCGGCCATGATCTTCTCCACGACGCGCGCGGCCTTGTCGAAGTCCTTCAGCAACGCGGAGCCCGCGCCGCTGTTGACGACCTTCTTCACCGGGCAGCCCATGTTGACGTCCACGATGTCGACGCCCTCGGCCTCCACGATCGCGGCGGCGTCATCCATGCGCTCCGGGTCGCCGCCGTAGATCTGGATCGCCACCGGCCGCTCGTTTTCGTTGAACGCCAGCATCTGATGGCTGCGGTCGTTCTTCCGCGTCAGCCCCTCGGCCGAGATGAACTCGGACACGACCAGCCCCACCCCGCCCAGCTCCTTGATCAGGGACCGGTAATACGTATCCGTGACCTCGGCCATCGGCGCGAGCGCGAGCGGAATCGGAATGTGCACCGACCCGATCGAAAACGAACGCTGGAGAAAATCCGTCATTGGAATGGAGTTTAACGCCGCATGACGGTTCCGTGTTCCAGCGGGCTGGTCTGGAGTTCGGTGCGCACCTCGGTCTGACCGTGCTCAGCGCGAAAATGGGACAGCCGGCGCTGACGTTACAATCGCCGCCACTCGTCCACCACTCAGGAGGAATCAAGATGCGGAAACTCATTCTCGCCGCGGCGCTCACGCTGACGGCGGTTACGGCCGGCGCGGCGAACGTGGCCGGCGTCAATCTCGAAGACAGGATCACCGTCAACAACCAGACGCTCACGCTGAACGGCGGCGCGCTGCGCAAGAAGTTCGTGGTCAAGGTGTACGTCGGCGGCCTCTATCTGACGGCCAAACAGAACAACGCCGCGACCGTGATCGCCACGGACGCGCCGCGCCGCATGGTCATGCACTTCCTCTACAACGTCACCAAAGCGCAGATGGCCGAGGCGTGGCGGGAAGGTTTGGCGGACAACACGCCGAATGCGTCGGCGGAAGTGAAGACGGCGTTCAAGACGCTCGAGTCGTGGATGGAAGACGTGCCGAAGGGCAACCGCATCGTGGTCACGTACGTGCCGGGCATCGGCACGACCGTCGAAGTGAACGGCAAGAACAAGGGCACGCTCGGCGGCAAGGCCGTCGCGGACGCGATCCTGAACACATGGATCGGCCCCAAGCCGGGCCCGGGCGGCGATTTCAAGAAGGGCGTGCTCGGACAGTCGTAAACCGCGCTGTCATCCCGAGCGTGAGTCGAGGGACCTGGGTGGGTGGGGGCGCGCTACATGTCTTCGGGCGCACTGAGCGCGCCCCCTCCCGCCCCCCTGTCATCCCGAGCGTCGAGTCGAGGGACCTGGGTGGGTGGGGGCGCGCTCAACGCGCCCGAGGACATGGACCGCGCCCCCTCCCGCCCCCTTGTCATCCCAATGGCCTTAACTTAGCGCGAGCGAAAACCCCTCATCCGCCTTCGGCACCTTCTCCCCTCACGAGGGGAGAAGGGCAACAAATGGAGCGTCTGGCGAG
>DASVSV010000055.1:0-9306 GCA_036387915.1 Thermoanaerobaculia bacterium
GCCAGCGCGTGCTCGGTAAACGCGGTCCAGGCAAGGCCCGGCAGCAGGCTCTCCTGCAGCGGCGGCGCCGGAAGGCCGTTCGCGATTGCCTTCGCGCCGATCCATTCCGTCAGGACCCAGAATCCTTTCGCAAGCACGGGCGTGCCGGTGTTCAGCGCCCGTTCGAAATGCTCGTCGCGGCGCGGCGGGTCGTACAGGCCGGCGAGGACGTGCACGTCTGGCAGCTCAGGGAAGAAGCTCTGCAGATTCTCGCGCGCGACGCCGAACTTTCCGGCGTCCGGCGTGCCGAACATGCGGTACCCCGCGATCACCGCGAGCATCGGGTTCGACCGTTTGCCATACAGCAGGTCGCGGTATTCATCCGGACGCAGTGGGTCACGTCCTTCGAGCGCTCGCCACGCGAGCTCCACGAGGCGCACGTCGTCGAGACGCGGGGGCGCAAACCCCGGTCCGACCTGCCGGTTCACGTCAATGGGCATGAAGTGCTGCTGCACGTCGATGTCGTTGTCGGCCTCACGTGTGAGGATCAATACGGTGATGAAGTGCGGCAGCAGTGCGACCGCAAACGTCGCCGGCGCGAACCCGGGCATCTCAACGCGCACGCGGATCGAACCCGGCATGCGCATCGCCGCGCCCTGCACCGCGGGCAGCTTCGGCAGACGCGTGAGCTTCAGCGGTTGCGCGGCACCCTCGATCTGAACGGCCGCGCCTTCGAGATCTCCGATCAGCACCTGCAGCGCGCTGCCGTTCGCGTCGAGAGTGTCGAGGGGATCGACGCCGGCCGCGTGCAGCGACGTCAACTCGTTCGGCCACCGCACCGACCACGCCGCGTACGCGAGCAGCGACCCGAGGCGGATGTTCGCGACTTCGCCGAGCCCTTCGATGTCTGCGTAGTTCTGCACGAGCTGGATCTTGTGGTCGCGCAGGATGTCCGCAATGCGGTCGGTGCGTGGCGTCGCGATCTCGAGCGGAACGCGCTTGGTCCCTCCCTCCACCACGATCGTGCGCTCGACCCGCTCCAACCCGGTGAGCTCCGCCACCGCCTTGTACGGTCCGACTGCCACGTCGAGGGCCTGAATCTCTCCATGTCCACTGGCGATCTCCGTGCCTCCGCCATCGACGATCGAGAGGCGCGCGTTCCGGTCGCGGCACGTGAGGGCGATGCTGCCTTTCGTAGCTTTCGGTCTCGCCGTGATCCTGCGTCCCGCCGCACCGCGAGGGATCACGCTCTCACGAGCATTTTCGAGAAAAACAAGCTCGGGCGTCTTCTCCTCCTCCAGCGTGAACGGGTATGCCTTGTCCTCACACACGAAGATCGTCTCCGTGGTCTGCTTGAACCCCGGCGCGGTGATCCGCACGTGATGCGTGCCACCGCGGATCGCAAGCTTCACCGGATCGGGCAGAGGCGGCGGCGCGGCGACCGGCTTCGGGTCGTCGGATGCCACCCACTTTCCGTTCTGAAAGGCGAGGAACTCGACCCGGCCCTTGCTGCGCGCGGCCGCGGGCGCGACGATCGCCTCGATGTTGGCCGTCGGCAGCGGCGGCGCGAACTCCGCGATCGCGAGATTGCCCTTGACCCGATTGGTCGTCCCGTACGGAAGGCCCTTCTTCTCCTCGGCCGGAATGTCGGTGAGCTCCTGGTAGCCGCTCACGACCCTCTCCGTCACGAACGCGGTGAGGTCATTGAACATGAGCCGCTCATTCACCGCGGGCGGCGCCGCGGGCGGGCGGAGATCGGGACCCAATCCTTTGAGCCCGGCGATGAGCGCGCGTCCGAAGAGACCGCGACCACGCACCTCCTTCGCCTTCTGCCCCGCGGTCGTACCGAGCAGGATTGCCTGCGTCGACAGCTTGTCGTCGTCGAGGCCCTGGACCTCCCACAGCAGGTTTTGCGCGAGGATCTTGTTGTCTTTGAGTGGAATCGCATTGCGGCACGCGTCGACGAAGAAGACCTGTTCCTTCGGACCGACGTTCTCCATCTGGCCGCGGAAGATCTCCAGTCCGATCGGAGTCTCGTTCAGGTAGTCGTCGATATTGCCTACATCGCACGGAACAACGATCGGTCCCGACGTGGTACCGCTGCCCGGAGGTGCCATGCCGTGACCGGCGTAGTAGAACCAGAGGCGATCCACGTCCTTCGCCGCGCCGTTGCGCAGCAGACGCAACGCCTCGCGGATCGCTTTCTCCGTTGCGCGCTTCGTCTTGAGGCCCTTCGGCACGGGAGAGAGCAGGAGCGTGAGGTTCGCCGGATCGACACCGCCGGATTTCACGGCCCAGTCGGCGAATGCCAACGCATCGCGGACCGCGCCGGTGAGCTCCCATTCCTTGTTCTTGTACCGGTCGATACCGATGACGAGTGCGTGCGCGCGCGTCACTGGAATTGCGCTCCGTTGTCGACGAGGAGAGGATCGGTCGTGAGCTTCCATAACGCCACGGCGTTGTTCGCCGTGTCGTAGGTGCCCGAGAAATGCAGACCGACCACTTTGCGCGTGGCGAAGTCGACGAGAGCGGAGCCCGAGCTGCCGGCCAGCGTCGACGCGTCATGGGTGAAGACGCTCGACTCGTCCCGCCGGGTGATGATCCCGGGCGAGAAGCGCTTCTTGCCCAGGGCCGCGGGATCGGAGCCGAAGATCCGATTGAAGATCGGGACCGGCGTGACCTTCTTCGTGTCCTGCATCGGATAACCGAGTGCGTACACCCGGCCAGTGGCCTGTGGCTCGTCTTTCGCCAGCGGCACCTGCAGCGAGCCTTTGGGATTTGCATCCAGCTCGAGGACGGCCATGTCGACGTCGAGGTGATGACCGGCGATCCGCGTAATGCGTACGACCTCGGATGTGTCGGAACCGAATTCACCCCACAACTCGAAGTAAGGCGCCTGCGTGCTCTTGTGCTTTTTCCAGCTCGCATTGTGCTCCTTGCAGAGCGCCGCAAACACCTCGGGCGAGTGCTCCCACGTCGAGAGGTCCACGCCGAACAATGAGCAGAGGACGTGATTGTTCGTGAGGATTCGACGGTCGCCGATCCGGAAGCCTGTGCCGCGGCCGCCGCGCGCCGCGTTCTCAATGCGCCCGACGCCTTTGATCACGTCCGGGATGACGTTCTCGTACGTGCGGATCTCCGGCCAGTTGTCCGGACGCTCCGCGACCTTGCCGTCGCGCACGAAAATCGCGGGACGCGAGACGAGGAGGATAAAGAGATCGAGAGCGTCCTTATCCGCCTTCGTCAACTTTGCTTTGTCGCCGTCTTTGGCCAGCTTGCTCGCCGCCTTCACGGCACGCTCCAACGCCTTGTCGGCCGACTTCTTGTCCCCGTCCGGCTTCGCAATCGGATCGAACTGGATGTTCGCTACCGCACGGTCGCGAGCAATTCCCATCAATCCTTCGAGCTCGCCGTCGAGCACCTCGGCAAGCACGTCCTGCGAAGGCATCCGCTCCGCAAACCACCCCGCGTCTCTATCGTCGTTCATGGCAGACGATTATCGTAACTCGCCGCGCCGCTACTTCTGCTGCAAGTCTCCAATCGCTGTGAAGAAACTTCAGTCTTTCTTCGCGGCCCTCGTGAGGCACTTCTCGCACGGGTGCACCATCTTCGGGCTTGGTACCGCCTTCGGGGCGGGCTTGGCGCCGGTCAGCGCGAGGTTGTTCTTCGGTACGTCCGTCATCGTGATCACGCGCACGAACGGCTTCACCGTGCCGTCGGACTTCTGCTGCGGCCACACTGCGATGAAGTTGAGCGTCTTCTTCGACTGATCGTAGTAGAACGCGCCCTTCATGTAATCGCCAAAGCCGAAGGGATCGATCGTCGTGGTCTGGAAGCCGGCGGGATCGGAGAGATCTTTGATCGGTGAGGGAAATTCCGCCGGCCGACCGAAATAGAGGTAACGCGCGATCACCGTGGTTGGATCCGTACCGGGAGTGGCCGGTTTTCCGGTCGTCTCCAGCCAGTACATCATGCTCGCGACATTGCCCAAAGGACGGTCCTCGGTGATCAGCGTTGGCAGGATCACGGAGCCGCCGGGATCTTTGGCGCGGACGATGGTCAGCGGGAGCACGAGCGGCGCCGGATCTCCGCCGCTCGGCGCAATGAAGACCACGACCACGGCAACCTGCCGCTTGATGGCCTGGCCCTTCACCGTGATGGTTTCTACGGACGGGTAGACCGCCAGGACGCTGGACGGCCCGACCGTGGAGATCGGCGTCGGCGCGACCCACGGATGTCCGACGCCGCTCTCCGTTCCCTGCACCGCGGCGAGCGGAAAGCCGCTGGTGGTGATGTCGAATCCCGACTTCGACCACGGCGCGATCGTCTTGCCGTGATCCTCGGAGACGTAGATCGTCGTTCCCTGGAGGATGAAGATGTTGCCCGAGGCGCTGGCGGCCACCGTGGCCATGCCGCCGGGAAGGCGGATCCCCGAGTCCTCCCACGTCGCGCCGCTGTCCTCGGAGACGAAGACCTGCTGCGAGTCGTCGTCGCTCCGCGAGCATCGGACGGACATGAGCAGGCGCTGTTTCGCGGGATTGGCGGGGTCGACGCTCCACGGGTCGGCGTAGAACTCCGGGCGATCGAAGCCCGCCACCCACGGTACGCCCTGCGCACAATAGCTGCGCTTCACGCTCCCGTTGTTGTCCACGGCGCCGACCAGCGCGGCGTCGAGCTTGTTCACCGTCGGCGACCACTGGTCGTCCTTCGCCGAATAGCGCCAGATGAGCTCCGCCGGACGGATGCCATTGCGCTCGACGGGATAGCCAACGCCCTGCGGGGCCTGGCCGTCGTCGGTCGGCCACTTGTTCCACCACTCGGACTTGCTGAATTCTTCGTCGAACGTGTTCGAGAAGCCGTTCCATGACAGGAGCATGTCCCCGCCGGCGAGCTGGATCGACTGCTGGTCGTTCGCCCAATGCCCGCCGACGGCGGCGCTGGAAGGGAGCGCGATGTCGGTCGTGGCGCCGCCGTTCAGGCCGTGGGTGAGTCCCTTGCCACTGCCGAAGACGAAGACCTTACCGCCGCCGGCACCGATCGCCGGCACCACGCCGGCGGTGATCTCGTTCCAGCCGCTGTTGGCCGACGTCAGCTCGACCGGATCCGGGATCGGTGATTGCGACTGGTCCTGAGACAACGTTCTGCAGCCGCCGGCGGCGAACAGCAGCGAGAAGAAAGAGACGGACATCCACAAACGCAGACTGCGTGATTGCATTGACCCTCCTCGCGGACATAGTGACAGCAGAGGCGGGAACGTTTCACCAATCTCAGCATGACGATCGGAGTGCGGCGGCGGTGGCGCGAATCGCGCACGGGTCTTCGCCGGAGTCTGAGTGAATCGCCAGCAGCCATCCACGAATGCGTTGTTCGCGGCCACGATCGTCGTGGTTGCTTCGCTCGTCGCGCTCGTCCTGCTGCCGTTCCTCGTGCGGCGGCAGACGGAGCACTATCGTCTCGAGAACGAACGGCACGCCGATCCGGCTCGCGCGGCACTGAACGAGCTCAATTACCGCCTCAGCCAGCAGATCGCGTCGCTGACACGGGCCGCGGCGACACGCGATGAGCGGCACCTCGCGCGTTACAGCCGGTTGATCCCTCCTCAGGAGGCGGCGGTGAGGTCGCTTGGTGCGCACGTCGGCGCGATCAGTCCGGAATTCGACTCGGCCTTCCGCGAACTGCAGCAGCGCCTCGTGACGTGGCACACCGCCGTCGAGCGCAGGGCCGACCTGCAGCGACTGCCGTTCGATGCGAACTACCCCGCCGTCATCGAGACCGTCCATCGCCTCGACGAGGCCATTACGGCGTATCAGGGCAGCCGCCGCGAACGGGTCCGGGCGCTGGCGCGCATGCAGGTATGGGTGACGTTCGGGCTCGTTCTGCTGGCGTCCATCGCAGCCTCGCTCTTCCTCTGGATGGTGCGGCGACTGAGGACGTTCGCCGGAATGCTGGCCGAGGAGGCGGCGGCGCGGCAGGCGGCACTGGAGCGGCAGCAGGAGCTGGTCCGCATCCGTGACGAAATCCTCGGCGTCGTTTCCCACGACCTGCGCAGCCCCCTCACGACGATCGGCCTGAGCGCGCAACTGATCGCCGGTGCCTCGCCCGACGAGCAGCAGGAGCACGTGCAGACGATCGTCGCCGCGACACGACGCATGGAACGGCTCATTCACGACCTCCTCGACGCCACTCGGGCCGAGCAAGGCAAACTTTCCATCAGGCATGACGTCATCGATCCGGCAGCGGTTGCACGAGACGTCGTCGCCAGTCACGAGCCGATCGCCGCCTCGAAGCAGATTGATTTCCGTCCGTCCGTCGCCGGCGATCTGCCGCAGGTCCGCGGAGACGCCGATCGCCTCGCCCAGGCGCTGACGAACCTCATCGGCAACGCCTTCAAGTTCACGCCCGCGGGCGGAGTGGTGCGCCTGTCGGTGGAAGCACGAGACGGCAAGGTGCGCTTCGAGGTGTCGGACAGCGGACCGGGAATCGCACCGAGCGACCTCCCCCATCTTTTCGAGCCGTTCTGGCAGGCAAAGAAGACCGCCCACCTCGGCGCAGGCCTCGGCCTGAAGATCACGCGTGCGATCGTGGAGGCCCACGACGGCTCGATCGACGTGACCAACCTCGCCGGAGGCGGAGCCTCTTTCCGCATCGAGTTACCGACGATGGAGCGGTGATGTGCGCGCGGTGCCGCACGCGGGAGCACAGGCAGAGCCGCGGTCGAAGGCGATGGGGGTGCCGGTGCGGGAGAGGGCGATGGCGCAGCAGGCGTCGAAGGCGCCGCGTAGTTTGGCTCGCGCGCGCTGGACGCGGGACTTGAGCGTCGAGAGGGGCACGCCGAGCGACGCGGCCAGGCCGGTCTGCGACTCCCGGGCCAGATCGACCCTGCGCAGCACTTCGGCGTCGAAGGGGGAGAGCGTGCGCAGCATCGGCTCGAGGCAGTCGCTGAGCTCGCCGATGGTTCGGTCGGCGGGATCGGCGCCGGAGGTCGCGGGAAGATCGCCGAACGTGTCGAGATCGACGGACGGCCGCTGCTGGCGGTAATACTCGGCGACGGCGTTTCTCGTGACGGTGAAGAGCCACGCACGCACCGAATCGGCGTCGATGTCGGCGCGGCGCTCGAGCAGTTTCACCATCACCGACTGCACCACGTCATCAGCGTCGCCCGGATTCACGCGCCGCGCGACGTACACGCGCAGGCGCTCTCCCAACTCGTGCCACGCGGCGGCCACGTCGATCGTTTGTCCGGTTTCCATCGGTCCTCCCAAAGATAGACGGAAACGGGACGCGAAAGACGCATCCGGGCGCGAAATGCGTCTTTGGCGGCCGATCTCCGTCTCTTGAGCGAATGAGACAACGACGCGTCCGCGGGACGTTGCGGCGCGACACGAAAAAGGAGACTGAGATGAATGAACTGAATGCAGTCACAGACCAGCCGGCGTCCGCGTGCTGCGGCGGTCCGGCACCGAAGACAGCCGATGCATGCTGCGTCAAGGACGTCGACGCGAAGGCGGCCGGGGAAACCGGATGCGGGTGCGGAGCACCGAGCGGAGGCACCGCCGCCCCGCCGGAGCTGCTGCGCGCACCGTAATTGAGGAGAGCGGTGGCGGCCGGGCCACCGTTTTCGAGTCCACGTGCACGGCAACCTGCACGCGCACGTTGAGCTGCAACGAAAGGGGCAGGCGCCGCCCGCCCCCTTCGGGATCTGCGCGTCAGGTGATACAGGGAACTTTGCCGAGCTGAATCATCTGGATTCCAGCCGCGCTTCCCACAATGATCGAGCTGCTCGTGAGCGTGCCTTCGATGTAATACGCCTTGCGCACGAAATCGATGCGCCCTCCGGACTGGCTGCAGTCGGCCACCTCATGCACGTGATACCCCCTGAGTGCGGGAACCCCGGGTGCATTGCTGTCGAACGTCAGGCGCGTGACTTCCCCTCCGGTCGCCAGATCCACTTCGATGAGTTTCGCGACCACGCGTGCGCCAGAGCCTTCGTCGAGGAAGCGAATTTTCATCAGGAGCCCTCCCGAGGTGAACAGGCCGTCGACGGCTGTGACGTTGTAGCGGACGACCGCTGAATCGGTCGGCTGGACGCCAGCGGCGGGAGCCGGCGCGGCAGCCGGCGCGGCAGATGTCTTAGAGCCCACGACCAATGAACGTCCCCTCTGCACCATGCCGCGATCAAAGAAGACTTTCCCGGTCGAGGCTTCGTCGACCGTTCCATCCGAGCCGACCGTCGTCCATAACCGGTTCGCGTCGGGCGTTTGTGCGCGTGCGCTGAGCGGACAGAATACGAAGCAGGCGACGAGCGCAAACCAACGAATTTTCGATGAACCCATGACGATTCTCCTTCCCTCGATAGTGACGTCAGGGCCGGAAACGTTTCGAATTCGATGTTCGAGCACGCACTGGACTCGCTCTGAAGAACCTCGACGCCGATCGCCCGCAAGTGGCCACCGCACAATCCGATCTTCGGCGAGCGTAGGTTCAGCGCCCGCCCCGCGCGCCTGTTCGACATTGCAGCCACGACGCACACCGTGGAGACGGTTAGTCGCCGATAACGCGCTGACCACCGCCGGTCGTAATCAGACCGCCAGGGAAGCTCCCCGCGGGACATCGCCTACTCCGCGTCCGCCACAACAAGTGTCGCTCTCGCATTTGAGTACATACCGATCAGCGCGCGCATCCCGACCAGCAGCAGGACGAACTCCACCGCGAGTCGGACGAGGTTGGCCGTTTCCCATAGCCGGAACTGCGCCGTAGCCTCTGCCGGTGACGAGTACTTGCGCAGGACCAGACTCCAGATGAGGGGCGCCATCCACGCAATCAGCACGATCGAGATGAGCAGAGCACCGATCGCGAACACGACGATCCAGCGACGTTCCCGCCACGGGAGCGACCGTGCGGCAAAACTGGCGATCGTCGCGGTCAGAAAGGGCCAGATCGTCGTGAACACGAAGAAGAAAGGCAGCGTCGCCGCCCCCTCACCCGCTTCGACATATCGCTCGATCGTTCGCGGCGGATCCATGCTCCACACCGGGACCACCATCATCGCGTTGAAGGTTTGCCCGCCGACCCATATCGCCCAGACCACGACCGCAATCCACGTACACACACGCGCCAGTGCCACGACTCTCACCTCGATTGTGACTTTTGCGTGATGCTACCCCGGATTCGGACGGTGACCTGATGCAAGGCTGATCGGCTCATCGGGCTTGTCGCAACGACGGTCGTGGTGCCGCCGTCGCATTCTCGGGTGAAGGGCTGATTACGGAGGGCCGCCCACCCACGGGAGGGGCGGGCTGAAGCCACGCCCTACGTTTGGCGCGATTC
>DASVSV010000056.1:0-11367 GCA_036387915.1 Thermoanaerobaculia bacterium
TTACGCCTGCTGGAAGAGTCGCACCGCCTACGACGAAACTCGCTACCTCAAGCAGCTCGCCCTGCGAGGCTCATCTCTCGCCACGGCTGCCGCCTGACTTGACACGGAGGCTCAGATGTCCGGAGGCCTCCCGTCGTCCCCGCCCAGACGGGCACCGCATTCGCAGTTATTTGGAGTGCGCTGCGGGCTTTGTGCCTGCAGCTCATCCTTGACCACTGCACTTACACCAACGCGATGCCCGTCGCGAATCAGGAGACCTCATGCGCAGCTCACGCGCTTTTTTCCTTGCAGTCCTGCTCACTTTTACCGCGTCGGCCGCCAGTGCGGCGACGTACTATGTCGACGATTCAGGTAGCAACTCCAATCCGGGGACGCTGGCCTCGCCGTTCCGCACCATTACATACGGCCTGACCTTCCTCACCAACCCGGGGGACACTCTCTGGGTACGTGGGGGCACGTACAACGAGCGAGCCGTGATCTGGAACAAGCACGGCAATTCGACCTCGCCGATTTATGTCGGCGGGTACAACGGCGAGTTGCCGGTTATTGATGGCACCGGTATCGGTAACCACTCGACCGTGTCGATCAACACTTCGTCGTATGTGACGTTCGACGGCTTCAAGGTGCAGAACGCGCCTCAGACCGCCATCCTGATGTGGAACGCGCACAACATCACCGTCAAATACTGCACGGTGGAGAACGCCATGAAGGCGGGCATTCACGCCGGCGGGGACACGGTCAACGCCGCGCACGACATCGTCATCCGGAACAACACGGTGACGAATACGGTGCGGGAGAACGTCCCCGGCAGTAATCTCACCAGCGGCTGGTCCCAGGCCGTCTCCTGCATCAAGGCCACCAACGTGATCATCCGCGACAACTGGGTGCGGAGGAATTACGGCGAGGGGATCGACTGCATCCTCAGCGATTACTGCACGATCGAAAAGAACACGGTCTACGACAACAAGGGCTCGAACATCTATCTCGACAATGCCCAGCACTCGATCGTCGACCGCAACTACATCTATAACACCGGCAACAGCGAGTATTTCCGCGACGGGATGCCCTCGCCCGGCATTACGGTCGCGAACGAAACGTACTCGATCCAGAACCCGTCCACCAACCTGACCATCACCAACAACATCGTGCACCGGACCGGCGTCGGGTTCGTCTATTACAACTCGCAGTACGGCGGCGGCATGCATTACACGCTGATCGCCAACAACACCTTCTATAAGACGGTGAACACGGCCACCGGGATGATCTACATCGAGGACGGCTCGACGACCAACGTCCACGACACGACCACGATCGAGAACAACATCTTCTATCAGAGCACCGGCGTGCGTTACGCGCGGGCGCCGACGGTCGGCATCACCTGGCGTACGAACAACTGGTACAACGGCACGTCAAATACGCACGTCGCCGGTACCGGCGACGTGATGGCCGATCCGCTGCTGGTCGCAGCCGGCGGCTGGAGCGCCACGGATTACAAGCTGAGCTCTACGTCCACGCTGAAAACCGCCGGAACGACGAACGCGGCGACGACGGATCACTGGGGCACGGCCCGTACGGCGTCGTATTCGATCGGGGCGCATGAGTACGATTGACGACTATAGGAGTGCGGCCGCGGTGAGCCGCCGCACATAGCGGCTCCGCGGTATGTCCATTCGTGTCATCCCGAGCGTCGAGTCGAGGGACCTGGGTGGGTGGGGGCGCGCTACACGTGCAGTGGAACACGCATGGCGCCGCCGTCCACCCAAGTCCCTCGACTCGCGCTCGGTCCCTCGGCTCACGCTCGGTCCCTCGACTCACGCTCGGTCCCTCGACTCACGCTCGGGATGACAGGTTGTAAATCACGGGAAGCTGGCGTTGGAGCAGCCGGGGCTGATGCCGAGGCGTAGTGGGACGATGTAGTTCTTGGGGAGGGGGCGGCAGCAGGGGGCGGCGGTGGTGGGGACGGCGGCGTCGCTGGGGACATTCTCGACGACTTTGTAGTGCAGCAGAAAGTCGGTGGTGTCGTCGCCGGCCATGCCTTCGAGGCCGACGTTCATGATTGCGATCTGCGCTCCCGAGCGGAGGCGGAACTCCTGCACGTCCTCGGTGCGGAAACGCTGGATGCGCAGCACGGGGGTCTCGCTCGCGGTCTGCGCTTTCAGGACCGACACCGCCGCGCCCTCGGCCACGAGGCCGGCGCTCAGTTGTCCCGCGGTGAGATCGAAGTAGCAGGAGGTCTCGGCGGATTCGGCGGCCAGCACGACGGACGTCGAGATGCCGTCGGCGGCCGGCGTCAGCACTTTGAGATGCGGGACGCAGCATTCGAACGTCTCGTCGTGCTGCAGCTCGCCCACCGCATCGGCGATCTCGATCTTGCACCCGTGCAGCTCCCATTGCAGCACGCAGCCGTTTTCGGTCGTGGCCGGGACGCCGTTCACTTCCAGGTCGCTGGCGGCGATCCGCAGCGTCGGGATGTGCGGCGGAATCACGGTTTCATTGATGACCGCAGGCCGGCGGGCGTTGACCAGGACGACGCGGCGGCGAACGCCGGGGAGCCGTTCGTGGACGTCCTGCATGAAGGTACAGATCCCAACGAAATAGACGGTGATCTCTCCCATACTTTTTTTTCTCCTCGTTACCGCGGCGCAGCCTAACGCGGGATCCGGTTGGTGAGCAGCGCCAGCGACTGCCACGGCAGGTTGCGGCCGTGCCGGTCCGCCAGCGCGCGCAACTGGGTGCGGCGCAGCGCCTCGGCCGGCGTGAATCCGGCGCGCAGCTCGCGATGCACGTCTTCAAACAAGGCCTGCGCGTCGTTGTCCGCCAGCGGGACGAGCGTGCCGATGACCTCGGACGCGCCCGCGGCCAGAAATCCTCCGCCGAGGCTGAGAGCGAATGTTTGCGGGGAGCGCGGCCGCTGCAGCGTCTCGCAGGCCGCCAGCACCACCACGGGGCGGGAGCGGAGCGTCATCGCGACGAGGTCGCGCCAGGAGACGTACTCCAGACCGTTTCCGCGCGGAGCGAGAAAGGGCAGCTCCGATTCGCCGGCCCGTCCGCGCCGCTCGGTGTGTCCGGCGATGTGGATGACGGCGGCGTCGCGCGCGTGCGTCCGGAGCGCTTCGAGTGTAGCGTCGCTGCCGCCGAGGACGACCGCCTGACGATAGAGACCGGCGATCTGCTGCAACTCCGCGGACGCCTGCGGCAGCGCCACGTTCGCTCCCTGCTCGCCCGTCGGAAGGACGATGGCGGTCACGGACTGGAGCTCGCGCCGATCGGTTTCGCGATGGAGCGAGCCGGCACTCGGCGCGACTGCCACCGCCAGCCGTTCGATCAGGTGACGCTTTTCGCGTGCATCCCACAACCCGGCGAACGAGACGTTTTCGAGGAGCGGGTCGGCGACGACGATCAGTTGCCGCGCCGCCGCGATGCCGGTCTCACTCGGGCGGATCATCAGGTCGTACAAACGCGCGGCATTGTCATCATCCGCGACGAGCTCCGCGAGCTGCGCCGAGGTCACGGCGCTGCGCGCCACGCGGACGGAGTCGGCGGTGATGCAGAACGCCACCAGTTCGTCGGGCAGGACCACGAGCTCGAGCACCGCGGCACCGCTGCCGGCCAGCCGCGCCTGCAACGTCTCCACGCCGATTGCGGGCACGCCGCCGTCCTGCGTCACGAAATACGCGCGGCCCCGCTCCGCATAGCGGAACGCGTCCGCGACGTTACCGCGGTCGAGTGACAGGCGCATGCCGAGACGGAAGATCTCGGTGCCGGCATCGAAGACGCCGCGGCCGGACACGCTGCCGGCGAAATGGACGCGATGCCGCTCCAGCTCCGCGATTCCGGCGTCGACGTCGCGGAGCGCGGCGTCGACATTTCCGTCGCGCAATTCGGTCCGCGCGCGGAAGAGACGCGCCTCGGGCAGGAGCAGCGGCCGCTCGATGGCCTGATAGCCGTCGATGGCGCGCGTCAGCGCGGCGCGGTCCGAGGTGGCGGCGCCGATGGCCAGGTTCGCGTCGGCGATGGCCCGGGTGCGCATGGCCGGATCGGCGATGCCGCGCGCGGTCCGCTCCGCATCCCTGGCCTTGGCCAGCGCGGTCGCGGCGTCGCCGAGGTGGATGTTGAGGATGGTCGCGCGCACGAGGCCGTAGGCGAGGAGGACATCGCGGCCTTCGGTGCGATTCACCGACTCCTCGATGTCGAGGATCGCGCGTGCGACTTCCGGCCGTCCGGCGCGGATCTCCATCGTCGTCGCCTCGGCGAGGCTGGTCGGGAAGCGATCGCTTTGCCGCTCTCCGCTGAGCGCCTCGAACGAGCGGATGCGCGCGGCCCAGGCGTCGTCGTCGCGTCCCATCGTGGCCAGCGCGTTGGCCAGGAGGGCATCGAGAAACCCGCCGTTGCTGCGCTCTCCGAGGCGCGCGAAACCGGCGCGGCTGGCCTGCAGCAGGGAGGTCGCGGTCTGCCAGTCGCCGTCGACCATGGCGCAGAGGGCTTGTTGCCAGCGCACTTGCGCGGCGAGCGCGATGTAGGACGGCCGCGCTTCGAGCTCCGCTCTCAATTGGGTCAGCTCGAGGCTCGCGCCGACGACGTCGTTCAGGTCGTAACGGATGCACGCGACGTAGTAGCGCGCCACGAGCGCCATCGGGTTGCGGGTGAGTGCGAAGAGCGCAGCGGCGCGACGCAGGTCGGGCTCCGCGGCCGCGGGCTGGCGCCGGCTGTACGCGAGCCTGCCGCGAAGATAGACGGCGTGCGCTTCCGCGAGACGCGCGCGCGCCGCCGCATCGGGATTCTTTTCGATGGCCGCCACCGCGTCGCGGAGGAGCGATTCGCCGGACGATCTCTGCAGGGCATCGCCGATCGAACGGGCCACGGTCAGCGAGCGTTCGCCATCATGGCCGCGCTGATGGGCTTCGGCCCACTGGCCGAGGGTCACGACTTCGGCGGTCGTGCGCGTCTGCTGGCGGTAGGCGTCGACCACGGCGCGGACGGTCGCCGTATCTCCGTCCGCGGCGGCGCGCTCGAGCCGCGGCAGTTCCTGGCGGAAGAGCTCTTCGCTCGTGGAGGCGGGGAGGCGCGACAGGCGCTCGCGCGCTTCGACGGCCCACGGCGAGCTGCCGTCGACGGCGAGGTAACGGCTCCATGCCTCGCGCGCCTGAGCCTTCAGCCCGAGGCGTTCCAGGATGAGCGCGCGGTTGAAGAGCGCTTCCGGCAATCGGGGATCGCGGCGCAGGGCCTGATCCGCGGAAGCGAGGGCCTCGGGATAGAGCGACGGCCGGTCGAGACGCAACGCCGCCGCGTATTGCGCGGCCGCGAGATCGCTCCAGACGCGCGGATTTTTCTGATCGAGTTTGGCGGCCGCGCGCAGTCGCGCGATCGCGTCTCCGGGCAGCTCGATCAGCACCAGGCCCACGCCCGCGGCATGCTGCGCCGAGGCCGTCTGCTCGCGGTTCGCGCGATCGACGATCTCGCCGACTTCGCCTCCCAGCTTGAGACGGCCGGGATCGGGAGCCGCTCCATTCGTCGCGCGCATCGGACCGCGATAAGCAGCCCACGGGATATCGCCCGAAAGCCGAGTCTCCGCCACGCGCGCGGAACGCGGCGCCAGTTTCCCCAGCCGGTCGAACGGGGAACGGAAAGACTGGAACCAGGGAACCAGGCCGATGGCGATGACGATCACCGCCGCCACGGCCAGGGGCAACGTCCAGCGAAAGGAACGCTCGGGCGCGACGGCCTTGCTCGCCGAGGCCACGCCGCTGCGGCAGGCGGCACAGGTTTCGAGGTGCGCGAAGATGCGCGGCAGTTCCTTGCGCTCCAGTTTCCCTTCGGCGAAGGCGGCCAGAACTTCCGGATCCGGACACGGCGTGGTTGCGCTCATCGTGCCTCACTCCTCTCGTCCGGCCTCGACTCCGCGTCGTCGCCGCGCAGGCCGATGTCGAAATCCTCGCCGAGCGCGCCGGAGAGCAGATCGGGAAGCGAGCGCGCGTCGATGCCCGCGTTCTCCAGCGCCGCGCGCAATTGGGCGAGCGCGCGTTCCAGCCGGCGGTACAACGGCCGTTGCGGCAGGCGCATCATCCGCGAGACGTCGGCGATGCTCTGCGACATTCCGTAGTGAAGACGCAGCATGGTGCGGTCTTCGAGTGAAAACGAGGCCAGTGTGTCGCGGAGGATGCGCGCGGTCTGCCGGGCGAGCCGTTGCTGCTCCTGTTCGATCGTCGACTGATCGGCGCTCGCCGAAGCGGCGAGGGGGAGATCGTCGACGTCGTCGAGATCGACGAATCGCGGACGCGGCACGCGATGCGGCAGCCGAGGGAGCATGCGCTCCGCATCCTCGCGCGTGACTTCCGGAAACGACGCGCGGAGGATGGGCAGGGCCTGTTCGAGGGGGCGCTGATCGCGGCGCACGAGCGACTCCAGCATCACTGCCGCGGGCCCGATCCGCGTGGCCTCGGCGGAGGCATAGAAGCGTCCCATCGTGCGCGCCCTGCCATCCCAGAGCATGCGGTCGATGACCACCGCGAGGTACGCGCCCAGCGAGGCGATCCCGGAGTGCTTCCGCAGGATGGCGCAGTCGTCCTCGAGCAGCGCCACCTTCACCGACGAGGCGAAATCTTCGGCGTCGGCTCCGCGCAGGCGGCCGCGCCTGCAGACGAGAGCGATCGTGCGCTCGATCGTGTCGAGGCTCGACTCGAAGGGAGTTGTCGGATTCATTCCGGAAGGAGGACCAGCGCCAGATGTTACGCTGGCCTCCATTCCGCTGTCGATCCAGAGAGCCGTCATCGTCGGCCCGTTCATGGGAGGGCCGGCCGATGCGCGGCCGGCCCTCGTGCGACATCAGGAGTAGGCTCTCCAGACCGGGTTGAGCACGGTGTGCAGCGTGTACTGCCCGCCGCTGCCGGAGACGGTCGTCGAGGAGGGGACGTTGCTGGCGGTATAGGTGTAGCTGCCGAGCGAGTCGTCGCTGCTCGTGTCGTCCTGGTCGAAGAGCTGGACGTAGACCTGCGAGTTGAAGCGGATGCTCCGGCCCGCGTTCCAGGTGTCCCCCTTCTCCATCGAGAACTCGCCCTGCGACGGATAGCGGTAGCGCGTGCCGTTGTCGATGGTGAAGTAGAAGTAGACCTCGTCGTGCCCCGACTCGGAGTTGTCGTTGCAGTAGATGGAGTTGATGATCATGTAGTTCTGCGCGGGCGGCTGGTAGATCGGCGTCGTCGTCCACACATACGTGTAGCTCGCCTCCCCCTCGGCGCCGTCTTCTTCGCCGCCGTCGACCGAGACGCTGATGCCGAGGAAGCCGGTCCCGATGATGTTGCTGTACGAGGCCTCGACGTAGCCGCCGCCGAAGTCGTCGATCTCCACTTCCCAGCCGTAGGAAACGCCGCCGAGGTTGTCGGGCGTGACATTCCAGAAGCCGACGACGACGCCGGCCTCGCCGCCTTCGCCGGCGCCGACCTCGACCTGACCGCTGGCGTACAGCACGTCCTGCGTGAAGTCGGTGGGATCGGCGGGATTGACGGCCACGCCGATGCTGCCCTGCACGCCGATGATCAGGACGAGCGAGCCGTCGACGCCGGCCGAGATGGCGCGGAGCGGGAACGAGATCTCCGCTTCCGGCAGCGCGCGATGTTGGGCGACGAGGGCGTTCATCTGCTCGAGCTCCGGCGACGTCAGAACCCCGTGGAAGAAGGAGCGCAGCTCGTCCGAGGTCATGCCGGGGAGCGAGGCCAGCTTCGCTTTGTTCTGCGGCGAGGACTGCCATTTGGCAATGGCGCCGGCCGTCTCGGCGAACAACTGCTTCTCCAGCGCGGTCGGCTGGAATGGCCTGGCGCCGGTGCCGGAGTCCTTGTTGGTCGTCACGGTGGAGAGGTTGTGCTTGAACTGCGTGAGCTGCGGGGCGAGGTCCTGTGCGAGTTGCTGTGTCATGTCGTGATCCTTTCTTCCGTCGCCCGTCACTTGGTGATCGAGACGCTGCCGATGCTGAGCGTGTACCTGGCGCCGTTCGGATTCGTGAGCGTCACGCTGGACGGCATCGAATCGGGCGTGTAGTCGTAGCTGACCAGGTAGTCGGCCAGCTTCGGATCGAGCGTCGAATCCTGGTCGTAAAGCGTGACCAGGCAGTCGTTGACGAACTCCATCCGCAGGTTGATGTTCGACCACGTCGTGCCGCCGTCCATCGAATGCGCATCGCGCCCCGCGGGGAAGAGATGCGCCATGCCAGCGTCGGACTGATAGAGGATCATCACCTCGTCATGACCGCTCTCCGACGTGCCGTTGCAGGTGATCTGATTGAGTGTGAACGCAGTGCTTCCCATCGATTGCAATCTCCTTTTCGCTTCTCTCGTCTGCTGTGAGCCCGGCGACGAATCACTCGCCGCTCTGCTGCCTCTCACCAGGAGATGACCGGGGTGGGCGCGCGGTTTTCCACTCGGGGTGAAAAATTTTTCGATGAGGAAGGGCGGGGCGATCGGAAGATTCGCTGACGGCCAATGCCGGGTCAGATTGCTGCGCTACGCACGGAGGCAGCGCAGCACCTCCGCCACGCTCCATGCCTGCGCTGCGCATCCGCGCGGGTGGTAGGGCTCCTCGGCATCGAACACTTCGCTGATCGTGCCGATGCAGGCGTCGCCGAGATGGGCGGCGAAGCCGGAGAGAAAGGCGCGGGCGGCGTGGGGAGCGTCGGGATGCACTTTGCGCCAGGCGTCGAGGAATGGGCCAATCAGCCAGCCCCAGACCGTACCCTGATGGTAGGCCGCGTCGCGCGCGCGGAGGTCGCCGTCGTAGCGTTGCTTGTAGTCGGCGTGTGCGCGGCCAAGGGATCGCAGGCCAAATGGAGTGAGGAGCTCGCGCTCGACCGCGTTCACGACAGCCTCCCAGCGTGTGCGCTCGAGCACGGGATGGTCCAGGGCGATGGCGAAGATCTGATTCGGACGCAGCGCCGGATCGTGCCCGCCGCCCTCCCCTTCTACTACATCGTAAAGATGTTGACCTTCTTCATACCAGAAGCGCTGATTGAACGACTCGTATGCGCGATCTGCCAGCGACTGCACGCGCGCCGCCGTGTCGCGGTCGTTCTCCTCCTCCAGAAATGCCTGCAGCAGGCGGAGCGCGTTGTACCAGAGCGCGTTGATCTCGACCGCTTTGCCGTGGCGAGGCGTCACGACCCAGCCGTCGACCTTTGCGTCCATCCACGTGAGCTGGTATCCCTCCGCGCCCTGCACCAGCAGGCCGTCGGCCGGGTCGACGTGGATGTTGAAATGCGTGCCGCGCACGTGATGATCGACGATGTCGACCAGCCGCGGGAGGATCTTGCGCAGCGTAGCCCGATCGCCGGTACGGCGCACGTAGCGCGATAGTGCGTGGAAGAACCACATGGTCGCGTCGGACGTGTGATACAGACCGCCCTGCTCTCCTTCGGGGAAGAGATTCGGGATCAATCCGTCGCGAATGTACGAAGCGAACGTGCGCAGGATGTTCCCCGCTTCGCGATGCCGCCCGGTGACGAGCGTCAGCCCTTCCAGACTGATCATCGTGTCGCGTCCCCAGTCGGTGAACCAGTGATAGCCCGCCACGACGGTGCGCAGCGAATCGCCCGCCGCCGCCATCCGTGCCTCGTCCGCGGCACGCGTGTGCGGCGTGATGAGGAACTGATCCGCGGCGAGGACGAGTTGCGCCGCCACGTCGTCCTCCGCCGCGTCGGCCATGGAAAGCAGCCGGTTGCGACGCGCGCCGTCGGCCGCGAGCACGTCCGTTACGGTCATCGCGTGCACGACCGCCCACGGTTCCACCGACGCGACGAGCGCAGCATCCGCACCGCGCTGCAACTCGAGGTGAATCACGCCCGGACTCCACAGCGGACCTTCGTACTCATATCCGCGGTTCTTTTCGAGGCGGTAGATCACGTGCTCGACGTCACGCGGATCGGCATTGAGCCCGGCGCTCTTTCCCACGATGGAAAGGCGCAAGGCCGGATATGCCGTGCTCTCCGCGATCTCGATGTTCGTGCCGTCCGCGTGCACCGTCCAACCCTGCGGCGGTCTGTCGAGGAGGCCTTCGTGGGGGCGGAAGTTGAGCGAGGGGCGCAGGCGCAGCGTCAGGCCGTCGGGACCTTCGAGCAGGCGATACACGATCCATATCGTGTTCTGTGCGTTCGGCATGACGACGCGTTTCTCGAAGCGGATGCCGTCCCCCGAGAAGCGCCAGACCGGCACGCCGCACTCGAGGACGAACTCCTCGAGGAAGTCTGGGGTCGGCCAGGTGATCGCCCGGCCGCTCTCGTCGCCGCTGAGGATCCATGTAGTCCCGCCGGCTGTGACGAGATGCTCTTCGAGATGGTTGAGCATCATCGTGCGGCCCAGCGGTCCCGGCAGCGCGGCGATCAGCTTGCCGTGGAACCGCCGCGTGCAGGCGCCGCCGATGGTGCCCGAGGCGTATCCGCCCAAGCCGTTGGTGACGAGCCACTCGCGCTGGAAGAGCGCGTCGCGAGGCTCGCCGCGCCGCCAACCAACTTGGATTGGACCAGCACTCAAGGCCGCACAACTCCCCCGCGCGCGGATGTGTCGAGGTTGCGGCGCGTACAGCTGGCACACATCAACTCATGATCATCGCCGTCGAAGACTCTAACTTTGCGCTGATGCCGCTCATACAACTTCACAGACAGCCCCACGCCCATGACGCCAGTCACTATCAGCCACCACATCTCCCAGGGCCGAATGGTGACCGCAGCGGAGGCGAGCTGCCAATCCCACAGGTGCACTAATCCGATCGTGGCCACTATTCCTGACACGCCGATGCTCACACCTCTGAAAGCCAATACCTCCAAGTCGAAATGGGAACGAGCACATACGGAAAAGATTTCGAAATCTCGAGCGGCGGCCAGTTCGTGGTGATCTCCATTAACAGCGCCTGTTGCACCGGTCTCAACAGACGAGCTCCAGTTCGCGTCCCTTCGCAAGTACCGTGCTATCGCAAGCACACGGATACCGCTGTTGTAGACGAGACTGTCCGCGTACAAGCATACGAACGGCAACAGGCCAAGCAGCGCGGCGCCACCGCGATCCGAGTTGCTTGGCTGAATACCAAGACCGGCCGCGCCCAACGCAGCCACAAGAACGAGCTTCCATCTGGCAAGTGCTGCTTGAATTTTTTGCGTCTCGATGATCTCGTCGCGAATCTTATCCAGCAACGCCATATTGTTCGCTCCATGTGACACTGTCCTCTTGGGAGTGACGGAGGGAACCGTTCCCCTACCCCGGCGTAGCCGGAACCAAGAAGTAAGTGCGGGAGGCGCGGTCGGCGATATCGTCCGCTGATGGCCAGCCTGATCGACCGTCACCGTGACCAGATCCTGGGCGTTCTCTCCTGCTTCGACCGCGTCTTGATCCG
>DASVSV010000057.1:0-4387 GCA_036387915.1 Thermoanaerobaculia bacterium
CGGATCAAGACGCGGTCGAAGCAGGAGAGAACGCCCAGGATCTGGTCACGGTGACGGTCGATCAGGCTGGCCATCAGCGGACGATATCGCCGACCGCGCCTCCCGCACTTACTTCTTGGTTCCGGCTACGCCGGGGTAGGGAAATCCGGCGGCGCGTCCCACCTACCGGTGGGAGGTCCATCGTGAAAATCAGAGAGAAAATGGCGTACGCGCTGTCGTCGTTGCTGCTGCTCTTTCCGTTGCTCTACGCGATCGAGTGGAAGCTCGTCGATTGGAAGTTGTGGAAGTATCAGATCAGCCTCGGCGGGTCGGAGGGATTTCTGTTCCTCGCGTTCGTGCCCGGTGTGGTCGCGGTCGTCTATCACCTCGTCACCGTGCGTGAACGGCGCGAGCAGAACCGCGCTGACGTGGCGCTCTATTACTCGTGGCTGAACGGACGCAAGGCCAAGCGTGCGCATCAGGGGCCGGATCGTGTCCCGCCGGCGTCGCAAGGGCCGGTCAGCGCCAACGCGGCGACGCTGCTCCTGACGGCGGTCTTCCTCTTCGTCGCCATCGTGGCGGCGTACAACACCGGATGGCGGAAAACCGCCAGCGCCGGCATCGTCTACGCCGGCCTCGGCGCATACACGTCCATCCTCTACTTCATGGTGTCGCGCCTCTACGCGAGCGCGCTCTCCTCGCGCTTCCTGATGGCCAGCGCCATCGGCAGCGCATCGGCCGTGGTCATGGGTTGGATCTTCGCCTCGATCGGCGTCAGTGTCCTGGCCATCGACGTCCAGAGCTTCAACATCTCCACGGTCCTCTTTCTGACCGGCCTCTTTCACAAATGGGCCTTCGACGCGCTGCGCCGCCGCGCGCGCAAGCTGTTCGGCCAGCCGGAGCCGGAGACGGTGGAGTTGCCCCTCGACTCGATCGAGGGGATCGACGACGTGCACGCCGACCTGCTGAGCGAGTACGGCGTCTCGACCGTGCAGCACCTGGCCACCGCCGAGCCGGGAGAGCTTTGCGAGCGCACCCTGCTGCCGCTCGACCGCATCACCGACTGGGTCGACCAGGCCATCTTGGTGACGTACCTCAAGAAGCAGATCCTCTCCGCGCGCGCCCTCGGCATCCGCGGCGCGCTCGACCTGGTCATGATCTACGAACGCGCGGTTCTCGACCCGGCCGGCCCGATGTCGAAGCTGCTCGACAGCCTCGCCGAAAAGGCGTCGATGCCGCGCGCGGCCATCGACGCCATCGCGATCAAGCTCCGCGGCGACTACTCCGTCGGCCTGCTCTACGCGGTGCAGGAAGGGAAGGAGTACGAGACGCCGTCCGCCTCCGAGCAGTTCGTGCCGATCGTGGCTCGCGAACTGAGCGCAAAGTACGACTTCGTGAATGGTGGGGAGCCGAGGCAGTACACGATCACGCTCCGGCCGCCGCAACCGCCGCCGGCGCCCTGATTCCTTTGTAGAATCCGCGCCGTGATCCATCGCGTGTGCGTTTTCTGCGGCTCGAACTCCGGCTCCGATCCCGTCTACGTCGAGGCGGCCCGCGACCTGGGCCGCCTCTTCGCGCGGGAAGGGATCGGTCTCGTGTACGGCGGCGGCAGCGTGGGCCTGATGGGAGAGCTCGCGGACGCGGTCCTGTCGTCCGGCGGCGAAGTGATCGGCGTGATCCCGCACGCGCTCTGGGCGCGCGAGGTCGGCCACCGCGGTCTGACGGACATCCGTATCGTCGACACGATGCACGAGCGCAAGGCCCTGATGGCCGATCTCGCCGACGCCTTCATCGCCTTGCCGGGCGGCCTCGGCACGCTCGAGGAGATCTTCGAGATCTGGACTTGGGCGCAACTCGGCCTGCACGCGAAGCCGGTCGGCTTCCTCGACGTGAACGGCTTCTACGCACCGCTGATGCAGTTCCTCGACCGCGCCGTCCGCGAGCGCTTCCTGCGCGCCGAGCACCGCGCCATCGCCGTAATCGAGCGCGACGCCGAGGCGCTGCTGAAACGCTTCGACGACTGGCGCCCTCCGCGCGTGGAGAAGTGGATCACGCGCGACGAGACGTAAAGCGTGCATCCCGCGGAGCGTTATGGAGTGCGGCGGCCCGGCCGCCGCTTTGATATTCGTGTTCCGTTGCTCGGCAGGGGTGCCTTCTCGCGCTGCGGCATCGCAGTCGTGTACCGGCATTAGTCGTCGGTATTTCGCGACACGTTTTCCGTCGCCCGGCAGGCGTGTCATTTCGCGCTGCGGCACCCCAGCCGTGGAACGGGCAACGTCTTCAGCACTGCCGAGATGCACCCGAATGGCAGGTCGCTCCCGAATATGAAAGCGGCGGCCTTGCCGCCGCACTCCATGACGTCAAAACGCCAGGTTGAAGCGATTCCGGATTCCGTCGTAGGTCAGCACGCGCGGCTCAGAACGTCGCGGCCGATCAGGCATTGGAACGACTGACCCGTCAGCGGTGCTTCGATCACGACGATGTTCTCCACCGGGAAAGCCGCGGAGAGGTACACGTTGACGTGGAACTGGCGACACAGCACGGGATCGATCGTCGTTGGCGTGTGAACCGACACCGCGCCGACGCTCTGCAGCCCAAGGAGTCGCGCGGCTTCTGACGTGATCACCGTCGCCGCGGCACCGGTATCGACGAGGGCCGTGACCGCGATCGGGGATGCGGTGAGCTCGCTCCCAAGGGCGCTGATCAGTTCGCGGGAAGGCCCGACGAAGACCTGCAGGATGGGGCCCGTCGTCTGGAGGTCAGGAACGGAGATCTCGAAGGACGGCAACTACACTCCGAGATTGAACGACGTAAACGTCAGGGGGATGTCGGCTTCGGTGACTTGCTTGACGAGAAACGGCACGTTCCCAAGCGTCTGATACCCGTGCCGGATCGCTGCCGTTTCCGAGTCAAACGTCCCGATCAGCGCTTCGCCTTTGACGAGCGCGAATTTGCCGGCAGCCGTTTCGAGCAGCTCTCCGCGATGCTCGTTGAAGTAACGAACTTCAACGTCGAGATCGGTCGATTGGATTGCTGGCATGCGTCGCTCCGTCGTGCGACGAAGTGTAGCACCGGCTAGTACGTCACCTTGTGGTAGTACTTGAACTGCCTGCGCTCGCCTTTGACGATGATCGGGTAGAACTTGGCGCTCTTGAGCGAGTTGGCGTTCTGGTTGGCCAGGGAGGCCTGGCCGGTGGTGTTGGTGATGATGCGGGTGGCCGTCACTTCCCCTTCGGTGTTCACGTCCGCTTCGATGTAGACCTCGCCCTGCGCGGAGGGCGCGGAGACCGGCATCGGCATGACCCGGAACTTCGGCTCCGGCTGGTCTTCCGATTTCTCTTTTGCTTCGGCGGTGGTGAGGTCGGCGCGTTTGGCCCAGCCGGCGCGGTCGCCGGTGCGGACCTCGGCCCATTCGCCTTGCTCCGCGAGCACCGAGACCGACTCGCCGTTCGAGTACGTTGCCAGGACGGCGGCCGTGTCGTTCGGCTGTTCGCGCACGACCAGCTCCGGTGCGCCGACGTACCAGATGCCGATCGGCACGCGCTCGTCCACCGTGCCCGTGGTGCCCGTGACGGCGGGCGTCTCCGCTTTACACGCGGCGAGGAGGAGCAGCAGGACCGCGAAGCGCTTCATCATCGCGGCACACTACCACTGTCATCGCCGCGCGTAGAACAGCTTCCCCATGGACATGCTGTCGACGCGCAGCGGCACGTCCGGGACGACGCCGAGGCCGAACGCGCGCGTGGTCGTTGCCGTTTCGGGGGTGGTGCCGTCGCGGCTGACGAGGTTCATGAACACCCCTTCGAGCTGCTGCCTGTCGTCGTTCGCGTAGACCTTCGTCGCCGTCAGCAGCGCGCCGTCGACGCGCGCGCCGCGCAGCGTGAACGCTTCACCGCGATCGCTGCCGGAACCGCTCACGCTGCCATCGCGCGCGACGGTGAGGCGCACGGTGAGATCGAGTCCCTCCACTTCGTACGTGCCGGAGAGTGACGTCGGGTCGCGCTGCACGGCCGGCTCGCCGTGACGATGCGCGTAGCGCTGCTTCGTCACGCCCCGCTTCTGCTTGTTCACGTGCTTGTTCTTCGTGAACGCGTCGACGATTTCCTGCGTGCGATCGGCGAAAAGCGGGAAGGAGCAGAGGGCGGCGAGGGAGAAGGCGAGGAGTCGCGTGCGCATGTCCGGTTGGACGGAGGAGGGGGGCGGCGGTTAGGCGCGTAAGCCAGTCCCCTCTCCCCGCACACGGCGAGAGGGGACTGGTGGGAGGAGCCAGCTACGACTGCCGCTGCCGCACGAACGATGCGGCGCACGTGCGCTCGACCGGCTGTCCCTTGCCGAGACGGAGGCGCAGCGTGGAGCCCTCCATCTGCATCGGGAGCTTTGTCCCGAAATACGCGGGCGGCACGATCAC
>DASVSV010000058.1:0-13149 GCA_036387915.1 Thermoanaerobaculia bacterium
ACCTCGCCGCGCAACTCCTTCGGCGTACCGTTGTCGCCGGCGAGGGCGTTGGAGTCGCGGAAGAACAGCGGATTGCCGTTCGCGGCCTGCACGCGCCAGTAGAAGTTGCGGCCGATGGTGCCGCCGACGAGCACCTGCACGTCTTCGAAACGATTGAACGCCGTCGCGGTCAGACCGTAGCTCTCCATCAGCCGCACCGGTTGCCGCTCCATCTTCGGGAACTTGCCGGCCTGCAGGAAGAACGACGTGCCGTCAGGCCGCTCGAGGAACTCCGGTTTGCGGCCGATACGCACGTACAGCTCGTCCGCGTCGACCTGGCGGTCGGTGGATGTTGGATTGCGGCGATGCAGTCCCTGCACGTGCACCTTCGCGCGCACGGCGAAGAGATCGCCGTAGCCGCCGTCGAACTGCACGTCGGCGACGTTCAATTCGACATGGCTGCCCGGGTCGGGGGTACGCATGTCGAAGGCGCGGTTCGTCGGAGCGAACGGATTCGGATGCGATTCCTCGTCGCTCCAGCGATAGTCGGCGCGGAGCTCGGCGCGATACGTCCAGCTCCACGCATTCTGTGCGGCGGCGGGCAGACAGAGGGCGGAGAACGCCAGGGCGATGAACACTGCTCTGTACGGCATGCGGCGATTCTAGTCCGCTTTGCGCAGCAGAGTTCCGGGGCGCTCCAGATCCTGCCGGCGTTCCCTCCGGGCCACGAATGCCTCGTCGAACGCCACCTGTGCGATGGCCGCGACGGGAATGGCCAGGATCGCGCCCATCACGCCGAGGAGCGAGGCGCCGACGAGGAAGGCGATGAAGATCGCCAGCGGCGAGACCGAGACCTTGCTCGACATCACCCGCGGCACGATGAAGTAGTTCTCCACCTTCTGCAGCAGGAACGCGAACGCGAGCACGGCCCAGAACTGCCAGCGCGAATGCAGCAGCGCCACGATCAGCGCCGGCACCGCGCCGACGGTGGGGCCGATGGCGGGGATGAGCTCCCCCACCGCGGCGATGATGGCCAGCGGCAGCGCGTACGGAATCCGCAGCGCCGTCAGCCCGACGAACGTGCAGATGCCGATGATCAGGCTGAGGAGCAGTTGCGCGGAGAGCCAGCCGCTCATCCGCTTGGCGATGCGCATCAGCGTGCGGCGCCGCTCGCCGCGCACTTCCGGCGGATAGACGAGCAGGAAGAGGTTCCGCAACCGCTCCGCGTCGATGAGCATGTACGCGATCATGAACAGCACCGCGAAGATCGACGCGATAGCCGTGGCCGCGTTGCGCATGTACATGAAGACGCGCGAGCGCGGCAGTTCCACGTCCCGCAGCTCTTCGCGGATCACGCCGACCGGGACATATCCCTCCAGCGGCGTGAGGATGTTCCGTTCGATGAGCGTCGGGAGCTGCTTGCCGAGCGCGCGCGTGTCGGCGATGAAGTGCGGCACGACCAGCAAACCGACGACGAGCACCATCACCAGGAACGGCAGGTAGACGATCATCACCGCCGTGCCGCGCGAGAGTTTGCGGCGGAACTGATAACGCCAGAGGATGCGCACGCGCCGTACGACCGGCGAGATGCCTGCCGCGAGCACGGCCGCGATGAAGACGAGCAGCAGCACGTCACGCGCCGTCCAGAGCAAAGTCACTCCGGCGGCGACGAAGACGACGATCAGCACTTTGCGGAAGAAGAGCTCCAGCTCGCTGCGCGGGCGATCGCCGGGACGCAATGGATAGAGAGCCACCGGTCAGCTCCCCAGGAACCGCGTGATGGCGGCCTCGATCTGCCCCTTCGGCACCGCGCCGACGAGCCGTCCCGCCTCCGAACCGTTGCGGAGGAAGACCAGCAACGGGATCCCCTGCACGCCGAACGAGGCCGCGGTGCGCGGGTTCTCGTCGACGTTGAGCTTTCCGAAACGGACGTCGGTCCGCTCCATGGCCAGCGCGTCGATGACCGGCCCGAGTGTCCGGCACGGCCCGCACCACGCCGCCCAGAAGTCGACGACGAACGGCGCCGTCGAGACGGTCTCGACAAAGTTCGCGTCCGTCAGCTTCACCGGCCCGCCCGCCGTCAGCGCGGTCTTACACCGGCCGCACACGGCGGTCTTGCCGCTACCCAGCGCCGGAACCCGATTGGCCTGTCCGCACGAGGGACAGCGGACGGTGTCTCCATCCATACCCGCTCCCAGTGCGAAAGCGCTGCCCGGGCGGCGGGCGCGAGAGGAAAGAGGAAAGAGGAAGGAGGAAAGAGGGCGCTCCGCGAGCGGGCGCGCGTTCGCCGAGCGCCGAGGAGCGCCGGCGTCTCCCCGGCTGTTGGCGCAGGCGTCCCGCCTGCGCTGCGGGCGGGCGGGACGCCCGCCGCTACAGCCGCCGGGACGGCGGCGCTCCTCAAAGCAGTGCCTTGCATCTACCCAGCGCCGGAACTCAATTCGTCTGTCCGCACGAGGGACAGCGGACGATATCTCGATCCATACCCGCTCCCAGTGCGAAAGCGCTACCGAGCGGCGGGCGCGAGAGGAAAGAGGAAAGAGGAAGGAGGAAAGAGGGCGCTCCGCGAGCGGGGCGCGCGTTCGCCGAGCGCCGAGGAGCGCCGGCGTCTCGCCGGCTGTTGGCGCGGGCGGGACGCCCGCCGCTACAGCCGCCGGGACGGCGGCGCTCCTCAAAGCAGTGCCTTTCCTTTCCTCTTTCCTCTTTCCTCTTTCCTCTTTTTTCGAATGGCCTGCTCATGAACTGGTCCGGCCAGCAGAAGGGCGAAGGGGTCGAGTACCACATCCTGGCCATCGCCATGGCTGTCGTCGTGATGATCGGCGGCGCCGGACGCTTTTCGCTGGACTGCCTGCTCACCGCGCGTAAGCAGTGATTAAGCAGCCGAACGCCACATTGCCGAAAGTGAGGTCATCGATGAAACAGATTGCTCTTCTTCTCTCTCTCCTGCTGAGCGGGTCCGCGTTCGCGGGCGAGGTGCTCATCCCCGTCGTCTATCGCGGCGCGGGCGCCAACAACACGCTGTGGCGCTCGGAGATCGTGGTCACGAACGTCTCCTCGCACATCACCCAGCCGGTCTGGACGACCATCACTTATCACGGCGACAACGGCCAGTCGAAAGAACTGCGCATGCTGCTGTCGCCGAAAGAAGTGCTGGCCGTGCCGGACGCGGTGCGCGCCTGGTTCGACGTCGAGAACGGCGGCGGCATCGTGCGGGTGACGTGGGACGACGCGCCGAACGTGCGCGTCACGGCCCGGGCCCGGATCTACAACGTGGGAGAGCACGGCGAATACGGCCAGTCGGTGCCGGGCATCGACACGTGGAAGCTGGTCAGCACGTATCACCTGACCGGCCTGACCGGACTCGACGGCAACCGTACGAACGTCGGCGTCTCGAATCCCCACAACGTGGACGCGCTGGTCTGGATCGCGCTCTACGACACCGCCGGCGAAGCGCGCGGCGCGTTTGCGACGTACATCCCGGCGCGGTCGTTCCGGCAGTTCAACGACATCTTCAGCCACTTCCAGGCCGGACCGCTGAACGCTGCCATGATCGAGGTGTCGTCGACGAACACGACCGTCTACGCATACGCGTCGATCGTCCGCAACGACACCGGCGACGCGACGTTCGTCATCGAGCCGTAAGTGTTTGCGGTTTATCCCCCGCGCAGACGCGGGATCTTTGGTGGCGCCGCACTACCGCTGCCAAACACGATGAACGTTGGTGCACCGGAGATCCCGCGTCTGCGCGCGGGATAAACTCTCGGCGAGTGATCCGCGACGCCTCCCCTGCCGACCTTCCCGCGTTGCGCGCGCTGTTCGCGCGCGCCAACGACGCGCCGTATGACCTGGCGGCCGTGGCCGAAGAGAAGTGCTTCGGTCACGGCATTGCCGGCGAGCCGGCGGTGCGCGTTTACGGCGAGACGGAGGGTGCGTCGGTGACGTGCGGCAAGTGGTTGCGCGTCCTGATCGTCAATCGCGAGGCGCGGCGCAAAGGAATCGGCAGCGCGTTGCTGGCGGATGCGGAACGGCGAGGAGTGAGCGTCATCGCCGCGGAGCCGGGGAACTACTTCATGCCGGGTGTGCTGGAGGCGGAGGCGGGTTTTTTCAGGAAACGCCGGTATGTGGAGACGGCGGTGACGTGGAACCTTTTCGCCAGCACCACGGCCCCTCACCCTAACCCTCTCCCGGCTCGGGCGGGAAGAGGGGACAGAGACCGGGTGCTGACGTTCATCGAGGAGCACTTCGGCCGGATCTGGCGTTTCGAAGCGGCGAAGGCTTTCGAGCGGGACGAGCCGACGCTCTTCATCACCGAAGAGGACGGTGCCATCACCGGCTTCGCGGCGCACGACGTCAACAATCGCGGCCTCGGCTTCTTCGGCCCGACCGGCGTGGCGAAATCGATGCGCGGGCGCGGGCTCGGCTGCGAACTACTCCGGGCCTCCCTGGCCGACCTCCATCGCCTCGGCTACGCGCGCACCGTCATCCCCTGGACGGACGCGCTCGACTTCTACCGCAAATGCAGTGGCGCGGAAGCCGCACATCGATTTCTTGGCTTCGCGAAACAGGTGAAAGGCAAAGGGTAAAAGGTAAAAGTAGAAGCAAGAGCGTCCCGGCTGGCGAAGCTACTTTTACCTTTCACCTTTTGCCTTTTGCCTGACTCCGGAAAAGAAATAGACTCCGCCCCGTGAAAAAAGGGTCCCGTAAAGAGCCTCTGCGTCTGCGTCCGCATGGAAAACGGCGGCAGCACTTCCTTCCGCTGGCCATCGGGCGGAGCGGCGGCGTCGTGCTGGCCGCGCTGGCGTTGTGGTTCTTCAAGAAACAGGCGGACCACGTCGTGGAAGGGCACGCCGACAAGTACGACGAAGCGATCATGGACGCGGTCCATCGCATCGACAACCTGCCGATGCATCGGGTCATGAACGCGGCCACGCAGCTCGGCTCGCATGCCGCCATTGGCGCCGCGGCCAGCGTGGTGGCCATCATGATGCTGCGCCGCGGGCGCAAGCACGACGCGTGGACGCTGGCCATCTCCACCGGCGGCGCGATGGCCATCAACACGATCCTGAAGAACATCTTCCGCCGCCAGCGCCCGATCGAGATGGCGCGGCGGATCAAACTGCCGAAGTCGCACAGCTTCCCCAGCGGGCACTCGCTGCTCTCCGCCGCGACGTATCCGATCGTCATGCATCACCTCGTCGAGCGGGCCTCGCTGCCGGTGCAGGCGCTGGGACACACGCTGGCGGGCATGATCGTGATCAGCGTCGGGTTTTCCCGTGTGTACTTCGGCGTTCACTTCCCGTCCGACGTCCTCGGCGGGTTCGCGGCCGGCTTCGGCTGGCTGGGCCTGACGTCGCTGTCGCACACCGCAGCCGAAGCCACCGATTTCGATTAGGAACCACGACATGTCATCCGCTGCATTCGGCGCCAACATCGCCTTCATTGAAGAGCTGTACGAGAAGTTCCGCACCGACCCCCACTCCGTGAGCGCCAGCTGGCGCGAGTTCTTCGCCGACTACGAGCCGCAGCTCGGCGAGGAAGACGTGGAAGAGCACGTCGAGCAGCGCGTCGCGGCGGTCGCTGGTGGAGGGGCTGGCTTCAGCCAACCCGCCGCCACCCCCGCCCCGGGCGGCGGCGGGTTGAAGCCCGCCGCTCCACAGGTCCCCGCGCGGCCCACGCCCGTCCCCGCCCCCGCCACACCGGCGGGCAGCAAGAACGTCGCGCTGCGCGGCGCGGCGTCGAAGATCGTCCAGAACATGGAGCTGTCGCTCACGGTGCCGACCGCGACCTCCATCCGCAACATCCCCGTCAAGGTCCTCGAAGAGAACCGGCGCGTGATCAACAACCACCTCGCGCTGATGGGGCAGTCGAAAGCATCGTTCACGCACATCATCGCGTGGGCCATCGTCAAGGCCATCAAAGACCAGCCGCGCATGAACGCCGCCTTCGCGATGCAGGACGGCACGCCGACGCGCGTCGAGCGTGAAGACGTCAACATCGGCCTGGCCATCGACATCGAGAAGAAGGACGGCACGCGCTCGCTGCTCGTGCCGAACATCAAGCGCTCGCAGACGATGGACTTCGCGCAGTTCCTCAAGGCGTACAACGACGTCGTCCGCAAGGCCCGCGCGAATCAGCTCGAGATCTCCGACTTCGAAGGCACGTCGATCTCGCTGACGAACCCCGGCACCATCGGCACGGTCGCCTCCGTGCCGCGCCTGATGCCGTCGCAGGGGACGATCATCGCCACGGGGCAGATCGACTACTCCGCCGAATACTCGGCCAGCGATCCCTCCGTCCTGGCCGACCTCGGCATCTCGAAGGTCATGACCATGACCTCGACGTACGACCACCGCATCATCCAGGGCGCGGAGTCGGGCGCGTTCCTCGCGCGAGTGCACGAGCTGCTCATCGGCGCGGATCACTTCTACGACGACATCTATCGCGACCTGCGCATCCCCTACGAGCCGGTGCGTTGGGCCAAGGACCGCCACCGCCTCCACCTCGGCACGACCAATCCCGACGACGTCATCGCGCGCGAAGCAGCGGCGCTGCAGATGATCAACGCGTACCGCGTGCGCGGGCATCTGCTCGCCGACCTCGATCCGCTCGAGTACAAGGTCGCCTCGCATCCCGAGCTCGACATGCAGTTCCACGGCTTCACGTTGTGGGACCTCGACCGCGACTTCGTCTGCGGCGGCCTTTGCGGAAAGCAGCAGGCCAAGCTGCGCGACATCCTGGACACGCTGCGCGAGACGTACTGCGGCAAGATCGGCCCGGAGTACATGTTCATCCAGGAGACGGTGCAGAAGCGGTGGCTGCAGGACCGCATGGAGCCGACCGGCAACAAGCAGCCGCTCGACGGCGCCACCAAGCGCCGCATCCTGATGAAGCTCAATGACGCCGAGGCGTTCGAGAAGTTTCTGCACACGAAGTACGTCGGGCACAAGCGCTTCTCGATGGAAGGGGCCGAGTCGGTCATCCCGATGCTCGACTACCTCTTCAACGAAGCCGCGCAGGATGGCGTCGTCGAAGGCGTGATCGGCATGGCCCACCGCGGCCGCCTGAACGTGCTCGCGAACACGCTCGGCAAGTCGTACGAGCAGATCTTCCGCGAGTTCGAAGGGGACATCGACCCGAACTCCCGCGAGGGCTCCGGCGACGTGAAGTACCACCTCGGCGCCGAAGGCACGCACGAGTCGGCGAGCGGCGCGAAGATGCAGCTCACGCTCGCGTCGAATCCGTCGCACCTCGAGGCGGTCGACCCGATCGTCGAAGGCATGGTCCGCGCGAAGCAGTTGCTGATCGGCGACAAGAACCGCTCGCTGGTCATCCCCGTGCTGCTGCACGGCGACGCCGCGTTCGCCGGACAGGGCGTCGTGGCCGAGACGCTGAACCTCTCGCAGCTCAAGGGCTATCGCACCGGCGGCACGGTGCACCTCGTGATCAACAATCAGATCGGGTTCACCACCGGTCCTGAGTCCGCGCGCTCCTCGGTTTATGCGACCGACGTCGCCAAGATGGTGCAGGCCCCGATCTTCCATGTGAACGGCGACGACCCCGAGGCTTGCATTCGCGCGGTCAAGCTCGCGTACGACTTCCGCCAGCAGTTCCACAAGGACGTCGTCATCGACCTGGTCTGCTATCGCCGCCACGGTCACAACGAAGGCGACGAGCCGTCGCTGACGCAGCCGAAGATGTACAAGCTGATCAAGGAGCACCGCTCGGTGCGGAAGATCTACACCGAACAGCTCCTGCGCAAAGGCGATCTCGACCCGACGGAAGCCGAGGAGTGGCTCGACCACTACCAGGGCAGGCTGCAGGAAGCGTTCGACCGCACGAAGGAACAGGAAGTTCCGCACTCCGATCGCGACCCGCTCTGGACCGACGAGGAAGTGACCGGCTACCAGAACGAGCCGTCGCCCGACACGTCGATCGCCGCCGAGGTGCTCGAGAAAGTGCGCGGTGCACTGACCAGCGTGCCGGAAGGCTTCACGCCGCATCCGAAGCTCAAGCCGGTGCTCGCCAAGCGCGGCGCGATGGCGGACGGACGCGACCCGATGGACTGGGGCACCGCCGAGCAGATCGCGTTCGGCTCGCTGCTCGTCGAAGGATTCCGCGTGCGTCTCTCCGGACAGGACGTCGGCCGCGGCACGTTCTCGCACCGCCACGCCGTCATCCACGACAACGTGACCGGCGAAGGTTACGTGCCGCTGAACGCGCTCGCGCATTCGCAGCCGGCGCCGGTCGCGGACCCGGTGGTGGTCGACAACGCGCTCACGCAGACGACGAATGATCCCGAGGCCGAGGTCAGCCTGGCCGTCTACGACTCGCTGCTTTCGGAGTACGGCGTCCTCGGATTCGAGTACGGCTACTCGGTCGCCGATCCGGGCACGCTGGTGCTGTGGGAAGCGCAGTTCGGCGACTTCATGAACGGCGCGCAGATCGTCATCGACCAGTTCATCTCCTCGGCCGAGGAGAAGTGGGGACAGCACTCCGGCCTCGTGCTGCTGCTGCCGCACGGCTACGAAGGTCAAGGCCCCGAGCACTCGTCGGCGCGCCTGGAGCGGTTCCTCACGCTCTGCGCCGAGGGGAACATGCAGGTGATCTATCCGACCACGCCCGCGCAGTACGCGCACGCGCTGCGGCGGCAGATGCAGAACAAGCCGCGCAAGCCGCTGATCGTGATCTCGCCGAAGTCGCTGCTGCGCCATCCGCTGGCGACGTCGCCTGTCGCCGAGCTGACCAACGGCCGCTTCGAGCCGGTGCTGCACGACGTTGCCACGAGCGATGACGTGAAGCGCGTGATCATCACCTCGGGCAAGGTCTACTACGACCTGAAGCAGGCCCGCGACAAAGCCAACTCGAATGTGGCCATCATCCGCCTCGAGCAGTTCTACCCGTTCCCGCAGACGATGCTGGCCGAGGCGCTGCGCGGCTACCCGAATGCGACGGAGATCCTCTGGGTGCAGGAAGAGCCGCGCAACATGGGCGCCTGGCCGTTCCTGCACGAGCGCCTCGTACCGTTGCTCGGGCCGAGTCAGAAGCTGCAGTACGTGGGACGCCCGCTCGCCGCGGCACCGGCGACCGGCTCGCATCACCGCCACGACGATCAGCAGAAGGCCCTGGTGGAGCGCGCGCTGGGCTCGTAACGTCAGCGCTTCCGCGAAACAAAAAAGGCCCGGCGTTTCCGCCGGGCCTTTCGTTTCGATACGAGTGAGTCTTACTGGATGCCGAGGGACTTGGCGGCGTTGATGCGGCCGTAGCCGTACGTCGTGTCGTAGCCGGCGGCGCCCTTGTCGTCGCAGCCGTTCTTGAGCTTGGTCTCGACGTCGTTCGCCGTGAGGGCGAGGTTCGAGGACCAGATCAGCGCGGCCACGCCAGCGGCGTGCGGCGTCGCCATCGAGGTGCCGTCGTAGTGATCCCAGCTGGAGACCTTGTTCATCACGGTGCCCGCGGCCTGCGTGCGCAGCGCGGCGCCGGCGACGTCGGAGACCGACACGGCCGGGATGTAGTTGCCGGCAGCGCCGAGCGTACCGGTGAAGTCACCGGCGGCATTGTTGTAGATGATCGCGGCGGTCGCACCGGCGGCCTTGGCGTTGTTGACCTTGGTCACGAAGTCGATCGTGCCACGCGCGATGAGCGCGATGTTGCCGGAGACGCCAGCCGGGAACTCACCGGCCTGGCCCTGTCCGCAAAACACGAGGTTGCCGGAGATGCCGGCAGTCTTCGGCGAGAACTCCAGGCCGAAGGCGCGGTACTCGGAGCCGGCGGTGACGCTCGCTTCCGAGCCGGTGTTGGCCGGAACCGAGGAGAGGACCATCACGCCCGGGGCGGTGACGTCGATGCCCGTGCCGCGGTTCGAGAAGGTCGCGACCAGGTCGTTCGCGTCGACGGCGCCGACGGCCACGTTGACCGCGTAGGCGGCCGGGTAGGAGATGCGGGTGGCGGAGTCATTGCCGGTGGCGGCGACGACGAGCGCGCCCTTGGTGCGCATCTCTTTGTAGAAGTTCTCTTCGGTGCGCGACTTCAGACCGCCGCCGAGGGAGAGGTTGACGATCTTGCAGCCCTGCGCCTCGACCAGCCAGCGCACGCCGCGCATGATGTCCGAGGACGAGCCGCCCGAAGGTCCGAGGACGCGCGCGTGCGCGAGCTTCGAGCCGTACGCCACACCAGCCACGCCGCTGGCGTTGTTCACGCCCAGGATCGTGCCTGCGACGTGCGTCGCGTGCGTCTCGCCGTCATTCTGCCAGCCGCTGCCGCTGCAGGGGTTCTTCTGCACGCAGTCGGTGTGACCGGTCAGGTTGCCGGCGATGTCCGGGTGCGAGATGTCGAGCTGCGTGTCGGCCACGCCGACCTTGATGCCCGCGCCGACGTTGCCGCTCGCGTTCACGACGTTCGACTTCGTCGTCAGGATGCCGTACAGACCGTTGCTGAGGCTCGGCGAGAGCTGCGCGCCGGCCAGGTCCATGCGATAGCGCATCGGCACTTCTTCGACGTACTCCACGTTCGGGTTCTGCGCGAGCGCCGCGGCGGCATTCGCGTTGCGGAAGGAGACTTCGACCGCGCGAAGCGAGGCGAACTCGTCGCGGATCTCGGCGCCGGCCGACTTCAGCAACGCGCGGTTGCTGTTCGTGACGCCATTCTTGAAGGCAACGTAGTAGGCGCCTTCGACCTTCTCGGGCTTGGCGGCGAACATCGGGATGGCCACGACGGCCGCGAGGACAACTGCACTGATTTTAGACGGCTTCATTTTCCTGGGACTCTCCTTCGATTGTTGGACTGCCTGCTGAAACTCGGTACCTGTCCCTAAGGCAATCGCAGTGCCGTCATGCCATTTATGTATTTTCAATAACTTACGACGCCAAAACGTTCCGAAACTGGTGCAAGCACTGACCACCTGCTCGAAACTTGACCCGCCAAAGGGTCAGACTTCGATCAGGAGCGCCCGAAATGCGGAACTGTGGAGAGCGGCACGGGCGGCAGACGGCGGGCCGCATCGGCCGGCGTGGCCGCAACCCCGGATCAGCGCTCGCCGTCGAGCTCGAGCAGCGGCAGTTTGCGCTCGGGCGCGCCGGGCATCGGTGCCGCCACCTCGCCTACGCGGCGCGCGCCGAGGCGGAAGTAAAACCCTTCGGCGTGAGGGTCGGCGACGATGGCGATGATGCCGCGGGCGTTGCTGCGCGCGTGCTCGACGAGCGCGCGGCCGACGCCGCGGCCGTGCGCGCTCGGGTCGACCCAGACATGCTCGAGGAACGCATGCGTGTCGGATTCCTGCAACTGGCAGACGCCGACCACCTCGTCGTCCACCGCGGCCACGAAGGTGCGGTGGCGCTCGATCGCTTCCGGTGTGATCTCGAGTCCCGCGTCCCACGACTCGAGCCATTCGGCGGGATAGCCCCAGTGGGCCTTGGCCCGTCTCGCGAGCTGCGTCGCGCGTTCAGAGTCGGTGGGGACCGCGCGACGAATCGAGATTCGCATGGGGCATTATGCGCTTCCGAGAAGCGAACTGTGCCATGAGTCCGCGGCCCGCCGCTCCCACGTACCGCTGCGTACGTCTCCAAGTCGTTCAGCCGTCACGTCGAACACCGGCGTGTCGGAATCGGCCTCGTGGCGGAACTCGCCGCGCGGAACCGCGCGAACGGCGCCGCCGCGACGGAGGAAAACGCGATTCGAGTCGAGGATCTGCACGCCGAGCTCGCGCTCCATGGCCTTCAGAGTCCCGAACATCCGGTCGATGCTGCAGCCCGATTTGTCCGATCGCTCGTCCGCGGCGATGACGAGGAAGCTCCCCTCGCGCAGGTCGCGCGCGGCGCGGATGGGCGTCCCGTGGGAAGCCCAGTTGTCGAGAAACGCGTCGACATTGCGAAGGAGCGTCTCGCTCCTCGCGGCGTCGAGAGCCGGGGAAATGCCGAAGATCCAGATGTAGGCGTCGTTGCTGAGCTGATCGATGTTCACGCGCATGGCGGCCGTAGTTTATTAAACTCCGCCGGTGAGCATCGCAAAGATCCTGGATCTGTTGAGCGGCCGCCCCTCGGACTCGCAGCCGCAACAGCAGCAGCACGACCCCCTCCGCCTCGCCACCGCCGCCGTTCTGCTCGACATCGCCTACGCCGACGGCAGCTTCTCCCCCGTCGAAGACGGCAACATGGTCTCGTTCCTCTCGGAGCGCTTCGCGCTGTCGCCCGACGACACGCGCGAGCTGGTCGAAGCGGCGGACGAGATCCGCAAGAAGACCGTCGACCATTTCGCGCTGACGCACTACATCCGCAAGAACTCCCCGCTCGCCGAGCGCATCGAGATCGTCAAGGCGATGTGGCGCCTCGTCTACAGCGACGGCACGCTCACCGGCACCGAGACCTATCTCGTGCGCAAGTTGGCCGACCTCCTCGGGCTCGAGCATCACGTGATGATCGACGCCAAGAGCGCGGTGCTGCGCGAGCGCGGCGAATGACCCTGCGGCGCCGCTCAGGGCAGGCCCTTCGACGGCACGCGGTCGCCGTGATCGGCGCGGGACCGATCGGTCTCGAGCTGGCGGTCGCGCTCAAGCAGGCCGGCATCGACTACGTGCAGTTCGACGCCGGCCAGATCGGCGCGACGATGCAGTGGTATCCGCAGGAGATGGTCTTCCACTCCAGCGCCGACCGGCTGGCGATCGCCGGCGTGCCGATCCAGGTGCCCGACCAGCAGAAGATCAAGCGCGAGGAGTTCCTCGCCTATCTGCGAGCGATCGTGCTGCAGTTCGATCTCGAGGTGAAGACGTATGAACGCGTGGAAAAGATCGAGGGCCATTTCACGATCCACACACGCGCCGTCGATGGTCCACATGTTTACCAGGTGGACCAAGTGATCCTGGCCGTCGGTGCGATGCACGCGCCGAAGCTCCTCGGCATCCCCGGCGAGGAGTTGCCCCACGTCTCGCACTACTTTCACGATCCGCACACGTACTTTCGCAAGCAGCTGCTGATCGTCGGCGGACGCAACTCCGCGATCGAGGCCGCGGTGCGCTGCCAGCGTGCCGGTGCTGACGTCACGATCAGCTATCGCCGCGAGGAGTTCGACGCGACCAGCGTGAAGTTCTGGCTCCTGCCCGAGATCCGCTCGATGATCCGCGACCAGCGCGTGCGCTTTCTGCCGAGCACCTGGCCGGTCGAGATCCGCAACGGCACGGTGCTG
>DASVSV010000059.1:0-11171 GCA_036387915.1 Thermoanaerobaculia bacterium
GGGCTGAAGCCACGCCCTACGTTTTCGCGTTCAGCGTGTTGGGTGCGGTCGGCGTTTGGAAGTGGGCAGCGAACGAAAGGAAAAAGGGAGAAGGCAAAGCGGCTCGTTGCGCGGAGCGTCCTCCTTCCTCCTTCCTCTTTCCTCTTTGACCTTTCCTCTTGAGCCCCTCACCCCTGGTAGTGGCAGCGGCTGGTGCAGGTCTCCTCGATGGTGACTCGGACGAGGAGGGGGAGGTGGGGGGCGACTTGGGTCCAGATCCAGGTGGCGAGGATTTCGGAGGTGGGGTTTTCCAGGCCGGGGATTTCGTTGAGGAGGTAGTGGTCGAGGCGGTGGACTACCGGGTCGATGACGGCTTTGAGGTCGGCGAAGTCCATGACCCAGCCGAGGTGGGGGTCGAGGGGGCCGCGGACGGCGATCTCGCCGCGGAAGGAGTGGCCGTGGATGCGCCGGCACTTGTGCCCCTCGGGGACGTTGGGCAGGAAGTGGGCGGCTTCGAAGCGGAAATCTTTGACGAGCTCGATGTCGGACATACCGCGGGGCCACACGATATGCTACTGGCCACTCTTTTGCTCTCTGGAAATTTTCGTTATGAGTCACTACTCCGCAACCGATTCCGAACGGTCGATCGGCACCATCATCAAAGACCTGACCGCGGACCTCTCGATGCTGCTGCGCAGCGAGATCGCGCTGCTCAAGCTCGAGCTGAAGGAAGCAGCCGGCAAGCTCGGCGGCGGCGCGGCCATGATGGGCGCGGCCGTCTTCCTCGGGCTGATCGGCCTGGCCTTTCTCTTCGTCACCATCACCCTCGGCATGATCGCCCTCGGGATGCCGCCCTGGCTCTCGTCGCTGATCGTGACGGTGGTGCTGTTCGCCGCGGCGACGGTGCTGGTCATCATGGGGAAGAAGAAGCTGTCGGGCGTGAACTTCGTCCCGAGCGAGTCGATCGAGCACATCAAAACCGACATCGACGCGATCAAGGCCGACGTGGCCCGCGCACGGAGCAGATAAATGGCAGACGATCAAAAGGAACACATCCAGCGCGCCATCGTGCGGGCCCGTGACGGCGTCGGCGACCGCATCGACGAGCTCGACCGCCACGTCCGCACGAACCTCAATCCGAAGACCATCGCCAGCACCTATGCCCCGGCCATCATCGGCGGCGGCGCGGTCCTCGGCCTGATCGTCGGCTTCGGCCTGCCGAAAGTCTTCCGCAAGCTGGTCACGTGGGGCGTGCCGCTGGCCATCGTCGCGGTGACGATCAAGAACGCGCGCGAAGCCGACCAGCTGTCGATGTAGCGCCGTCATCGCGTCCTCACGTAGCGCGCACCGGGCAGCGCCTGGATCCATCCGCCCAATTCGAGCTGCAACAGCGACTCCGCGACGGCGCCCGGCGTCTTGCCGAGCCGCGCGGCCAGGGAGTCGATGTGTGAGCCTTCCTCGCGGGTGAGCGCGGCCAGCACTTCCCGCAGCGGCGACTCCGGCTCTTCCTCCTTTTGTTGCGTCACACGCAAGTGGCCGGGGAGCTCTTCGAGCACGTCGTTGACGTCGTGGACGAGCTTCGCCCCGTACTGGATCAGCCGATGGGTCCCCTCGGAGCCGGCGGCGAAGATCGAGCCGGGGACGGCGAAGACGTCGCGATTCTGCTCGGCGGCCATACGCGCGGTGATGAGCGAGCCGCTGCGCGCCGTGGCCTCGACGATGACCGTGCCCTGCGCGAGGCCGGAGATGACGCGGTTGCGGATGGGGAAGTGGATCGGCAGCGGCGGCGAGCCGGGCGGAAACTCGCTGACGATCAGGCCGTGCTCTTCGATGCGCTGGAAGAGGCGCGCGTTGCCGCGCGGATAGACGACGTCGATGCCGGTGCCGAGGACGGCGATGGTCGTGCCTCCGGCCTCGAGGGCGGCGTGATGCGCGGCGGCGTCGATGCCGCGCGCCAGTCCGGAGACGATCACGATGCCCGCGCCGGCGAGCTGCCTGGCGAGGTGCGACGCGGCGTTCACGCCGTACGGCGACGCCCGGCGCGAGCCGACGACGGCGATCGACGTGCGCGCGAGCAGCGACACGTCACCGCGAAAGTGCAGTACGAGCGGAGGGTCGGGGATTTCCTTCAGCAGCGGCGGATACGTGTCGTCGACGAGCGTGACGACTCGATCGCGCAGCGACGCGACGCTGTCCGAAGAGGTCGTGTTTGTTAACGCCTTCTTGACCTGCCCCGCCTGCTCGGGCGTTAAGCTCAGGAGGCCCTGCAGGAGAGAGGCGGCCGCGTTGCAGACCTGCGTGACCGGGCTGAAATACTCCAGCAGCAGACGGGTGCGGTTCGGCGTGAGAAACGGAAAAAGCGAGAGAGCGATCAACAGATCGCGCGATGGGTTCACGTTCATGCGCGTGCGGTGGCCGAGAGGCACGACGCGCGGACGGCGGTCGCCGGAGAGGGTGAACGCCGGGATTATACTTGCCGCCGCACTTAGCTCAGCCACGCAACATAAGGAGACCGAATGAGGCGCGCGTTCACGTCGTCTTTCATCGCCGTCGCATTGCTGCTGATCGCGATCGGCTGCAGTTCCGGCGGCGATCTCACCAAGCCGGAGACGCAACGGCAGTTCGGCGTCCGCATGGCCAAGATGAATCTCTGGCGCGAGGCGGCGTTCCGCTTCCGCCGGGCGGTGGAGATCGACCCGACCAACGCCATGGCCCACAACAATCTGGCCGTCGCCCTCGAAGCGAACGGCGACTTCGACGCCGCCGCGAAGGAGTATCGCGAGGCGCTCCGCCTCGACCGCTCCAACCAGCACATTCAGAAGAATTACTCGCGTTTCGTGGAGTTCACGACGAAGGCGAAGAAGCGCGCCGAGGGCTCCGCGACGGCCACCGCCACCACCACCGCCACTTCGACCGCGCCGAAAGGCCCCACCCGCCCCGTGACGACGACCGACATCCCGGTCGAGGTCACGTCCACGGACGACCGCACCACCACGACCACCACCAACCCGCCTGACGGAGGCATCCGATGAAGCGCACCCTTGCCCTCCTCCTCACTCTCTCTCTGCCGCTCACCGCGGCGCCGGGCGTGATGGAAGTGAAACTGAAGCTCCCCGTGAAACCGAAGCTCTCCATCACCGGTGACGAGAAGATCGCCGTGGCGCCGTTCATCATCGCGGCGAAAGGGGAGAAGCGCAGCGACCGCGCCGCGAAGGTCGACGTGCAGACGGAGTTCAACCGCTATCTGAAGAAGCAGCTCTCGAAATCGACCAAGCTGCGCCTCGTCGACGCCGGCCAGACGCGCCTGCCCGGCACGGACATCAAGTCGCTGGAAGCGGCGCGCGATTACTGGAAAGAGATCGGCGCGCGCACCGGCGCGGACTACATCGTCTCCGGCATCGTCGACTTCGACATCAACGACAAGTCGGGTTACCGCACCGAGGAGTACACCTCGCCGGCGGACGGGCGGACGTTCTATCGGCAGGTGCTGGTGGAGTCGACGGGCTTCGTGTTCGACATCGACCTCGCTGTCTTCAACGCCGACACCGGGGAGATGGTGCTGGAAGAGAACTTCCGCGACTTCAAGGAGTTCGACCAGCGCAACTACGACGAGATCCTCGGCCTGTTCGAGAATCTGCGCGCGCTGGAAGCCCAGCTCGTCGGCATCTTCGTCGCCCAGGAGACCTCGGCGACGCGCTACGTGTTCACCGAGTAGTCATCCATCCGCGCAGGTCCCCCATGGAGGTTTCGTTGAAGAGTTCGTTGAAGAGAGTGGCCGTCTTCCTCTTCCTGCTTGTGCTTGCCATTCCCGCGTATCCGTTCGGGCAGAACAAGATCGTCTACGACACCTTCAAGTGGAACGTCTACCACTCGACGCACTTCGACGTGTACTTCTATGACGAGGAGCGCGACTCGCTGCAGCGCGTCGTCGACGCGGCCGAGAGCGCGTACATTGACCTCTCGCAGAAGTTCAATTACCAGATCGCGAAGAAGATCCCGCTGATCTACTACCACACGCATTCGGCGTTCGAGCAGACGAACGTCATCCTCAATTTCATCCCCGAGGGGGTGGGGGCGTTCGCGGAGCCGGCGCGGAACCGCATGGTGCTGCCGATCGACATGCCGGACGACCAGCTGCTCGAGCTGATGACGCACGAGCTGACGCACATCTTCGAGTACGAGATCCTGTTCCAGGGGAAGTTCGGCAAGAACATCACCGCCAACCCGCCGCAGTGGATGATGGAAGGGCTGGCGTCGTTCATGGCCCAGGACGAGGACTCGCGCGACCGGATGGTGCTGCGCGACGCGGTCGTCAACGACCGCATCCCGCGCATCAGCCAGGGACCGCAGGGCTACTTCGCGTACCGCTTCGGCCACTCGGTCTTCCGCTACATCCAGGAGACGTACGGGTGGGAAGGGCTGCGCGACTTCATCTACGAGTACCGCAACACGCTCGGCAACAACATCGACCGCGCCCTCAAGCGCGCGTTCAACGTGACGCCCGAGGAGTTCGACACGCGGTTCCGGACGTGGCTGCGCAAGCAGTACCTGCCGGCCCTCGTGGCGAAAGGGGAGCCGCAGGAGTACGGCGAAGTGTTCCGCGTGCAGGAAGACAACCGCAGCGACGAGATCTCCGCGGTGCCGTCGCCCTCGGGCGACCTGCTGGCCGCGTTCACGACGTACAAGGAAGACGTCGACGTGGTCCTGTTCAACATCCCGGAGCGCCGCCTGCTGAAGAACCTCACCAGCGGCTACACGGCCGAGTACGAGTATCCGATCGTGCAGTCGTTCACGACCGGCCCGGTCATGGGACGGGACATCGCCTTCGCGCCGAGCGGCGACCAGATCGCGCTGTTCGTGAAGAAGGAGCGCGGCCGCAATCTGCTGCTGGTCAACCCGATCACCGGCGCGCTGGACCGCTCCATCCCGATGACGGTCGAGCAGCAGCTCAATCCCGCGTACTCGCCGGACGGCAAGCGCATCGCCTTCTCGGCGATCAACGGCAACCAGTCCGACATCTTCATCTACGACCTCGACTCCGGCGCGTTGACGAACGTGACCAGCGACTCGTTCTATGACGCGGCGCCGGTCTTCTCGCCGGACGGGAAGTGGCTGATCTACTCGTCGGTGGGGCAGGAGTACGCGAAGCTCTATCGCCTCAACCTCTCCAGTCCGAAGGAGCGCTATCAGCTCACCGGCGGCGACTGGAACGACATCGACGCGTACTTTTCACCCGACGGCAAGCGCATCTTCTTCGCCTCGGACAAGCAGACCGGCCGCAACGTGGAGCAGGCGGCGGCGATCCTCGAGGAGGCGGAAAACAAGGCCCGCACGGAGGGGGACACGCCGAAGGCCGACACGCTGAACTTCGCGGCGTTCAACATCTACTCGCTCGACCTCACCACCGGCGACCTGCTGCAGTACACGGACGTCATCGGCGGCTGCTTCTCGCCGGTGGTCTTCACCGGCACGAACAACAAGGAGCGGATGGTTTTCTCGTCGTACTACAAGGGGCAGTGGCGCCTCTATTCGACGACGACGGACAAGCCGCTGCACGTCGCGGAGAAGACGGCCCTGCCCTCCGCGCCGATCGCGGCGGAGGAGCGCTCGGTCTACCGGTCGACGTCGGAGTTCTTCATCGACGAGGAGAAGATCGAGAGCACCAGCGGCTTCAAGCTCTTCATCGACGACATCGACGTCGCCGCCGGCGTGACCTCGGAACAGCTGGTGCTGTCGCGCTCGACGATCTTCATGAGCGACATGCTCGGCAACCGCCGCCTCATCGCGTCGCTCGACTCGGTGAACTCGTTCTCGAACTTCGACGTGCTCTACCTGGACATGCACCGCCGCCTGAACTGGGGCGGCCGTCTCTATGACAACCGCGCGTTCTTCAACACGCTGGACCAGCAGTCGGGGCGCATCGACCGCCGCCAGTACTATCGCGAGACGGGCTTCGTCGGACTGACCAGTTATCCGTTCTCGCGCTATCACCGCGTGGACGCGGGCGCGGGCTTTCTCTCGCGCGATTTCTTCCAGCCGGATTTCAGCGAGGGGGATCTCGACGGCGACGGCCTGGTCAATCTCAACGACGCGAACTGGAGACAGCGCAAGGACAACTTTCCGGTCATCAGCTCGACGTTCAGCGGCGACAGCGCGGTCTGGAAGTTCTTCGGCCCGGTCTCCGGCCGCCGCTATCAACTGAGCGTCTCGTACGCGCCGGACATCAAGGACGGCGGCACGCTGACCAGCGACGTGTCGCTCGACTGGCGCGAGTACAAGCAGCTCAGCTCGCGCACGCTGATCGCGGCGCGCCTCTACGCCGCCGTTTCCGAAGGCAACGCGCCGAATTCCCAGTATTTCGGCGGCCTCAATACGCTGCGCGGCTACGAGTTCCGCTCGCTGGTCGGCTCGAAGGCGGGCTTCGCGAACGTGGAGTTCCGCTTCCCGCTCATCGACGTGCTGGCGACGCCGATCCTGCTGATCCAGCAGATGCGCGGCGTGCTCTTCTTCGACATCGGCGCGGCCCGCTTCGACGACATCCCGTTCGAGTTCATGGACGACGAGAACCGCCTCGTGGACGCGAAGGCGTCGATCGGCTGGGGCATCTCGTTCAATTTCCTCGGCATGCCCCTGAACTGGGATTTCGCGAAACGCTGGGACGGGAAGAAGCTGGACGAGGGGTTCAGGACGAGCTTCTGGATTGGGCAGACGTTCTGACCTGCAGTTCACCCTGAGGCGCATCGCGCCGAAGGGTCGAGGGAGCCCTCACGCGAGTCGTGCAATGCGCGCGTCTCGTGAGGGCTCCGTTGATCCTTCGCTTCACTCAGGATGAATGCTGCGGCGTCACGCCGCGCGGGGCGAGCGGCGCCGGTCGGCGATGGTTTCGCGGAGAAACTTCAGGAGCGCCTTCTCCTCGACCGAGAGTCCGAGGCGGACGACCGGGGAGCCGCGGCGGGTTTTGCGGAGCATCTCGAAGGGGCGGCCGAGCATGTACTCGTCGATGACGCGCGGGCAGATGTAGGAGGAGCGGCAGACGGCGGGGGTGTTGCCGAGCTGCTCGGCGGTGGCCACGATCGCTTTGCGCACGCGGCGCTTGCGGTCCGCCTTGCTGGTGCCTTGTCCCTGCATGGCCAGGGCGATGGAGCAGAGCAGCGTGCCGGCCCAGGTGCGGAAATCCTTGGCCGTGAAATCCTTGCCGATGATCGACTGGATGTAGTCGTTCACGTGGCGGTCCTTGACGTCGACGACGCGGTTGTTCTGCGCGAACTTGAACAGTTCCGCGCCTCTGGTCTGCTTGAGCTGCGCGACCACTTCGGCGACGTCGGCATCGCGCACGGCGCGCTTCTGCTTCTTCTTCCACTTGCCGACGTAGTCGAAGAGCACGTCCTGCCCGTCGACCTTCACGTGCGAGCCGCGGATCGTCGAGAGTCCGAACGTCGACTCCGACTCGGCACTCTTGTCGTTGCCGATGCGGAAGAAGCCCTGGTCGATGAGCCGGACCATCGCCGCCAGCACGCGTTGCCGCTCGAGGGAGTCGTGATGATTGAGGTCGGCGCGCACGCGGCGGCGCAGTGAGGGGAGGGCTTCGCCGAATTCGACGACACGCTTGAACTTCGCTTCTTCGCGCTGCGCGCGGAAGCGGGCGTGATAGAGATACTGGGTGCGCCCCTTCTTGTCGACGCCCACGCACTGCAGCGGCGCGCCGTCGCCGCGGGCGATGCGCACGTCTTTCCAGGCCGGCGGGATGCGCAGCTTGCGGATCCGATCGAGGACCTTTTCGTCCGTGACTTCCGTCCCGTCCGGCAGACGGAAGACGAAGCCCGTCTCCTTCGTGCCTTCCCGGCGGATGCCATGGAGGTCGAGGTACCACCGGCGACGCACGCCCTTGATCGGCATCAGACCCGGCAATTTTGCGAGAATGGTGCCCTTTTGATGGCGCCGCTCACTCCGCTGCAGAAACGCATCCTCCTCGTCCTCTCCATCGCCGTGGCGCTGACCCGCTTCCTGGCCGTGGCCCAGTCGCTCAACGACTGGGACGAGGCGCTCTTCGCGATGGGGGTCGCGGAGTACGACGTCAACCTGCATCATCCCCACCCGCCCGGCTACCCGCTCTTCGTGGCGGCGGCCAAGGCGGTGCACGTTTTCGGCGTCGACGAATACCGCTCGCTGCAGGTCATCGTGCTCCTCGGCGCGATGCTGCTCTTCCCCGCGCTGGTCTTCTTCGCGCGCGAGCTCGGCTTCGAGTTCCCGACCGCGGTCTGCGCCGCGCTGATCTTCACCTTCCTGCCGAACGTCTGGATCTACGGCGGGACCGGCTTCAGCGACGTGCCGTCGACGACGCTCGGGTTCATCGCCTGCACCCTGCTCCTGCGCGGACGCCACAGCGCCCGCGCGTACATCCTCGGCGCGATCGTGCTCGGCATCGCCGCGGGCGTGCGTCTGCCGAACCTCGTCATCGGACTCGTGCCCGCGCTCCTGGCGACGTTCCACCGTCTCCGCGCCCGCGACTTCCGCTCCGTCATCGCCGCCATCGTCCTCGGCGCCACGATCCTCGGCGGCAGTTACCTCGGCGCAGCGCTTTCGTCCGGCACGCTCGAGCAGTACCGCACGCGCGTCCGCGAGCAGAGCGAGTACGTGCGCAACGTCGACTCGTGGCGCAACCCGCACCGCGCGCCGCTGCGCGACCTGGCCAAGGTCTTCTTCCTCTGGCCGATGCGCCAGCAGCAGCAGATGGGGAGCCTGTCGGCCCTGGCCGGCATCGGCATCGCCGCCGTGCTGCTGCGCCGCCGCTGGGCGCTCCTGCTGCCACTGGCGGTCTTCGGTCCGACGATGGTGCTGGCCTGGCTGAACCTCGACGTTGAAGCGGTGGGGCGTTACGCCATTGCATACCTGGCCATGCACGCGATCTTCGTCGCGTACGCGCTGCAGTTCATTGGACGCAAACGCGCCGTGCAGGCGGTGCTGACCGCGATCGTGGTGCTGGTGTTCGCGGTCTGGACCTGGCCGGCGCTGCGCCTGCAGCGCACGACCGATCCTCCGGCCACCGAGGCGCTGCTCTGGATCAAGCAGCACGTGCCGAAGACCGCGGGCGTGTACGTGCAGGGGGGACTCGGTCCGCACGCGACGTACCTGCTGCCCGAACATCGCCTGACGTTTTACGAGCGCTCGGAGGAGATCTCGCGGATCGGAGCGGAGACGTGGGTCGTCGACACGCGCTCGCTCGAAGGGGCGCGGAACTTCGCCTGGCCGCGCACGAATCCGATGTGGAAGATCATCCGCCGCCGCAACTTCGAGGCGGCGATCGTGAAGCTGCACAGTCTGATCGCCTTCCACGAAGGATGGCACCTGCCGGAAGGGGAGGGGGCGGACACGTTCCGCTGGATGGGGAAGGAAGCGCGCGCCGGACTGCCGCCGATTCCGTCGGGCGGCCTGCTGACGATGCGGATCTACGTGCCGGTCGACACGATCCAGCCGCCGCCGACGATCGAGATCCGCGTGAACGGCGCGGTGGTGGATCGCTTTGTTGGCTCCGAGGCGTTCGTGGAGAAGGCATGGCGGGTGGCGTCGCGGAAGGATGCGGAGAACGAGCTGCGCATCATCACCAGCGACGTGGTCGTACCGGGCAACGGCGACACGCGCGAGCTCGGACTGCGGATCGACGCGCTCTCATGGACGCCGGCGCTCTGACTCCACTGATGCCACTGACGCCGCTGACGCCGCTCACAGGGCGCGAGCGCATGGCCGCGTTCGCGCTGGCGGCGTTCGTCGCCGTCACGCGCTGGTTCGCCCTCTCGAAAACGCTCTGGGATTGGGACGAGGCGTTGTTCGCACTCGCGCTGCGCGACTACGACGTCAGCGCTTACCACCCGCACCCGCCCGGCTTTCCGCTCTTCATCGGCATCGCGAAGCTGATCCCGACGGATTCGTTTCACGCGCTGCAGACGATTGCGTTCGTGGCGTCGCTGTTCGTGTTCCCGGCGATGTTCTTCCTCGCCCGCGCGCTGCGCGCGACGCCGCCTGTGGCGATGGGCGCGGGGCTGCTGCTGGCGTTCTTCCCGAACGTCTGGTTCTACGGCGGCACGGCGCTCTCTGACGTGCCGTCGATGGTCCTCGTCGTCACCGCCTGCGCCCTTCTGCTGCGCGGCCAACTCGTCCTCGGCGCAATTGTGCTCGGCATCGCCGCCGGCTTTCGTCCGCAGAATCTGCTCATCGGAGCAGTACCGTTGATTCAGGGCGCAGTGAGCAGGGCGCGGGGCGGAGGAGACGGAGGGGACTTTGCTCCTGCGCGCCGCGCCCTGCTCACTGCGCTCTTCGGGCCGGCGTTGATCATCACGACGATCGTCATTGCCACGTACGCGACCGCGGCGTCACTCAGCGGCGGCTGGGACGCATATCGCGACGTGCTGGCGCGGCATGAGTCGTACATCCGGAACACGGATTCGTTTCTCTCGCCGAAGCATCCCGGTCTCGTGCAGGTCGCGGACGATTTCTTTTTCCGCCCGTACCGCGCGCCGGCGATCAACACGATCGTCACGATCCTCGCCGCCATCGCCCTGATCCGCCGGCGCCATCTGCTAATCCTCGCGATCTTCGGCCCGTTCTGCGTGTTTGCGTGGCTCTTCCTCGACTTCCACAGCGCCAGCCGCTTTTCGATCGGCTACATGCCGCTCTTCGCGATGCTGGCCGCCGCCGGCATTCCGCGACGCGGCTACGCGGCGGTGACGGCGGCCATCATCGCGCTGATGCTGATCTGGACCTGGCCCGCGCTCCGCGTCGTGCACACGACGCCCTCACCGCCCGTCGCCGCCATCGAATCGCTCCGCACGTTCCCCGGCACGATCTACGTCGACGACCGCCTCGGCGCCCACGCCGAGCTCCTGATCCCCGACCGCACCCGCCGCACGGTCCGCATCACCCCACCCTTCGTCGACGCTCCCAACAGCGCGCTCCTCCGCGAAGGCACCGGTACCACCCCCGACGCCCGCAACTACACGCGCGACCGCGCCCGCCTGGCCGCCATCGCCCGCCCGCGCTACTTCGAAGCCTCAGTCATCATCGAGCGCAGACCTCGGTGAGCGTCCGAAGAACCAACGAGGGGCCTCCGGCGGGCCGGTACGACCGGCAGCGCTTAGTAGGGCGAGTCGTCGCGGCAACACGTGTTTCGTAGACAGAGCGTGCGTTCAGGCTAGGCC
>DASVSV010000060.1:0-4832 GCA_036387915.1 Thermoanaerobaculia bacterium
GGGCTGAAGCCACGCCCTACGTTTTCGCACTCCCGGCGGCAGGAACGATCCGCGCGAGACGCGTAGCACGCGTTTGCGTCAAAGCGAAGCTATCGGTGGACCGCCGCCCCATCTCGCGCGGACCGTTCCTGCCGCCAAAAATGCGGAAACGTAGGGTGTGGCTTCAGCCCGCCTCCCCCGGGGCGGGCGCGTCGAGCCACAGCCGGGACGCCGGTGGTCCGCCCTCTACGGGATTACCCCCCTCTCCCCCGCCGTTTCGCCTGCCGTGCTCGTAGCAGCCGGACTTCGGGACCTCGTGCCGCGTGGGAGCGCGGAGCGGGGGGATGACTATTTTGCGCGGGGGCGGGTGCGGGGGGTGCGCGTCCTCGAGGACGGCGCGATTGTGGCGACGGTGCAGGGCAGCCGGTTGTATTCGGTCGAGCTGGACGCCGAGGATGAGGTGCTCTACGTACAGTGCGAGTGTCCGTGGTTCATGCAGAACCTCGACGCGTGCAAGCACGTCTGGGCGGTCATCCGTGCGGCGGACGCGAAGGCGTTGCTGCCGGACGATCTCGAGGACATTGCCACGTACGGCGAGGAAACCGTCGCCAGCAACGTGCGCACGTTTCCGAACCGGCGGCCGGCGTGGGAGAACTTTCTCGACGCGTTGACTCCGATGAGTGGCAGCGTGCGCTCGATCGGCAGGCGGAACCCGGCGCCGGACGAGATCGCGTACGTGATCGTCTTCTTCGCCCGCTCGCCCGCCCTGACGCTGCAGATCCTCGGTCGCACGCGGCGCAAGACCGGCGAGTGGGGCAAGTGGAAGCCGCTCGGGCTGCGGCTCGACGAGCTGGACGCGCTCTCCGACTTCGATCGCGAGACCATCGCCCTCCTCCACCAGCGCAACTACGGCAACACCATCGACGCGACGATGAGCATCTCCCCCGTCACCGCGCCGTGGTGGGTCGAGCGGCTGGCACGCGCGGGGAAGCTGTTCACGATGGACCGCAACAACGAGCCGCGGCCGATCGGCTGGGACGAGGGGCCGCCGTGGACGTTCCGCGTCGCCGTCGTCAGCGACGTTGCGAAAGCGGCGTACCGCATCGAAGGCACCATCGAGCGCGACGGCGAGACGCTGCCGCTCGAAGAAGTCAGCGCCATCGTCAGCGGCATCCTCTTCAGCCGCGGCATGGCCAGCCGCTTCGACGACGGCGGCCGCGCCTCGTGGATGCAGGCGCTCCGCGCCAGCGGTCCGGTCGAAGTCCCTCACGGCGACACGGAACGTTTCCGCCAGGCACTGCTCCGCGCGCCGATCGGCGACGTCTCCCTCCCCTCGGAGCTCGGGTGGGAAGTCTCGAACGCGAAGCCGCGCCCGCTGCTGGCGCTGCAGCACGACGCGTACAGCGCGGAGCTGCACGCGGAGCTTTTCTTCCTCTACGACGAATGGCGCGTCTCCAGCCGCTCCACGGAGATGCAGACGACCATCGGCCGCAAGCTGATCCGCCGCGACCGCGCTCGCGAAGACGCGTATCGCGCGCGCATGGGCGCCGTCGGCGTGATCGGTGTCTGGGACGGCTATCGCGTCCGCCTCGGCCAGCTCGAAGACGTCGCACGCACGCTGACTGCCGAAGGGTGGTCGCTCGAGATCGACTCGTCGCCGGTGCGCGTCACCGACGACGTCGACGTCGAGATCTCCAGCGGCATCGACTGGTTCGACCTCAACGTGCACGCGAGCTTCGGCGACGTGCGGCTCGCATTGCCGGAGCTGCTCGCAGCCGCCGAGGCCAAACGCTCGCTGGTGCGATTGCCGGACGGCTCGTTCGGCATCGTGCCGCTGACGTGGACGGAGTCGCTCGGCCCCGCGCTGGAGCTGGGCAAACGCGAAGGGGACGCGGTGCGCTTCCGTCCCGCCCAGGCGCTGCTGATCGACGCGCTGCTGCAGACGAAGACCAGCGACCGCGCATTCGGCGAGCTGCGTCAGCGGCTCACGTCTGCCTCGCCCGCACCGCTGCAGGAGCCGCCCACGCTCACCGCCGAACTGCGTCCCTACCAGCGCGCGGGACTGGGCTGGCTGCAATTCCTCCGCGACGCCGGCATCGGCGGCTGTCTCGCGGACGACATGGGTCTCGGCAAGACGGTGCAGACGCTGGCGCTGCTGGAGAAGATCCGCGCCGAGGGGGGGACGCGTCCTTCGCTCGTGGTCGCGCCGCGGTCGCTGCTGTTCAACTGGGCCGCGGAATCCGCGAAGTTCGCGCCGCAACTGCGGGTGCGCGAGCATCACGGTGCTGATCGTCAGAAGACGGCGGAGTCGTTCGCCGATTGCGATCTCGTGCTGACGACGTACGCGACGATGCGGCTCGACGTCGGCCTCTTCGCATCAATGGACTTCGAGTACGTGATCCTCGACGAGGCGCAGGCGATCAAGAACGCGTCGAGCCAGGCCGCGAAAGCGAGCCGTTTACTGCGCGGGCAACATCGCCTGGCCCTCAGCGGCACGCCGATCGAGAATCATCTCGGCGAGCTCTGGAGCCTGTTCGAGTTCCTCAACCCCGGTCTCCTCGGCTCGTCACGCTCGTTCTCGCGCACGTTCGCCGCGAAGAACACGCCGCCCGAACGCCGCGAGGCGCTGGCCCGCGCGATCCGTCCGCTGATCCTGCGCCGCACGAAGGAGCAGGTCGCGCCGGAGCTGCCGGAGCGCACCGAGCAGACGCTCTACTGCGAGCTGGAAGGCAAGCAGAAGACGCAGTACGACGAGCTGCGCGATCACTACCGCGAGGCGCTCCTCGGCCGCGTCAAAACCGGCGGCATGGACAAGTCGCGCATGCAGATCCTCGAGGCGCTACTGCGCCTGCGGCAGGCGGCCTGTCATCCCGCGCTCATCGACCCGCAGACCGACGCGCCGAGCGCGAAGATGGAGCTGCTGATCGAAGAGCTGCGCGACGTGATCGCGTCCGGCCATCGCGCGCTCGTCTTCTCGCAGTTCACGACGTTCCTCGGCCTGGTGCGGCGCGAGCTGGAGAAAGAGGGCGTGACGCATTCGTATCTCGACGGGAAGACGCGCGACCGCCAGTCGCTCGTCGAAGAGTTCCAGCGCCCCGACGGTCCGCCGCTGTTCCTCATCAGCCTCAAAGCCGGCGGCCTCGGGCTGAACCTCACCAACGCCGACTACATCTTCCTGCTCGACCCATGGTGGAACCCTGCCGTCGAAGCGCAGGCCATCGACCGCGCGCACCGCATCGGCCGTGTGCGGCCGGTGGTCGCGTACCGCCTCATTGCACGCGACACCGTGGAGGAGAAGATCCTCGAGCTGCAGTCGCGCAAACGCGAGCTGGCAGAGTCGATCCTCTCCGAGGACAACAGCGTGCTGCGGAAGCTCGAGGTCGAAGACCTCGAGCTTCTGCTGTCGTAACTGTTACCGCGCGCTGATCCAGTTCAGCATCGGCTGCCAGACCAGTTCGTCCGCGTCGTGGGCGAGGAAGAGGTCGGCGTGGCCGTAGTCGAAGAGGCGCTGGTTCGACGGGACTTTGCTGATGACGAGGCTGGTCACGTCGGTGCTGCCGAGGAGCGCGGTCGTGTAGACGCCGTACTCGCCGAAGCCGCCGCCGGCGCCGATGTAGAGCACGGGCACGGTGATGTCGGAGAGGTGGTCGTCGAAGAGCACGTCCGTGGTCTCGCAGGTCGCGGCGTCGGCGTCGGCGAGCTCGCGGTTCGGCTGGAACGTCGACGCGGCCTGCTCGAACGAGAAGAGGTCCGCTTCATTCGAATACAGCAGGCCTGCGGGCTTGCCGTCGGCGCCGAACGTGCCGCCGGTGAAGTGGTAGAACGGCGCGACTTCCAGTCCGCCCTGCAGGAGGAACGTGGCCTCGCCGACGAGCAGGCCGGTCTGGCGATTGGTGTAGTCGCCGAGGTGGAACGGCGGACCGTTGAGGATCGAGGAGCCGTTCGGGTCGTAGAGCGCGAGTGCGCCGAGGGCGGAGACGAGGCCGCCGGTCGGATTGGCGACCTGCCCCGCGGCGATGGCGCCGTTGGTGTTCTGTTCGCGCGCGCAGGCGAAGGCCTTGAGCTGCGCGTCGTCGGTCTTCAGATAGACGTCGACGGGGATGAAGCCCTGCACCTGGCGCTGCGCGGCGGGCAGCTGGCTCTCGCCATTCAGGTACGCGTAGCCGATCTGGCCGCCGCGGCTCCAGCCGAGGAGGAACAGTTTGCCGTGTCCGTCGCCGGACATCGTGCGGACGAAGCGGGCCACGCTCAGCGCGTAGCCGAGGTCAGTCGCGTCCTGCTCGAGGCCCCAGCTGGTCATGAAGGACGTGTCGGCGGTGTTGCCCGGCACGAGCGTCCAGCGATAGTCGATGCCCCAGACGTCGACGCCGTTCTCGGCAAGGAAGACCGGCAGCGGACGGGCGCCGGTGACGAAGGCCGCGCGGAAGTTCCAGATGTCGCCGGGCGCGAGGAAGACCGCCTTCGACGTCGATACCGGCTGTCCCGGCGCGCTCTCTTTGACGATGCGGTGGATGCCGATGCGGTCGTGCGGGCCGTCGCCGACGCGCACGGTGAAGGTGTACTCCGCCACGTTCGCGGCGAGCTCGCGGCGCTCCGCGTTTGCGTACGCGCGGGCGGCGGCTTCGGCGGGAGGAAGGACGGCGGACTGGGCGAAGACGAGGGAAGGCAGCGCAAGCGCCGCCGCAAGAATGAAACGTCTCATCATGATTGTGGATCTCCTGAACGAAATTTAGACGGACGTATTGTCGTACGGGGTGCTTACGGATCACTTACGGAAGCTGTCACGTGCGTGTAAACGTGCGTCTCGCGGTGCGCGTGGAAACGTAGGGCGTGGCTTAAGCCCCCCCCCCACG